>NZ_JBJPHW010000008.1:0-225551 GCF_053471285.1 Phreatobacter aquiterrae | reverse complement strand
TCTCCACACCCGTCATCCCTGGACCCTTCCCGAAAACGGAAAGGATCGTGCGCTATGGCCTCAGCAGGGGTGGTTATTGGACGCGAAACCAGCCCAGCAGGGGGTGGTTCTTGCACGCGATTTCACAGACGGACCTGGAATTGATCCTGGCGCTCGTGACCGACATCGATCTCGGTGTCACCGGCGCCAACGGGTGGGATATCGCTGAAAAGGCTCGCAACGGGAAACCGGAACTGCCGGTCATCTACATGACGGGAGCCAGCGCGGATGAGTGGGCCTCCCGGGGGGTCCCGCGGAGCATTCTCCTGCCGAAGCCATTCGCGATGGCGCAGGTCATCAGGGCCATCGTCCAGCTTCTTGACACGAACACCGAGCCGCCCGTGCCGAGGTAGCTGTCCACATGCCGGAGGCCTGCTTCGGACGGCAGCCGATAGCCGCGATGCTCCTCCCCGCAGACGCCGCCTGACATCTTGGACGACGAAATGCCTGCGCCCGTCAGCGTGACAGCGGCAAGGGCGGCGGGGGTGTCGTGGTGCCGGGTCCGAGCGAGCGCTGCACCATGACGCTGTCGGCCCAGCGTCCATAGCGATAGGCGACGCCGGGCAGATGGGCGACGCGGATGAAGCCGAAGCTCTCGTGGAGCCCGAGCGAGGCGGCGTTGTCGGCATCGACATAGCCGATCATCTGGCGGAAACCGGCGGCCGCGCAGGCGTCGATCATCTCCTTCAGCAGGGCCTTTCCGATGCCCTGCCCGAGATGGTCGTGATGCACATAGATCGAATGCTTGACGGTGTAGCGATAGGCCGGCCGCTTGCGGAACAGCACGACATAGGCATAGCCGACGACGCGGCCGCCGATGGTTGCAGCCAGATGCGGATAGCGCCGGGTGCGGAAGTTCTTGCGCCGTTCCCGCAGGTCGTCGGGTTCCAGCGTATCCGCATCGTCGACGCCTTCCTCGATGCCACGTCGGATATGATGCCGGTAGATCGCCAGCATGTCCTCGACGTCGGAATCGCGCGAAGGCCTGACGGTGATGGGGAGGAGCTCGGACATGGTCGGCTCCGACCTATTCCGCGGCGACGTAGGTGTGGAGGCGGATGCGGCCCGCCTCGTCGACCTCGCGATAGACGCCCTGGATCTCGACCTCGAAGCCCGGGAACGTGTTGAAGCAGGTCTCGAACATCTTGAGGTAGTCGATCATCGGCTGCGCCTTCTCGGTCAGCCGCTCGCCCGGCACCACGGTCGCGATGCCGGGAGGATAGACCACGAAGGGCGTCGTCGCGATGCGGCCGGCAATCCGGTCGATCGGCAGGTAGTCGACGTCATTGCGCACGAGACACCGCGCGGCGTCGTGCGGCGACATGGCCATGTCCGGCAGATGGTCCAGCGAGAATTGCCGCGCCTGAAGGGCGCTCACATCGGCCTGGCGGAAAAAGCGGTGCATCTCGGCGCAGAGGTCGCGCAGACGGACGCCGGCATAGCGCTGGGGCCGTCGTCGGAAGAACTCGGGGATGGCCTCCTCGATGGTCACATTGTCGTCGTGCAGCCTCTTGAAGGCGACGAGCCCGCTGACGAGCGTGCCGGCCTTGCTGGCCTCGACGCCGGGGGTCAGAAGGAAGAGCAGCGAGTTGAGGTCGTTCTTCTCCGGCACGATGCGGTTCTCGCGCAGGAACTGGGCGACGATGGGCGCGGGAATGCCATGGTCGGCATATCCGCCCGTCGCGCGGTCGAAACCGGGCGTCAGAAGGGTCAGCTTGTTGGGATCGGTGATCGCGAAGCCCTTCGCCATGTCCGGAAATCCGTGCCAGCCGGCACCCGGAGCGAGTTCCCAGAAGGAGGGATCGGCGACGAGCTGGTCGGTGCTGATCGATTCCCATGCGACATCGTGAAATGCGCCTTCGCGGGCCGCATCGGGGAGTTTCACCCGGTCCGGCACGAAGGGCTCGAAGAACCAGCGCCTCTCGGGGCGCTGTTCCTTCTCCTCGAACTCGCGCCTGACGGCCCGGATCTTCTTGCGCAGCTCGATGCCCAGCCGGATCGTGTCGTCCCACAGGACGACGCCCGAGCGGCCCTTCATCATCTGTGCGCCGACGTCGAGTGAGGCGAAGAGCGGATAGAAGGGCGAGGTCGAGGCGTGCTGCATGAAGCTCTCGTTGAAGCGGCGATGTTCGACGCGCCGCTTCTGGCCCTTGATGTGTCGGTCCTTCATGTGGATCTGCGAGGCCTGCGAGAAGCTCGCGAGCTGCTTGTGCGTCGACTGTGTCGCGATGATGCCCGGGGCATCGGGTCCCAGCTCGCCGAGACCCATGGCGAAGCGGCCCGCATAGAGCGGGTGGAACTTCATGAAGCCCGCCCAGGCCTCGTCGAACAGGATGTAGTCGCAGAGGTGCCCGATGCGCTTGAGGATGATCTCCGCGTTGTGGATCGTGCCGTCATAGGTGCATTGCTCGACGACAGCCACGCGGAACGGCCGCGGCTTCTTCCAGGCCTCCGGATCCTTGACCAGCGGATGGGTACGGATGCGCTCGCGCAAGGCGTCTTCGTCAAATGCGTCGTGGCACATGGGGCCGATCAGCCCCCAGGCGTTGCGCGTCGTCGGGATATAGACCGGGATGCCGCCTGCCATCATCAGCGCGCCGTGATGGGCGGCCTTGTGGTTGTTGCGATCGAACAGGACGAGGTCGCCGTCCGTCACCAGGGCGCCGAGCGCGATCTTGTTGGACGACGAGGTGCCGTTCAGAACGAAATAGGTCTTCTCCGCGCCGAAGATCTTGGCCGCCTCCTTCTGCGCCTGCAGGGCCGGCCCCTCGTGAGTCAGAAGGTCACCGAGATCGAGGACGGAATTGTCGAGATCGTCGCGGAACACCGCCTCACCCAGATGCTCCATGAACACCCGGCCGATGGGGCTGCGGCTGTAGAAGACGCCACCGTTGTGGCCCGGGCAGGTCCACAGCTGATTGCCCTCCTCGGCATAGTCGACGAGCTGGCCGAAGAAGGGCGTCTTCAGCGTCTCGGCATATTGTTTCAGTCGGCTGATGAGGTTCTTCGCGATGAAGGCAGGCGTCTCCTCGGAGAGGAAAACGTAGCCGTCGATGAAGTCGAGCACCTCGACGGGCAGGTCCTCGAAGCGCTTGCGGCGGATCAGCAGGATGACGGGGAAGTCGAGGCCGCGCCGCCGCATGAGGTTGATCAGCGCCGAAGTGCGGCCCTCAAGGCCCTTCTTGCCCCAGTCGACCACCATGCAGCCGATGGCGGCGTCCGTCTGAACCGCGATTTCCGCGTCTTCCAGCTTCGGCGCCCTGACCACCTCGAAGCCGGATCGCTCGATCTGGTCGACGATCTGATGGAAGCGCTGACCTTCGAGATCCTGCTCGTCGAAGGCGGGCGTCGCGAACAGGAAATTGAATCGCTTGAAATAGTCCATTGAGGGCTCATGCTCCGGTTCGAACGATCTGTCGAAGCCTTTCGTGTCAGCAAGGTGACGGAATCGAGCCCCCCGGCAAACGATGGCCCCGTGCCTCGGGCCGACGGCTGATGTGCAGAGACCGAGTGAGCGGCAGGCAGCGCCCGGCTCGCAGCGATCACTATGGGGGCGCGAAGCGCAGTTCAAGCGTGCCCTTCGACGGTGTCTTTCCTGTCGGTCACGCGATCGACAGTCGCGCACCAGCAAAGATCCGGAGACGCAGGGCCGCGTCGATCGAAGCGCAGGACGACGACTTGATCTGACGAGGGAGGCGGCTTGATCTGAATCAGTGTGACCCCGGCCGTACAGGAACACCTTTGCTGTACAGGGTGCCGATGGAGCGCATCGGCTCCGCCGTTACGGCAAGAAGCACCGGCGTTCCGGTGACGCCCTTGACAGCGAGGGCATGCGGACGGGCCGTGAGGTCCTGCGCGCAAGCGTCCCCGCAAGCAGTAACCATAGACGACGGCAGCGACCGTCACGGACGCGATCGCGCGCGGACAGCCGGCCGGGGCCGAAACTTGTCGCGGGACAACAATCGAATTGACGGATGCGTCATGGGCGCATGCCGCGGGGGGGAGAGACATGAAACGAACAGCGATCTATGCCGCCGTTGCCCTATTCATCGGGGTGCTCGGCGTGTCCTGGCTCACCCACGGCAGGGGTGTCGTGCACAACGACCCCGCGCGTCACATCTCCATTCCGCAGGCGCTGACCGTGCCCCTGCAGGTGCAGGCGGCCTACAACGGGACGACCATCTTCTTCCGCTACCGCTGGCCCTCGCCGCGGCCGGGCATCTTCCACGATGTCCTGCGCTATGACGGAAAGGCCTGGGTTGTGCGAGGCAGGGCCGTCGCCGGCCCGCAGCCGGACGGACTGCACGAAGACCGCGTCGCGATGATGGTCGACGACGGTCGCGTGCCCGAGTTCGGCCGGTATGGCGGCTATATCGCCATCGGCCACCGGCTCGCCGGGACCGCCAGCGAGGTGCCCGGCCAGGAGGTTCAGGCGCATCCCTATCTCGGACAGCGGCTCGGCCTCGACGAGGGCACGAAGTACCTGCCGGGCACGCGGTCGAACATCAACGACTGGTCCTCGACGCTGCCGGAAGCCGACCAGCAGGCACTGATCTCAGCGGGCTACTTCCTCGATCTCTGGCATTGGCGCGCCAACCGCTCCAGTCCGATGGGCGTCTCCGACGACCAGATGGTGGCAGCCGGCCGGCTCAGCGATGCTGGCCGCGGCGCCTACACGACCAACTGGGATTCCGCCAAGCGCCAGCCGCGGCTGATGTTCAACCCGGCCCGGGTGCAGCGCTCGGCGCTCAACTTCGACGACATCGTCCAAGGCCGCATCGGGCAGGACGACGTCTATGCCCTGCGCGAGGACGAGGCAGTGCCGTTCGATCCCGCCCTCGCCTGGCGCGACGGCGACACCATCCCGCGGCGCGTCCTGCGGACGAGCCAGGGCTCGCGCGCCGATATCGCGGTCAACGGCCGGGCCCGCTGGACCGATGGCTTCTGGGAGGTCACGCTCAGCCGTCGCATGGATACGGGCAACCCGCGCGACGACAAGATCTTCGTCGAGCGGGGCCTCTACCAGCTCGCCTTCGCCATCCACCGCGAGGCGACCGGCGGCCGCTGGCACTATGTGTCGCTGCCGGTGACCCTCGGCCTTGGACGCGATGCCACCATCCAGGCGGCCCGTTTCGAGGGCGAGACGCCCGGCTGGCAGCAGCCGCCGCTCGACGTCACGCTGTTCTATCCGGGCCAGGTGAACTGGGCGCTGGTCAACAGCACCCGTCATGCCGGGGCCAGCAATGTCAGGGCCGGTGTGCCGGTGCGCTATCGCCATAGCGAGGACCAGCTCGCCCACTACGGGATCGAGATGGAGTTCAACGCCCCGATCCAGCGTCAGTGGGCCTTCACCCTGCTTGCCGGACTGCTGCTGATCGCGGCGTTCGGTTTCGCGCTCAACACACTCCTCAGCCGGAAAGGCGCCTGATCATGGGTCCCTATCACGCCGTCGTCGTCCACTTTCCGATCGCGCTTCTGGTCACCGCCACGCTGGTGATTGCCCTGCGCGCGCTCTCCGACGGGCCGCTGGCGCTTGCGACCGACCGGGCGCTGGTGCCGTTGCTTACCCTGGGTGTCCTGTCGGCGGTCGCCGCGTTCTCGGTCGGCCTGCTCGTCTGGCCGCTGGAGGCCTCGCTCTCGAGCCCCCTCGCCCGCAACCACGTGCTCGCCGCCGCCTGGACCGTTGCCTACTGGACGCTTCTCCTCGTTACCCGCTGGGTGCAGGGTCCGGCGATCTGGGAGGGTGTCACCCGCTGGGTGATGCTAGGGCTGGCCGGCGTCGGCGGACTCCTGCTCGCCATCACCGGCTCGATCGGCGGTCACCTCATGGGAACGCCGACCGCCGCGTCAAAGGCGCTGCGGCTCATGGGGTGGGAAATCTACACCACCTACTATGTGCCGGACGCGACTCTCGCGCTGATCGTGGTGTCGGCGATCGCTCTGGTCGCGCTCGGTCTCTGGGGCCGGCGCGCCGCGGTCGCGTGAGGGGGGAGCCTGACTTCCCGGTAGCCCTCGACACTTCCAAACGAGGGGGTGGAAAAGGCTACCGGGCATCATTCCTGATCGCGGGTCCAAGCGCCGGTCACCGACGGCCGAACCGCGGGCAGATGCCCGAACCGCCGCGATCCCACCGCGACCCTAGAGGTCGCGCACGGACTTTCCGTCCGCGACCGCTGACGGCGGATAGACGATGACCCGCTCGCCGGGCGACACCCCCGCAGCGACGGCCGCCGTGCGGCCCGACCGCTGTTGCAGTTGGACGCGCCGCAGCTGGGCCCGCCCTCCCGCTGAGACGAAGACGAACCAGTCGTCGCCGCGCCGGAACAGGGCTCCGGCGGGAATCAGCGTCGCCCCTTCGATCTCGTCGAGCGTGATGGTCACCTCGACGCGAAAACCGTCGGCCAGCGCCGCACGCTGGGCGGGTGGGGCGACAATGTCGATCAGCACCCAGACCCGCTGTTCCTCGACGCCGAGGGCCGAAAGCTTGGTGAAGCCGGAAGGCTCGACCCGGCGAACCCGGCCGGGCAGCGGCGTCGGCCCGCCCCAACCGCTGATGGAGACCGGTGCGCCCTCGCGGAGGCGGACCGCGACGGTCGTCAGGAGGTCGACGGCGACCTCGATGTCCAGGGGATCGCCAATTTCCATCAGCGGGGCGCCGGCAGCGACGGCGCCCTCGCTCTCCTGGACGACCTTCAGCACCCGGCCGGCCACGGGAGCGTTCAGCGTGACGGTGTCGCCGTTGCCCTCACCTCCGGGACGAATCAGCGCCCGCATCTGGGCCACCGCATGTTCCGCGGCATGCCGGCGCCGGTCGGCAGCCACGAGGTCCCGTTCGGCCGCCTCGAAGGCGAAGGTATCGCGTTCGAACTGGGCCAGTGCGGCAGCGCCCGTCGCCCGGAGCTGGCGGGTGCGATCGAGGTCAGTGCGCGCGCGAGCCAGCAGCACGCGGGCGCGATCCTGCGCGGCGGAGGCTTCCTCCAGCGAGGCCTCGGCCATGCCGATCCGCTCCTCGAGTTCCTGGCGGGCACGCGGATCGAGCAGCGACGAGGGGCTGGCTCTGAGTGTCGCGATCGTCTGACCTTGCTCGACCGCATCACCAGGGCGCAGCGCGGGCCGGATCAGCCGGCCGGCCATCGGAGAGGAGACGACGTAGCGATCGCGCACCCGCGTGCGCCCGGTTTCCTCGACGGTCGCCGTGAAGCGACCCGAGGTCACCGCCGCCGTCTCCACCCGGATGGCCCGGGGCGTGAAGGCCCAGAAGCCGGCGCCGATGACGGCGAAGCCCGCGAGCAGGGAAACGAGAATGCGGGTCCGGCCCATGCGTCAGTCTCTGGTCTTCAGAACGGCGACAAGATCCATCCGGTCGACCCGACCCCGAACGCCTATCGCGCTCGCCGCCACGGCCACGATCACAATGATCGTGGCATAGCCGAGGGTCGCCGGGTGGACGACCGCCGGCAGGTCGAAGCTTTCGTTCTCGCGCAGGGCGAAGATGAGAGCGATCAGCCACCGCGACAGGACGAGGCCCAGCGGCACGGCAACGAGGGTCATCAGAGCCAGTTCGGCGAACAGCACCTGTGAGACCTCCCGGCGGGTGAACCCGAGGATGCGAAGGCTCGCCAGCTCCCAGGCATGCTCCTGGAACGCGACCCGTGCCGCATTGTAGACCACGCCGACGGCAATCAGAATGCCGAAACAGGTCAGGACCACGGCGCTGATGGTCAGGAGACCGGTGATCTTGTCGTTGAACGCCGCAAGCGTGGCGCGCCGCGACGTGACCGCCTCGATCCGCGGAAAGGCCTGCAGGCGGCGCTGCACGGCATCGGCCCCGGCGGGATCGGCGGAGAGCACGATGGCGTTGACGAGATCGGCTTCGCGCATCAGGCGGTTGAGCGAGGCGATCTCGGTATAGGCGTTGAACCCGAGAATGTCGTCGGCAAGGCCCACGACCGGAGCACGCCGCAGCGGGCGGCCTCCCTCCAGCACCTCGACGATGACCTCCTCGCCCGGCCTGACGTCGAGGTGTTGCGCCAGCCGCCGCGACAGCACCAGGCCGTCGGCGGGAATGGGAATGGGCTGGAGGGAACTGTCGAGCGGTCGCTTCAGTACACCGTCGGCGGGCAGGCCTTGCAGCGCCAGCCGATAGCTGCGATGTCCGTAGCGAAGACGCGCCGCGACGATACGCTGGCCCTCGGCGTGATGGACACCGGGGACCGCCGCCAGTTCGCGAACGGCGCGGATGCCGGCGGGCTGGGACAGCGTGACCTGGATGTCGCCGCGTTCGATGCGCTCGAAATTGACCTCGATCATCGTGCCGAGGGCGTCCCACCAGAACAGGCCCATGACGACCAGCGGAACCGCAAAGGCCAGACCGACCATCGTCATCAGCGAGCGGAGCGGCCGTCCTGCGATGCTGCGCACGACCATGCGCCAGCGCGGGCCAGGCACGAGGTCGGTAAGGAGGCGAGTGATGCGGCCGACACGGGCTGCCACAGGCTCGGCGGGCCGCATGGCCACCGCCGCGGGCAGAAGCACCACGCGCTGCACGGCCGTCCAGATCCCGGCCGCCGCGGCGGCGAAGGCCAGAACACCCGCCGCAAGCGGGATCCACGGCCGGAACTCGAAGCTCCAGTCGGGGAAGCGGAAGAAGGGGCGATAGGTCTCGATCATCAGCGATCCGAGCCACGCCCCCAGGCCAGCTCCGGCAATGACACCCAGCAGGACCACGACGGCGGCGAACTTGAGGTAGTGCAGGAGGATCTGCTCGTTGGCATAGCCGAGCGCCTTCAGAGCTGCGATCTGCTCGCGCTGGACCTCCACCAGACGCCCCATGACCACATGAAGGAGGAAGCTGGCGATGCCGAGGAAGATCAGCGGCACGACGATCGACATGGTGCGCTGTTCGGCCAGTTCGTCCTCGACGAAACGGTGGGAGGCGTGGTCGCGACGGGTGATGGCGCCGCCGCCGCCATAGGGCTCGAGCAGCCGGTCCACCTCCGCGGCCACGGCCGCCGCGTGCGCCTCCGGTGTCAGGCGGACGACGAGGTCGTTGAACGCGCCGCTCATGTCGAAGGCAGCCTCCACCGCGGACCTGCCCGCCCAGATGATGGCGTAGGCCCGGTCGTCGGGGAGCGGCAGGCCGGGTCGCGAGACAAAGACGAATTCCGGCGACATCGCCGTGCCGACGACGCGAAACTGCTGCCGCCGGCCGTTGAGGATCACGTCGATCGTATCGTCGGGCCGGATATGCCAGGCCTCCGCATAGGCAATATTGACAATGACCTCGTCGGTCCGACCCGGATCGACCCAGCGGCCGGAAACGAGGCGCAGCCGGTTCAGCTCGGGTTGCTGGCGGGCGGGAATCGAGACGATGCGCGCGCCGATCGCGAGGTCTGAATCAGGACGGTCGACGCGCGCCGGCTGGACGATGCGGGCTTCGACGGCGGCGACACCGTCGACTTCCGCCAGCCGGGCAGCCAGCGGCAGCGGCGCGCGCCTCGCCTGGACGAACAGATCGCCGAAGCGCTCGTGTTCATAGTGCCGCTGCTGCATCGCCAGCAGCGTCATGTAGTTCGACAACGACATGCCGAAGACGGCGACGCCCGAGGCGACCAGAAGCACGATCGCCAGGATCTGCGAGCGCATCCGCCAAAGGTCCCTGCCGAGCTTCCGGTTGAGCATGCTCACCATGTCAACTCGCCGGCCGGAACCCGGAACGCATTTCGGTCCTCGGTCACGATGCGTCCGTCGCGCATGCGCAGGATGCGGTCCGCCATGGCGGAGATCGCCGAGTTGTGGGTGATCACGACGGTGGTCGTCCCCAGCTCCGCGTTGATTTTCTGCAGGGCCGCCAGCACGACCCGTCCTGTGTCGAAGTCGAGGGCGCCGGTCGGCTCGTCGCACAGAAGAATGTCGGGCCGCTTGACGATAGCCCGCGCCACCGCAACGCGCTGCTGCTCGCCGCCGGACAGTTGCGAGGGAAAATTGTCCATCCGGTGCGACAGACCGACGAGGGAGAGCGCTTCCTCGGCCGGCATCGGATCGTCGGCAATCTCGGCGACGAGCACGACGTTTTCCCGCACGGTCAGGCTGGGAATGAGGTTGTAGAACTGGAAGACGAAACCGACATGCTCGCGGCGATAGGCGGTCAGTTCCGCCTCGCTCGCCCCGGTAAGGAGATGGTCGCGCCACTGGGCCTTGCCCGAGGTCGGCGCATCGAGGCCGCCCAGAATGTTGAGCAGCGTCGACTTGCCGGACCCGGAGGGCCCGAGGAGCACGACAAACTCGCCGGCATGGATGTCGAGATCGACGTCATGCAGGGCGAGAACCTGGGTCGCACCGCTTCCGTAGGCCTTGGTCAGCCCACGTGCGACGAAGACGGGTTGGCGGGCGTTGCCCCCCTCAGGCCCTGGCGCAGCAGCAGTCATCGCGGTTCCGGCCATCCAATGAAGCACGATGCATGTGGGTGATCCATACTCGCCTTCCATCGCGAGCCATGACAGTCTGCGAGGATGGCGCCGTGAACCGGGCCGTTGTCAATTCAGATAACGGCCTTGCGCCCTCGCGTCGCAACGGCCGACGCTCCGGAGGCGTCAGCTTCGCATGATCGCCGCCAGCTGCTGCAACGGTTCCAGCAGCAAATCGTAGCAGTCGGGGCCGAGATGGGCCCTCACGCGGTCGACGTGAGCCTGCGCGGCGGTGTGAAGGGCGGCGAGCAGGGTCTCGCCCTCTGCGGTCAGGGTCAGCGCGACGGAGCGCCGGTCCCGCTGCGAGGGGGTCCTGAGCACTAGGCCCCGGCTCTCCATGCGTCGGATGAGCGGAACGAAATTGGTTTTCTGGATGCCGAGGGTCTCGGCCACCTGCGTCTGCCCGGCGCCGGGATTGCGGTCAATCACGGTCAGCACCGCATAGTCGGCCGGCGACATCCCATGCGCCGCAAAGCCCGTACCGATCTCGGCGAAGACGGCCAGCTGCGCCCGGCGCAGGAGATAGCCGACATGGCTGTCGAGAGGACCCAGATCGAGCGCCATGACCACCTCGGAAACGCCGCGTTCGGCACCGCACCCGGACGAGGCTCGCCGCCACGCCGCGCGACGGCGGATCGCTACATGCCCTGCCCCATTGACACAAGCACGGTCCCGGAAAATAGTTATGACCAATAACCAATAATGGTTCCGTGGGAGCGGCGCCCGTGCCTGATCTGTCCCCCTGCCCGGGCCTGTCGGTTCATACCGATGGTGCGGTGGCCGTTATCCGGCTGTCGCGGCCTGCCAAGCGCAATGCCCTGAACGAGGCCATGGTCGCAGGCCTCCAGACGCTCGTCTCCGGCTTTCCCGCTGCCATCCGCGCAGTCGTCATCCACGGCGAGGGCGATCATTTCTGTGCGGGCCTCGACCTCGGCGAGGTGGATGGCGAACCGGACCTTGCCGCCGCCATTCATCATTCGCTCGGCTGGCACCGCGCCTTCCAGGACATCCAGTTCGGCCGCGTGCCGGTCGTCTCCGTGCTGCACGGCGCGGTGGTCGGCGGCGGCTTCGAGCTGGCGGCCGCCACCCATATCCGCATCGCCGAGCGTTCCGCCTTCTTCGCGCTGCCCGAAGGCCAGCGCGGCATCTTCCTCGGCGGCGGCGGTTCGGTCCGCATCCCGCGGCTGATCGGAACGCCCCTCGTCCAGGATATGATGCTGACCGGCCGCTCGCTTTCCGCCACCGAGGCGCAGGCGGCCGGCGCCTGCCAGTACCTCGTTGATGACGGCACGGGACTGGCGCTCGGCATGGACCTTGCTCGCAAGGCGGCGGGGATTGCCGAGATGACCCGTTTCGCGGTGATCCATGCCCTGCCGCGTATCGCCGAGGCCGACCCGCATATCGGCTACCTCACCGAGGCGCTGATGGCATCCGCTGCTCAGACCATGCCCGAGGCCAAGGCGCGCGTCCGCAACTTCCTCGCCAAGAAGGCGGCCAAGGTCGCCCGGCCCGATTGACCGGGAACGGGCGAGCCATCCGGCCCGCCCGATCCGAGTGCATTCCGCAAGTCCACCCATCGCCTCGCAAGCCGCAGACGGCACCCCCCGGAGGCTCCGATGTCGCGTGTCGCACCTCGCCAGACGACCGTCGCCGACGGCGACAACTGGAATCGGCTCGGCCGCCTCGACCCCCTCATCGAGGATCGGGCCGACGGCACGCGTCTCGTCACCGTGCGCCAGACGATCGACGCCTATACGCGCGCGCTGCCGGACAGGCTCGTGCACTGGGCAGCGGTGGCTCCGCGCCGCACCTTCCTTGCCGAACGGAAAGTCGATGGCTCCTGGCGCGAACTCACCTATGGCGAGGCGCTGCGGCAGGTCCGCCGCCTCGCATCCGGGCTTGTCGACCACGAACTCTCGGCCGAACGCCCTCTCGCTATCCTCTCCGGCAACAGCATCGACCATGCGCTCGTCGCGCTCGCCGCGATGATGATCGGCGTTCCCTATGCGCCCATCTCGCCGCCCTACAGCCTCGTTGCCCGCGACTTCGGCAAACTCGCCTATTGCCTCGACCTGCTCACGCCAGGGCTCGTCTTCACCGCCGACGCCGTTCCGTTCCAGGCGGCGCTCACCGCCATTGCACGCCCCGACCGCAGGCTCGTCGCCGGCCAGAATGCGGAGGCGGCGGGAGTGACGCCGCTCGTCGCGCTGGAGGGGCCAGAGGACGATCCGCGCGTCGATGCCGCCTTCGCCGCCATCGGGCCCGATACCATCGCCAAGTTCCTGCTGACGTCCGGCTCGACCGGCGAACCGAAGGCGGTGATCAACACCCAGCGCATGCTGATGGCCAACCAGGTCATGCTCGAGCAGTGCTTCCCCTTCCTCGCCGAGGCGCCGCCGGTCTTCGTCGACTGGCTGCCGTGGAACCACACCTTCGGCTCGAACCACAATTTCGGCATGGTGCTCACCCATGGCGGCACGCTCTACATCGACGAGGGCAAGCCGGTGGCCGGCGGCATCCTGCCGACGGTGCGCAACCTCAGAGAGATTGCCCCGACCGCCTATTTCAACGTGCCGAAGGGGTACGAGGCGCTGCTGCCACACCTTCAGGCCGACTCCGCCTTCGCGCGCCACTTCTTCAGCCGCCTCGAGATGCTGTTCTATGCCGGCGCCGGCCTCGCCCAGCCGGTCTGGGACGGCTATCGGGCGCTCGCCCGCGAGTGCGCCGGTCGTGATGTGCCCTTCGTTACCGGCCTCGGCGCCACCGAGACCGCCCCTTCCGCCATCATGAACCTGCGCACCACAGGGCAGGCCGGCGCCATCGGCCTTCCCATGGCGGGCGTCACGCTGAAGCTGGTGCCGTCCGGCACCAAGCTCGAGGCGCGCGTCAAGGCGGAAACGGTGACGCCCGGCTACTGGCGCCGGCCCGATCTGACGGCGAAGGTCTTCGACGAGGAGGGCTTCTACAAATTCGGCGACGCCGTCGCCTATGCCGATCCCGCTGACCTCTCGAAGGGCTTCCTCTTCGACGGCCGTCTGTCTGAGGATTTCAAGCTCGCCACCGGCACGTGGGTGAGCGTCGGGCCCCTTCGCCACCTGCTCAACTCGACCCTGGACCCGCTGATCCGCGATACGGTCATCACAGGACACGACCGCGATCATGTCGGCGTGCTGCTGGTCCCCGACCGCGAGGCCTGCGCCACCTTCGCCGGCCTCGCTCCGGGCGATCCCGCCCTCCTGGCCCATGCCGGGCTGGTTGGGGAGATCACCCGCCGGCTGGCGGCTCTTGCCGCAGCCGCCACAGGGTCCTCAAATCGCGTGGCACGGGCGCTGATCCTCGCCGAACCGCCGTCGCTGGAACACGGCGAACTCACCGACAAGGGGTCGATCAACCAGCAGGCCGTGCTGGCCCGCCGGCCCGATCTCGTCGCCGCCCTCTATGCGGAGCCGCCGCCGGCCGGCGTCATCGCCCTCGATTTGCCCGCAGGAGATTCCCGATGAGGGTCGACGATCTCGTCGCCATCGACATCCACACTCATGCCGAAGTGTCCTGCCGGCAGGAGGCCGATCCGTTCTGGACGCCCTACGAAGAGGCGGCCGGCAAGTATTTCAAGGTCGGCAAGCGGCCGACCATCGCCGAGACGATCGCGCACTACCGCGAACACCGGATCGGCCTCGTGATGTTCACGGTGGACACCGAGACGCAGATCGGCAACCGCCGCATTCCCAACGACGAGATCGCGGACGCTGCCCGTGACAATGCCGACATCATGATCGCCTTCGCCTCCATCGACCCGCACAAGGGCCGGCTGGGCGCCCGCGAGGCCGAGGACCTGATCAAGGGCGGCATTGTCAAGGGCTTCAAGTTCCACCCGACCTGCCAGGGCTTCTATCCCAACGACCGCATGGCCTATCAGCTCTACGAGGTGATCGCCCACCACAAGCTGCCGGCGATCTTCCACACCGGCCATTCCGGCATCGGCACCGGCATGCGCGGCGGCGGCGGCATGCGGCTGAAGTACTCGCAGCCCATCCACATCGACGATGTCGCCGTCGACTTTCCCGACATGACGATCGTGCTGGCCCATCCGTCCTGGCCCTGGACGGACGAGGCGCTGTCCATGGCCCTGCACAAGCCCAACATCTACATCGACCTGTCGGGCTGGATGCCGAAGTACTTCCCGCCACAGATCGTCCAGTATGCCAACGGCCAGTTGCGCTCGAAGATGCTGTTCGGTTCCGATTTTCCCCTGATCGCCCCCGAGCGCTGGCTCGCCCAGTTCGCCGAGGTCGGGTTCAAGCCGGAGGTCCACGACCTGATCCTGAAGAAGAATGCCATGAAAGTACTGGGGCTCGGCGGCTGACGGCCGGCCCCATCCGAGGAAGCGCGCATATCACAGCGGGCGACCGGCCACGAGAGTCCGGCGACCCGCAGAGCCTAGAGGGAGGACTACCCATGACAACCATGAATCGCCGCCGCATGCTCGGCCTGTCGGCCGCAGCGCTCACCGCATCCACCCTGCCCGCCCCGGCACAGATCATCCGTGGCAACGGGCGCATCCTCGTCGGCTTCCCGGCTGGCGGACCGACCGACACGCTGGCCCGCCGCCTCGCCGAGAGCCTGCGCGGTACGCTGGCGGAGAGCTTCGTCGTCGAGAACCGTCCGGGAGCCGCCGCCAAGCTGGTCATCCAGGCCCTGATGGAAGCGCCCGCCGACGGCCGCACCATGCTCATCAGCCCGGACGCGATGTTCACCATCTATCCGAGCGTCTACAAGAAGCTCGCCTACAACGCCGCGACCGACGTCACGCCGGTGACGCCTGCGACCTACGCGACCTTCGCGCTGGCCGTCGGCCCCATGGTGCCGGCCGAGGTGAAGGACGTCGCCAGCTTCGTCGCCTGGGCCAAGGCCAACCCGAGCCGGGCCGCGTACGGCTCCCCGGCTGCCGGCTCCACGCCGCATTTCATGGGCGAACTCCTGGTGGCGGCCGCCCAGATCCAGCTCCGCCACGTGCCCTATCGCGGCTCGACGCCGGCCATCCAGGACCTGCTCGGCGGGCACGTCGCCTCCACCATCACACCGATCGGCGACTATGTTCCGCACGTCGCCTCCGGGGTGCTGCGCGTCATTGGCGTCACCGACCGGGAGCGCTCCGCCTTCCTGCCGAACGTGCCGACCTTTGCCGAGCAGGGCTACGCGCAGGTCGCCGGGCGCGACACCTTCGGCTGCTTCCTGCCGAAGGGTGCGCCCCCGGCGCTCGCCGCCCAGATCGCCGGCTTCGTCGCGGAGGCGGTGAAGGTGCCGGCCACGCGCGACACGCTGCGCGCCGTGGGACAGGAGCCCTTCACCATGTCGCCGCCCGACTATGCGGCCTATCTCGACCGCGCCCGGAAGGCCTGGGAGCCCATCGTCAAGGCCTCCGGCTTCTCGCTCGACGAGTGAAAAGAAGCGGGCGGCAGGCCTTCTGCCGCCCGCCACACCGTGGCTAGACCGGAGGCTCGTGTTCAGGCCTGCACCTGTGCCGCAAAGGCTCGCGCGATCTCGTCCCGGCGCGCCACCCAGACCCGGTCGCCGAGCACTGCTAGCCGCTCGGTGATCCGGGTGAAGGCGGCGAAGCGGCCCGGCCGGCCGCAGATCCGCAGGTGGAAGCCGATGTTGAGAAGGCGCGCCTGCCCCCGCGCCGCCTCGGCGAGCAGCACCTCCAGCGCGTCATCGACATAGTCGACCATGTCGCCCGCCCGCACGAAGCCATTGGGGTGGAAGAACTTCATGTCGTT
The DNA here is from genome assembly GCF_053471285.1 of Phreatobacter aquiterrae. Lineage (NCBI taxonomy): Bacteria > Pseudomonadati > Pseudomonadota > Alphaproteobacteria > Hyphomicrobiales > Phreatobacteraceae > Phreatobacter > Phreatobacter aquiterrae. The sequence goes on along the minus strand of NZ_JBJPHW010000008.1, from coordinate 209,269 downwards.
GCTGTCGAGCGCATAGGGCACGACAAGGAGCGGCCGCGCGCCCGACCGGTCCCAGTAGGGCAGGTCGTCGTCGAAGGCGTTGGACGTGTAGAGAAAGCCCTTCTCGACCAGCAACTCGCGCGTCCAGGCGCTCTCGGCGCCCCGGCAGAAGAAGCCGGCGGGCCGCGCGCCGCAGACCCTCTCGATCACGGCGATGCAGCGCTCAAGATCGGCCGCCTCGGCCTCACGCGTCGGATAGTCGGCATGGGGCCGCCAGCGCCAGCCATGGACGGCCGCCTCATGGCCGCGGTCGGTGGCGGCTCGGGCGAGATCGGGCGCCCGCTCCACCGCCCGTCCGCAGAAGAGGAAGGTGGAAGCGAGACGCGTCCGCTCCAGGGCGTCCAGCATGCGCCACAGCCCGGCCCGCGTGCCGTAGGCGAAGATCTGCTCCAGGCCGCGGTCCCGCGTGCCCGGCTCGACGACGCTGATGACCTCGCCGAGCCGCTCCGACACCGGATCGCCGTCGCCGACCTGCAGCTCCGCGCCCTCCTCGAAATTGACGTTGAGGGAGACGGCGAGGCGCGCGCCGTTCGGCCAGCGGATGTCCGGCCAGCGTCCGCCATAGCCGAAGAGATCGCGGATCTCCCGATCAGCCATCGCGGTGCTCGAAACGCGCGCGCAGGGTCTCCGGGATGCCGGTGCAGGCCTTGGCGGCAGGGCGGCGGAAGGTGCCTTGCGTGGCCTTGGCGGGCTTCAGCGCGGCAAGCGCCTCCGCCTGCTTCACTGCCGCCTGGATGCCATCGACGAGGGGCACCGGCACGCGGTCGCGCACGATCTGTGCGAGCCCTGACAGCGGCGCTCCCGCGAGAATGACCACATCGGCCATATGGTCGGCGACGACCCGGTTGGCGAGTTCAACCAGCGCCGCCTCCTTCTCGTCCTGAACATCCGCGATGGAGGCGAAGGCGCCCTGCAGCGCGAAGATGCCGGCACATCGGCCACGCAGCCCGTTCCAGTCGAGGCACTCGTTGTACCAGGGCACGAGGCCGCCGGAGAAGGTGACGATGGCGAAGGAGCGCCCCAGCATGCAGGCGGTCAGCATCGCCGCCTCCGCCATGCCGACGACGGGAATGTCGAAGAGTTCGCGCGCGCCGCCAAGGCCGGGATCGCCGAAGGCCGCGATTACGGCCGCGTCGACCTCGTGGTGGGCTTCCGCAAGCATCTCCAGCGCCACCGCCGAGCCGATCACCGCGTCGGCGCGGGTGGCGATATAGGGCACGCCGCGCGGCGCGGTCATGGCGACGAGGTCCGTCGCGGGCGCCTTCACCGCCGCCGCGGCCGCCATGAGCCGGTCGGTCACTGCCTCTGTCGTGTTGGGGTTGGCGATCAGCAGCCGCATCGGTCAGGCCTCGAAGGCGGAAAGGGCCGGACGCGGCTGCCAGGGCGGGAGGCCGAGGCCGGCGCGCCAGTGGTGGGCGATGGCGTCGCGCCGTGCAAACCAGACGCCGGGCGTCGCCGCCATGTGGTCGAGCAGCCGCTCGAGCCCGTCGATGCGCGCCGGGCGGCCGATGATGCGAAGGTGCAGGCCGATGGACAGCATGCGCGGCTCCTCCACGCCCTCCTGCATCAGCCGGTCGAAGGCGCCGATGCAGTAGCGGGCGAAATCGTCGGCCTGCACGAAGCCTCCACCCGGCTGGAAGCGCATGTCGTTGGTGTCGAAGGCATAGGGCAGGATGACGAGGTCGCGGTCGCCGTCGTGGTGCATGAACGGCATGTCGTCGTTGTAGGCGTTGGAATCGTAGAGGAAGCCGCCGTGCTCCATCAGCAGGCGGCGGGTGTTGACGGATGTCGCCGATCGCGTGTGCCAGCCGACCGGCGGCGCGCCGGTCGCGTCGGCAATCGCGCCGACCGTGCGGCCGATGGCCTGACGCTCGGCGGCCTCCGGCATGTGGACATGCTTCTCCCATCGCCAGCCGTGACAGGAGATCTCGTGGCCGTCCGCAACCGCCTCTTCCGCCAGCCAGGGCGACACCGCGATGGCGCGCCCGCAGGCATTCAGCGTCGCGGTTACGCCCCGCTCGGAGAGGAGCTTGCGGATGCGCGGCCAGCCCCGGCGGGTGCCGTATTCGTAGTGGCTCTCCATGCAGAGGTCGCGCGAGCCCTCGATCCGCTCCACCGCCTCGTAGATGAACTCATTGGCCTCGTCCCCGGCCCCGAGCGAGAGCTCCGCCCCCTCCTCGACATTGACGACGATGGACACGGCGAGCCTTGCGTCGCCCGGCCAGCGGATCTTCGGCGGCGATGCGCCATAGCCGCGAAAGTCGCGGTCGGTGGCGGGAACGAAAGGCGCTGGGGGCATCAGAAATCCGCGAGGCGCCTGAGACCGACCAGCCTGTCGCCGATGATGAGCGCGATCACCGCCAGCAGGATGAGCCCCGTCGAGATCGCGGCGATGACCGGGTCCGGGCGCTCCTCGACATATTGCAGCATCTGGATGGGGAGAGTCTTGGTCCAGGCGTCGGTGAAGAAGATGGAGATCGGATAATTGTCCATCGAGGCGAGGAAGGCGAACATGGCCGAGGTGAGGAAGGCCGGGGCGAGCGCCGGCACCATCACCTTGCGCAGCGCCTTGCCATAGGAACAGCCGAGCGTGCGCGCCGCGTCGATCAGCGTGAAGTCGAAGAGGCTGAGCGCCGCCAGCACCGTGCGCACCACATAGGGCATGGTGATCACCACATGGGCGACGAGCAGGCTCGGCCAGGCCTCGCGCAGGCCGACCGCCTTGAAGCCCTGCAGCATGGCGATGCCCACGACGAGGCCGGGAAGCATCAGCGGCGAGACGAGGAAGGTGGCGATGGCTTCGCGCCCCCCGAAACGTCCGCGCACCAGCGCGATGGCGCAGAGCGTGCCGAGCACCAGCGAGACGAGAGTCGACAGCGCGGCGATCTGCACGGAGGTCGCGAGCGACGACCACAGGCCCCGCGTGGCCGGCAACTGGTTGTACCAGCGCATCGACCAGCCGGGCGGCGGCAGGGTGAAGACCGCCGACGAGCCGAAGGACACCGCCACCGTCACCACCAGCGGCGTCATCAGGAAGACGATGGCGAAGATCGCGACGGCCCAGACGAGGGCGGAGGAGGCCTTCTCGAGCGCCGTCATTGCGAGCCTCCCAGACGCTTCGCCAGCCAAGACGAGGCGACGACGATCGACACCGCCATGACCAGCAGCACCACCGCCGTGGTCGATCCCAGCGCCTCGTTGCGCATCAGCAAGAAGGAGCGGCCGGTGAGCGTTGCCAGCATCTGGAAGCGGTCGCCGATCAGCAGGCTCGGGATGACGAACATCGACACCGACATGGAGAAGACGAAGGCGATCCCCGACACGAGCCCCGGCAGGGTCAGCGGCAGGAAAATGCGGCGGAAGCGGTAGAGCGGGCTCGCCCCGAGCGTTGCGCCGGCCTCCGACAGGCGCGGGTCGATCAGCTTCACCACCGAATAGATCGGCAGGATCATGAAGGGCAGGAAGACATTGGCCGCGCCCATGACGAGGCCCGTCTCGGTGAAAAGCAGCCGCTGCGGTTCGCTCCAGATGCCGGTGCCGACGAGGAACTGGGAAACGACGCCGTCGCGCCTCAGCACGATCTGCCAGGCAAAGGCCTTGACCACGACGCCGATAGAGAGCGGCAGGACGATCGCCACCAGGAGCGCCACCTGCATCAGGCCCTTGGCGCGCGCCATGGCGATGGCGACGGGGAAGCCGATGAGCAGGCAGACGAGGGTCGTCATCAGCGCGATGCGCAGCGTGTTCCAGATGACGCGCCAGGAATAGGGATCGGCAAAGAACTGGACGAAGAGTTGGAGCGTGAAGCCCTCGGGCCCGGTGACGCTGCGCGCCAGCAGGAAGACCAGCGGCAGCGCATAGACGAGGCCGAGATAGGCGACGGCGGGTGCCGCCAGCCAGCCGATCGGGTCCTTCTGCGCCGACGCGCTCATGCCACCCTGTCCGGCATCGGATAGAGCAGCGTGTCCGCGACGCGCCAGGACAGCGCGAGTTCGGCGCCGGGCGCGATTCCTGCCGGAATGCCCGCGACGCTCTCGATCTGGATCGGTAGATCGGGCGGCGCATCGAAGTGCGCCTGCACGCGCGAGCCCTGGAAGACGACGTCGGTCAGCTTCGCCCTGATGGTGTTCTCGGCCGTGTTCTCGCCGAAGGCCATCAGCTCCGGCCTGACAGCGACGAGCACCGGGCTGCCGGTCACGAAGCGGCCGGGCGCGCGCACCCGGCCATGCGGCGTGTCCACCGCCACCTCGCCCTCGCCGGTCGTCGCGGCGACCTTGCCGGCGATGCGGGTGGACAGGCCGACGAACTCGAGCGCGAAGGGCGTCGCCGGCTTCTTGTAGATGGTGTCGGGATCGGCGAGTTGCTCGATGCGCCCCCGGTTCATGACCGCGATGCGGTCCGACATCATCAGCGCTTCGTCCTGGTCATGGGTGACGAAGATCGCCGTGGTGCCGACCTCGCGCAGCAGGCGTTTGAGCTCGATCTGCATGGTCTCGCGCAGCTTTCGGTCGAGCGCCGAGAAGGGCTCGTCGAGCAGCATGAGCTTCGGTTTGACCGCAAGCGCGCGGGCCACAGCCACGCGCTGCTGCTGGCCACCGGACAGCGCGCGCACCGAGCGGTCGGCGAAGGCGCCCATATGGGCGAGGTCGAGATAACGGGCGACGGTGGTCCTGATCTCGTCCTTGGACGCTCCGCGCGCCGCGAGCCCGAAGGCGACGTTCTCGGCGACCGTCAGGTGCGGGAACAGCGCGTAGCTCTGGAACACGACCCCGACGCCGCGGTGATGCGGCGGCTTCGTCGAGATGTCCTCGCCGTCAAGGACGATGGCGCCGGAATCGGCTGCCAGCAGCCCGGCGACGATGCGCAGCAACGTCGTCTTGCCGCAGCCGGACGGGCCGAGCAGCGAGACGAACTCGCCCGGCGCGACGCCGAGGTCGACGCCGTCGAGTACCATGGTCCCGCCGAAGGACTTGGCGGCGCGGCGCACATCGAGAAATGCGGGGGTCTCTGCCATGGGTGCACCGGACAGGCGGCGCCGGAGCGCCGCCCGCCGTTCAGGGTCACATCGACATCTCGCGGTCCCAGCGCTTCACCCAGTCGTTGCGGTTCTCCGCGACGAAGGCCCAGTCGAGGGTGTGGATGGCGACGTCGGTGGGCATGCCGGGCGGTGGCGGCACGTCGACATTGGTCGGCAGCGCGAAGGTCGGCGGCGCGATCTTCACCTGGATCTCCGCGCCGAGCAGTTCGTTGACGTAGGCGAAGGCGAGATCCTGGTGCGGACCGCCCTTCACCACCGCGATGCCCGACGGCACCGGGAAGATGCCCTCCTTCGGCGCGGCGAGGCCCAGTGGCGCGCCGTCGAGGCGGCGCTGCAGGGCGAAGGAGGACAAGGCTCCGACGATCATGTGCGCCTCGCCCTGCTCGAGGAGCGAGAAGGCCTGCGGCATCTGGTTGTAGACGGTGAGCAGGTTGGGCTTCAGCGAGATCAGCTTCTTGAAGCCGGATTCGGTATCGCGCGTCGCCTCGGGCATCGGCTTGCCTGTGGCCAGGTGCGAGGCCATGAACAGGTTCGGCAGGCCTTCCGTGTTCTGCAGCGAAGGGATGATGATACGTCCCTTGTACTTCGGGTCATAGGCCTCGGCCCAGGAGGTCGGTGGCGTCTTGATGACGTTGGTGTTGTAGGCGATGCCCTGCCAGGGCTGAAGATAGTTCGCCCACTGGCCGTCCATGTGAACCGTGCCCGGCTTCAGCTTGGCGAGGTTCGACGCCTTGGCGGCGGTGATCGGCTCGAGCAGGCCCTCGCGCACGGCCAGGATCATCACCGGATCGTCCATCTGCACGACGGACAGATAGGGCCGGTCCTTGTTCTTCTGCATCTTCTCAAGATTCACCAGCGAGCGGGTGCCCTCGAAGGTCAGCTTGGCGTTGTACTTCCGCTCGAACAGCGGCGCGACGTGCGTCTCGACCCACGCCTTGTGGCTGGCGGCGCCGCCCACCACGATCTCGCGCACCTGGGCGCGCAGGACGGACGGGGCGCCGAGCGTCGCCGCCGCGCCTGCGCCAAGGCCTGCGAGCAGACTGCGCCGGTCGATGCCGTCACGGATGATGCCTGCCATGATGAACTCCTCTCGCCTGGTCGCGGCCGCTACCGGGCACGCGCTGTTGTCGGAAGAGGGTTCAGCAAGAGCCGTGCCGCCCGCTGACCAGCGATCAATGGTTCGGCATCATCAATTTTGCCTATTTCTTAGGCTAACCTCTGGCGCGCCTTGGGGCAGCTTTACCGGGGAAGTGAAACCGCTGATCAGACAGCTCCGGCGAGTTCGGCCTCGATTGCGGCCGCCAGTCGCAACAGGTCCCTGTCACGCCCCCGCGGCATGACGACCTGCAGGCCGAGCGGCAGACCGGCGCCGTCGGAACCGCAGGGGATCGAGATCGCCGGCTGGCGGGTATGGTTGAACAGCGGCGTGAACACGGCATGGCCGCGCGGACCGACGGGAACACCCGCGATGGTCGCCGGTCCGAGTTGCTCGACAGGCCAGGCCGCACAGGGGGTCGTCGGCCCGATTGCCGCCAACAAGCTATTGTCCGAGAAGAACTTTGCGCCGGTGATGGCAACCTGTTCGGACAAGAGAAGCGCCTTCGCAACGTCGATTCCCGCAAGGCCCAGACCCGCAGCGATCTGCGCACCGAGATCGGGATCGATTAATCCCGGCTCCAGCGTCCAGGCCTCGCCGTGGAGAGCAGCGAGGCCGCTCTGCTGGATCGCACCGAGACCGGCTTCCGCCGCCCCGGCCGGCCATGCGGGGTCGCAAGCGACCATCGAAAACCCGGCTTGTTCCAGGTGCATGGCACACCGGGCGATCGCCGTGGCGACGTCCGGCTCCACGGGGACGTCGAGGCCCCATTTTGGACTGTATGCAATACGCATTCGATGAGGCTCCTCCCCGCTGTCGGGCAGCAGAAGCGCGGAATGCGGGTCGGTTCGGCTCGGCCCCGCCATGACCTCGAAGGCGAGCGCAGCATCCGCCACCGTCCGGGTGATCGGACAGATGCAGGAGATGTCTAAGAAGGGCTCCTCGAAGCCGGGACCATAGGGAATGACGCCGAAGGAGGGCTTGAAACCGACGAGGCCGGTATGGGCAGGCGGGCGTCGGCTGGAACCGCCCGCATCGGTGCCGATGGCGAACGGCACCATGCCGCTGGCGACCGCCGCCACAGGGCCGCCGGAGGAGCCGCCGGGCGTCGTCGCCGTGTTCCACGGGTTGCGGGTCGCGCCGTGCAGCAGGTTGGTCGTCTGCCCTTTGGCGGCGAATTCCGAGGTGTTGGTGATGCCGATGACGACCGCTCCGGCCGCCACCAGTCTCGCGACGGCCTCCGCGTCCTCGGGCGCGATGAAATCGCGGAAGAGGTTCGACCCCTGCGTGATCGGCCGACCCTTGACCCAGATATTGTCCTTGATGGCCACGGGCACGCCGGCCAGCGGCAACCGCTCCCCCGCCGCGACGCGGGCATCGACAGCCGCGGCGCGCCGGGCGACGTCCGCCGCATCCACGGACGTGAAGGCGTTGATCTCCCCGTCCAGCGCCTGAATGCGCGCCAGAGCCTTCCCGGCCTCGGCCGTCGCGGTGCTTCTGCCCGCGTTCACGGCAGCCGCGATCCGGGCGAGCGAGGGCCAGAAGGCGAAGGCCTCTTTCATGTCGAGCGGCATGGCGAACCTCCTGCGGAACTGGCTCGCGCCAGCCAAGCAAGAGGCGCGCCGTCCTTGCAAGCGGTTGGCGGGCCCTCATCGCGCGACGTCGGCTTGGCACGGGCGTTGCAGGTTCGACCGGGCACACCGACCAGGAAAGTTTCGTCCGCCGATGACCATCGCCGCCCCCGCCCGGCTTGCCGCCCAGCCGCTCACGCTGGACGGGATCACGCACAGCTATGGCGCGGGGCTCGCGGTCGACAACGTCACGCTCGAGGTGAAAGGCGGCGAGCTCGTCGCCCTCCTCGGACCGTCGGGCTGCGGCAAGACAACCCTGCTCAGGATCGTTGCCGGGTTCATTCAGCAGACCAACGGCAAGGTGATCATCGGCGACCGGTCTATCGACGAGCTTCCGCCCAACCGTCGCGAGATCGGCATCGTCTTCCAGAACTACGCGCTCTTCCCGCACATGACGGTGGCCGAGAATATCGCCTACGGACTCGCCGCCCGCGGAGAGAGCCGCGCCGTGCAGGCTGACCGTGTCCGGGAAATGCTGGCGACCGTCCGCATGGAGGGCTTCGCCGACCGCAACCCGCGCCAGCTCTCCGGCGGCCAGCAGCAGCGCGTCGCGCTCGCCCGGGCCCTCGCCATCCGCCCTCGCATCCTATTGCTGGACGAGCCCTTCGCCGCGCTCGACAAGAACCTGCGCCTCGACATGCAGATCGAGATCAAGCGGCTGCAGCGCCAGTTCGCCCTCACCGCCATCATGGTCACCCACGACCAGGACGAGGCCATGTCGATCGCCGACCGCATCGCGGTGATGAGCCAGGGCCGCATCGAGCAGCTGGGATCGCCGGTGGAGATCTACGACGAACCGGCGACGCTCTTCGTCAACAATTTCATCGGCTCGAGCAACCTGATGCAGGGGCGCATCGAGGCTGTAGAGGCAAATGGCTACCGGGTCGCTCTCGACAACGGCGCCGTCTGGACCCTGCCGTCAAAGGGCCGTTTCGAGGCTGGCGCGCCGGTGCTCGTCTCCGTTCGCCCGGAACAGATGACGCTCGCCGACGAGGCGGCGCCCGATCGCTTCCCCGTCGAACTGAAGCTGAGCCTGCCCATCGGCGGCGCGCTCATCCACGACGTCACCGCCGCCGGCGGCGAGGCCCTCAAGGTCGCGGTGCCGCGCCGCCCCGGCGCTCTCTCGACCGGACCGGGAACCGCATTCGCGGCTCTCGCCGCGCATGCCCGCCCGTCCCTCTTTCCCGCAGCATCGTCCTGAGCCCTGACCGGCCACACACGAGGAGCATCCGCATGACCAAGCTCAACCGTCGCGACATTCTGGCCGGCGCCAGCGCGCTCGGCCTTGCCGGCCTCCTGCCCGGCGCCGCCCGCGCCTCGGGCAGCGTCACCGCCGCCATCTATCCCGGCACCTGGGAAGAGGCCTATCGGGGTGTCGTAGCCCCGGCGCTGAAGAAGGCGGCGAATGTCGACATCGCCTTCGATTCCCTGTTCGCCGTCGATCAGGTGGCCAAGGTGCGCGCCGCCCGCGGCGTGCCGCCCTTCGACTGCTTCGTGCTCGATCCGGGCCCGGCCGCGGCCGCCCAGGCCGCCGGCCTGTTCGAGCCGATCGATGCCTCCAAGCTGACCAATGCTGCGAAGATCCCCGCCGGCCTCATTAAGTCGCACGGCGTTACCTGCAACGCCCAGGTGGTCGGCATCGCCTACAATCCGAAGAAGTTCCCGACGCCGCCCAAGGCCTGGACCGACCTCTTCGCCGCGCCGTTCGTCGAGCGGCTCGGCCTGACCGGTTTCCAGACGACCTTCGGCACGGTCTCGTTGATCGAGATGTGCAAGGCCTTCGGCGGATCCGAGGCCAACATGGAGCCGATCTTCGCGGAACTGAAGAAAGCCGTGTCCAAGGCGGCCGCCGTCGCCGCGCCGGCCGCCATGCCGGGCCTGTTCCAGCAGGGCCAGATCGACGTGATGTACACCAACACCAACACGGTCGCGATCCTGAAGGGCCGCGGCGTCGACATCGCCTTCGCGACCCCCGCCTCCGGCGCCATCACCTTCCAGACCACCCTGCACATCGTGAAGGGCGCCGAGAACGTCGCCAACGCCTACAAGTACATCGACACGGCGATCTCGGCCGAGGTGCAGAACCTGCTGCAGCGCAGCCCCTACAATATGATCCCCATCAACAAGGACGTGACCTTCGTCGACACGCTGGACGTCAAGTCCATCGACGACCTGTCGAAGATGGTCACGCACGACTGGACCAGGATCAATCCGCAGCGCGCCGGCTGGATCGAGCGGTTCAACAAGGAGATCACGAAGTAAGGCGCGCCCCCCGTGTCCGCAGCCGCAGCCGTATCGGGCGCCTCGCCCGTCCGGGATGCCGTCGAGTGGCGCCTCGCAGCGCCGCTCGGCCTCACCTATGCGGTGTTCTTCGCGGCGCCGTTCCTCATCCTGCTCGGCATCAGCTTCTACGCCGATGCCGAGCAGACCCGCCTCGGCCTCGACAGCTGGGTGAAGTTCTACACCGACGCCTTCTATCTCAAGGTGATCTTCGACACGTTGAAGCTCGGCGTCCTCGCCGTCGTCGCCACCACGATCCTCGCCTATCCGCTGGCGCTGGTGTTCCGCGCGTCGTCGCCGCGCGTGCAGCGTGTCCTCATCTTCATCATCCTGATGCCGCTGCTGACATCAGTTGTCATCCGCACCTTCGCCTGGATCGTGATCCTGGCGCGCGAGGGCGTGATCAACCAGACCCTGATGACGCTCGGCCTCACCGCGACACCGCTCAACCTGCTGCAGACCGAACTCGGCCTCGTCATCGCCCTGACGCAGATCGAGATGCCGCTGATGCTGCTGCCGCTTCTCACCATCATGAACCAGATGGACCAGAACCTCGTGGACGCCTCGCGCGCCCTCGGCGCATCGAAGTGGCGCACCTTCTTCCGGGTCATCCTGCCCCTGACGCTGCCGGGATGGATCGCCGGCGCGACGCTGGTCTTCGCCTCGGCGACGACGGCCTTCATCTCGCAGTCGGTGATCGGCGGCGCACGGCTCGTCTACCTGCCGGCGCTGATCTGGCAGCAGTCCATGGTGGTCTACAACTGGCCCTTCGCCGCGGTCGCCTCGCTCACCCTTCTGTTCACGGTGCTGACCGGCATCATGGCGCTGAGCTGGCTCGGCCGCTTCGCGAAGACGACCTGAGGCGGGACCATGTCGCAGCGCTCCACACCGGCCGACGTCAGCTTCAACCTCACCGTGGGGGTGATCGCCGGCATCGCCATCCTGATCCTCGTGGCGCCGGTCCTGATCGTCATCGCCACCTCCTTCACCACGACGCAGGCGCTGCGGTTCCCGCCGCCGGGCCTGTCGCTACGCTGGTATGGCGACCTCTTCGATCCGGTGCGGTCCGCGCCCATCCACAATGCCGCGCTGAACAGCATCTGGGTCGCCGGCTGGGCGACGCTGATCGGCTCCGTGCTCTCGGTCCTCGCCGCCCTCGCCATCACCCGCGTCAGCCGTCCGTCAGCGCGGGCGCTCGAGGCGAGCTTCCTCTCGCCGCTCGTGCTGCCGACGCTCTCCTACGGCCTTGCCGCGCTGATGTTCTTCTCGGTGCTCGGCATCCGCCCCTCGCTGAATCTCCTGATCGCCGGCCACCTCGTCGTCATTGCGCCCTTCGTCTTCCGCACAACGCTGGCGAGCCTCACCCAGCTCGACCCGGCGCTGCTCGAGGCCTCTTCCAATCTCGGCGCCAGCCGCTTCTATTCCTTCCGCCGCATCACCCTGCCGCTCATCGCGCCCGGCATCGCGGCCGGCGCCTTCCTCGCCTTCATCGCCTCGATGGACAACGTGCCGGTCTCGCTGTTCCTGTCGACGGCGCGCACCTCCATGCTGCCCATTCGCATGTGGGGCATGATGGAATCGACCCTCGACGTGCGCATCGCCGCCATCGCCGGCGTGCTCATCGTCGCCATTCTCATCCTCATGGTGGTGATGGACCGGTTCACCGGCCTCACCCGCCGCATGAGCGCCTGACCCCGGAGCCCCGCCATGACCGTGCCCTACGACCGCGACCTGATCGGCTACGGCGCCAACCCGCCCGATCCGCAATGGCCGGGCGGCGCCCGCATCGCCATCAACTTCGTCATGAACTACGAGGAGGGCTCGGAGCCCTCCGTCCAGGATGGCGAGGGCTTCACCGAGACGGCGCTCACCGAATCCAGCAGCCTCAACATGCCGGTGAAGGGCCGCGACCTCGCCGGCGAAGGCATGTTCGCCTATGGCAGCCGTGTCGGCTTCTGGCGCCTGATGCGCCTGTTCCAGGAGCGCGGCCTGCCGATGACCGTGTTCGGCTGCGCGCTGGCCCTGGAGCGCAATCCTCTGGCGGCAGCAGCTGTCCGCGATTCCGGCTTCGACGTCTGTTGCCACGGCTGGCGCTGGATCAAGCACTACGAGCTCGACGAGACCGAGGAGCGCGAGCACATCGCGAAGGCCGTCGCCTCGCTCAAGGCGACCGTGGGCGAGCGCCCGCTCGGCTGGTACTGCCGCTATGGGCCGAGCGTGAACACCCGCAAGCTCGTCGTTGAGGAGGGCGGCTTCCTCTACGATTCCGACGCCTATGACGACGAACTGCCCTACTGGAAGGTCGTTGACGGCAAGCAGCACCTCGTCGTGCCCTACTCCCTCGTCAACAACGACGGCAAGTTCGGCTCGGGCTTCTTCGCCACCTCCGCCGACTATTTCGAGTGGCACAAGGATGCCTTCGACATGCTCTACGCTGAGGGGCGCACACAACCGAAGATGATGTCGGTCGGCCTGCACATGCGCCTCATCGGCCACCCGGCCCGCGCGGCGGGCCTCGCCCGTTTCCTCGACTATGTGCAGTCCCACGAGGGCGTCTGGGTGACGCGGCGGCTCGACATCGCGCAGCACTGGGCGAAGACCCATCCCTTCCAGGGGCAGTAACCGCGTCAGACACGGGCAAGTCCGGAACAAGGAACCGGACGGCGGCGTCGCGCCGATCGGCCTTGCCGTCTTGTGACCACGGTTCGCGCTATAGTGACGGCGCGATCCGGCCGCACCCCCGACAGGTCAGGGATCGCCTGACACTGATCGGAGCCGCTGACGGCGGCTCCCCGGCAAGGAATGGGTGCGATGGCGACTTCGAGCGACAGGACGGCCGAGATCATCCCCTTGCCGAAGGCCGTCGCAGCCGACGCCGCGATGCGAACCGATCCCCCAAAGACGTCCCGCGAAAATCCGCTCGACCGCAAGCTCCATGCCCTCGCCGCGCGCATGACCGGAGGCGTCTCGGCGCTGGCGCTGGCCGGCGCCTGGTTCGACTGGGCCTCCCACCTCGCCGTGTCGCCGGGCCGGCAGATGGACCTCGCAACGCTGGCTATGCAGAAGGCGGCCCGCCTCGCGCAGGAGGCAAACCCATTCCAGGATTGCGAGCCGCCCTGCCGGAATGCGCGCGAGAGCGACCGCCGATTCCGCGACGATGCCTGGACACAGTGGCCCTACCGGCAGTTCGCCAGCGCCCACCTCGCGGCCGAAGCCTGGTGGGACGCCGCCACCCGCGGGGTCCACGGCGCCTCCCCCGAGCATGAGGCTGTCGTCGGCTTCGCCGCGCGCCAGTTGCTCGACTTCTGGTCGCCGTCCAACTTCATCGCCACCAATCCCGAGGTGCAGCAGAAGGCCCTGCGCACAGGCGGCCAGTCGCTCGTCGAGGGATACCGTCACTGGCTGGAAGACATGCAGATCGCGGCAACGGGAGCGCCCGCCGCCGGAACCGAGGCGTTCAGGGTCGGCGAGACCGTCGCCGTGACCCCCGGCAAGGTGGTGGCGCGCACGCCGCTGGCGGAGATCATCCAGTACGCCCCGACGACCGCCACCGTTCATGCCGAGCCCATCGTGATCGTGCCGGCCTGGATCATGAAGTACTACATCCTCGACCTCCGGCCCGAGAACTCGCTGATCCGCTACCTTGTCGGGCAGGGATTCACGGTGTTCGTCGTGTCCTGGAAGAACCCGACGGAACAGGACCGGGACGTCACCTTCGACCAGTATCGCGCCGACGGCGCGATGGCGGCGATCGAGGCAGCCACCCGCATCACGGGGGCTGGCCGCGTCCATGCGGTCGGGTACTGTCTCGGGGGCACCCTCATGGCGATCACGGCCGCCGCCATGGCCCGCGACGGGGACGAGCGGCTCGCCAGCCTGACGCTTCTCGCCGCCCTGACGGACTTCCACGAGGCCGGTGAACTGCGGCTCTTCATCAACGACAGCCAGTTGGCGCTGCTCGAGGACATGATGGAGGAGCGCGGCTATCTGGAAGGCCCCCGCATGATGGGCACCTTCAACCTGCTGCGCTCCAACGACCTCATCTGGTCGCGTATGGTGCGCGAATACATGATGGGCGAGCGGCGCCGCCTCATCGACATCATGGCCTGGTCGCTCGACGCCACGCGCATGCCGGCCCGCATGCACGCGGAGTACCTGCGCTCGCTCTATCTCGACAATGATCTCGCCGAGGGCCGCTTCCAGGTCGACGGTCGCACCATCGCGCTGCAGGACATCCGCGTTCCGGTCTTCGTCCTCGGCACGGAGTGGGACCACATCGCGCCCTGGCGCGCCGTCTACAAGATCCACCTGTCGCTCGACACCTCAAGCACCTTCGCGCTGACCAATGGCGGCCACAATCAGGGGGTCGTGTCGCCGCCCGGAACCGAGGGCCGCGTCCACCGGCTCGCCACCCGCCACGACCACGAGCGCCACATGGACCCGGAGACCTGGCTCGCCCGGCACCCGCCGCGCCAGGGCACCTGGTGGACCTCCTGGGTGACCTGGCTGGAGACCCATTCTCCGGGTGCTATGGCCGCCCCTCCCCCTCTCGGCAAGGCCGTGGCGGGCTACCCCGTCCTGGCCGATGCCCCCGGCAGCTACGTCCGCGCCACTGGCTGAGGAGGTCCGATGTCCTTCCGCGCGTGGCTCGGTGTGATCAACGCCTCGCTCGCCGCGACGCGCCATTCGCTCGATACCATGGAGCGTCTGGCCGCCGGGTGGGAGACCGACGCCGCCGGGCGCACCGCTGATCCGTGGCCCTGGACCAGCGCCAACACCGTCGTGCGCGACCTCGCGACGATGCGGGTGCGCGAGTTCGCAACAGGCGCGAAGGGACCGGGCGTGATCCTCATCGCGCCCTATGCCCTGCATACGGCGACGATCGCGGATCTCGCCCCTGGTCACAGCATCATCGCGGCGCTGCTGGGAGCGGGCATTGCCCGCATCTGGCTCACCGAATGGCGCAGCGCCGATGCCACCCGCCGCCATCAGTCGATCGACGCCTGCCTCGCGGACCTGAACGTGGTTGTCGACGATTTCGGTGTCCCGGCGCCGCTGGCGGGTCTGTGCCAGGGCGGCATGCTGGCCGCGATCTTTGCGGCGCGCTTCCCGGACAAGGTCGACCGGCTGGCCCTGGTCGGCGCGCCGATCGACGTCGCTGCGGCGCCCAGCATGCTCACCGCGACTGTCGCGCAGACACCCCCATCGGCCGTCGACGCCATGCTGGCCCAGGGCGACGGCCTCGTGCGCGGCCGGCTCATGACGGACCTGTGGCCGAGCGCGAATGCCGGCGACGAGGCCCTCGCCGCGATCCTCCAGCGCCGGAGCGTGCCCGCCCCGCTGCGGGAGCGCTACCTGTCGTGGAACGGGGATGTGGTGGACCTGCCGGGCGTATTCTACCGCGAGACGGTCGACTGGGTCTTCCGCGAGAACCGGCTGGCCGAGGGCAGGTTTCCGGCGTTGGGCAAGGAGGTCGGCATCGCCGCGATCCGCTGCCCGCTCTTTCTCGCCGCGGCCGCAGACGACGAGATCGTCAGCCCGCCGCAACTCCTCTCGATCGCCACCCGCGTCGCCTCCCGGCCCGGCGACATCGTGTCGCGAACCGTCCAGGGCCGGCACCTCAGCCTGTTCATGGGGCAGCAGGTGCTTCGCCGGACATGGCCCGAGATCGCAGCATTCCTGTCGCGAAGTCCCGCCCGGACGGCCGCGATGCGGAAGCGCAAGACGGGCCGCAAGGGCGAGGGCAGCAACGCTCCCTCAGAGCGGGCGCGGCGGGGCGGCCCTACCCCTGACGCCTGAGGAACCTTGTGATGGTCACCGCCTGCCAGATGCCGGCGGCGTGAAACGGATCGGCCCGGTTGAAGGCCTCCACATGGGCGCGGTCCGGCGCCTCGACGAGGAACAGGCTGCCGATCATCGCCTCGCCGTCGTCGCTCATCAGCGGGCCGGACATGAGGATCCTCACCCCGTGGGCCGAGGTGTCGGAGAGAAAGGCCTTGTGGGCGTCGTAGTACGTGAGCCGGCTGGGCAGGGCCCCCGGGCGATCCAGCGCGTGAATGGCGAACAGGATCGTCATGACCCCCTCCCGGGCTGCGGCGCGGTGCCGATGGCGAAGCCGGCAAGGAAGCGGTCGATCGCCCTCTCGATCACCGGCATGACGTCGTCCGGCGTCGGCAGGTGGTAGATGTGCCGGCGGATGCCGAGATAGACGATGCCGCCGTGGAGGTTCCACAGATCCTCCACTTCGGGCACCACAACCCCCCTCGCCGCGGAGCGCACCTCCTCCAGCAGCGGGGCCAGCAGCACGTCGCGCACATGTTCGAGGTAGCGGCGGTTCAGGGCCTCGCCGGCGAGGCCGGCGGCCATGAAGATGCGCATCCACTCATAGGTGAAGATGGCTCTCGTGTACTCGCCATAGAACGTCAGCATCCGCTCGCGTAGCGGTCGGGAGCGATCCGCGATCAGCCCCGGCCAGTGCGGCGCCATGCGGTCGAGATAGACCCGCGCGAAGACAGCCTCGAGGATCTCCGTCTTGCTGCGGAAGTACTGGTAGAGCAGCGCCTGGGTGATCCCGGCGCGCTTGGCAAGGTCGCGCGTCGTCCCGGCGAGGCCGACTTCGGCGAAGTAGCAGACCGCCGCATCGACGATCTGCTCGCGCCGCGTCTCGGGCGCCAGCCGCCTCCGTCTTGCGGTCAGGACCAGGCCGTCCGCCATGCGTCTTTCCCCCGAGGATCGAACGATATCCGGAAGGCACTTGACTCAGCGCCTCAACGTCGTTGATCATTTGACCAATTAAAGAATACGGGCCGCGGCGCCGGAAGGCAATCGACCGACGGCCGCGACGGGGAGACGTACCATGAAGTGGCCGGCGATGGGCTATGCCCGCGTCGAAAGTCTCGGCGAGCTGTGGAGCGCGATCGACGCCGCAGGCCCCGAGGCGCAGATCCTGGCGGGCGGGCAAAGCCTGCTCGCGACGCTGTCGTTCCGCCTGTCGGAGCCCTCCGGCCTCATCGACATCACCCGCATCGCGGCGCTCAAGGGCATCGCGGTCACCGGCGATATCCTGCGCATCGGCGCGCTGACGCGCCATGCCGATCTCGGGCGCAATCCGCTGGTCGCCACGCACGCCCCGCTTCTGGCGAAGGCCGCTCCACTTATCGCCCATCCCGCCATTCGCAACCGCGGGACCATCGGCGGCAGCCTGGCGCTGGCCGATCCGGCGGCGGAGTTGCCGGCCTGCGTCGTCGCGCTTGGAGCGACCGTCGTCATCGCCTCGAAGGCAGGCGAGCGGCGCGTTGCGGCTAAAGACTTCTTCCAGGGGCTGTTCTCGACCGACCTCCAGACCGGCGAGATCATCGCCGCTGTCGAGGTGCCGGTTGCGACCGCGGCGAGCCGTCACACCATCGTCGAGGTGACGCGCCGCTCCGGCGACTACGCCATGGCGGGCCTTGCGGCCGTGCTGTCGATGCAGGCCAATGGCCACGTGGATGCGGCCCGCCTTGTCTTCTTCGGTGTCGGCTCCGGCGCCGAGATCGCGATGGGCGCTTCCGCCGCCCTCGCCGGCCGGCCCCTCGGCGAGGCGTCCATTGCCGCCGCGCAGGCGGCGCTCGCCGACGATCTCGATCCGCCGGGCGATCTCCACGGCGGGCCGGAACTGAAGCGGCACCTCGCCCGCGTGCTGACCGGTCGCGCGCTCAACTCTTTCCTGGCACCGGCGGAGCAGGCCGCATGAACCGCCGCATCGACATTGCCCTGACTGTCAACGGCGAGCGGGTGACCCGCAGCGTCGACACGCGCATCCATCTCATCGACTTCCTGCGCGCCGAACTCGGCCTGACCGGCGCCCATACGGCCTGCGAGCACGGCGTCTGCGGCGCCTGCACCGTCCGCGTCGACGGCGATCCGGTGCGCGGCTGCCTCGTCATCGCCGCGAGCCTCGACGGCGCCGTGGTCGAGACCATCGAAGGCCTGTCCGACACCGGCGAAATCCGCGACCTGCAGGAGGCCTTCGTCGCCCGCAATGCCTGCCAGTGCGGCTATTGCACGCCGGGCATGCTGGTGACGGCAGCCGACATTCTCGCCCATGCGCCGGACGCCTCGCGTGAGGAGATCCGCGAGCACATCTCGGGCAACTACTGCCGCTGCACCGGCTACCAGTCGATCGTCGATGCGGTCGAGGACGTCCTGAAGGCGCGCCGCACGAGCGAGGCCGCCAGATGAACGAGATCGTCACCCCCCAGTCCCTCGGGCTCTCCCGCGAAGACCTGCCGAACTCCTATATCGGCCGCGCCGTGCCGCGCCCGAACGCGCGGAAGCTGGTCGAGGGCCGGGCCACCTACACCGACGACGTCACCCTGCCGCGGCTCGTTCACGCCGCCTTCCTGCGCTCGCCCCACGCCCATGCGCGCATCATCTCGATCGATGCGAGCGAGGCCCTGAAGGTGCCGGGCGTTGTCCGCGTCTTCACCGGCGCCGACCTCGCCAGGGTCTGCGATCCCTGGGTCGCGGTGCTGGCCCATCTCAAGGGCATGAAGTCGGCGCCGCAGTATCCGTTGCCGCTGGAGCGCGCGACATGGCAGGGCGAGGCGGTCGTTGCCGTCGTCGCCGACACCCGCGCCGCCGCCGAGGATGGCGTCGCCGCCTTGGCCGTGGCGTTCGAGCCGCTGCCGGCGCAGGTCGACATGGAGACGGCGCTCGCCCCCGGCACGGTCGTCATCCACCCGGAGCTCGGCGACAACCTCGTCTTCACCCGCACCGCCGAGACGGGTAATGTCGAGACCGCCATCGCCGGCGCCCACAAGGTGGTCGAGGCGACCTTCCACACCGGCCGCCATACCGGCGTGACGCTGGAGCCGCGCTCCATCATCGCCGACTACAACCGCGCCGACGGCACGCTGACCGTGCATCATTCGACGCAGGCGCCGCACATGATGCAGAACGTCTTCGCCACGCAGCTGCGCATGGCCGAGGGCGACGTCCGCGTCATCTGCAAGGATGTCGGCGGCTCCTACGGCATCAAGGTCCATGTCTATCCCGACGAGATGGCGGTCGCCTGCATGTCGCGGATCATGGGCCGCCCCGTGAAGTTCATTGCCGACCGCTTCGAGGCCTTCGGCAGCGACATTCACGCGCGCGACCACCGCATCACGGGGCGGCTCGCGGTCGACGCGGAGGGACGTTTCCTCGCCTTCGACATCGACGATCTCACCGGCATCGGGCCCTACTCGGTCTATCCACGCACCAGCGCGGTCGAGGGCAACCAGGTCGTCAATCTCTGCGGCGGGCCCTATGCCTTCGACAACTACCGCTGCACAACCACCGTCGTGCTGCAGAACAAGTCGCCCACCTGCCAGTACCGTGCCGTCGGCCACCCCATCGCCACGGCGGTGACCGAGGGGCTGGTCGACCTCGCGGCGGAGGCGCTCGGCATGGATCCGGTCGAGATCCGCCGCAAGAACCTCATCCCCGATGACGCCTATCCCTGCACCTCGCCGGCCGGCATGCGGTTCGAGGGCCTGTCCCACCACGCGTCCCTCGACAAGCTGCTGGAGATGGTCCCGGTCGAGCGCATCCGTGCCGACCAGGCCGAGCAGCGCAAGAAGGGGGTCTATCGCGGCCTCGGCTTTGCCAGCTTCATCGAGCTGACCAACCCCTCGCCCTTCATGTACGGCATCGGCGGCGCGAAGATCTCGGCGCAGGACGGCTGCACGGTACGCATGGACCCGGACGGCTCCGTCGTCGCGCTCTCCGGCGTCACCGAGCAGGGCCAGGGCACCGAGGCCATCCTCGCGCAGATCGTCGCCCACGGCGTCGGCGTGCCGGTGTCGAAGGTCAAGGTCGTCACCGGCGATACCCAGACGACGCCCTATGGCGGCGGCACCTGGGCCTGCCGCGGCGCGGGCATTGGCGGCGAGGCGGCGCTGCAATCGGCCATCGCGCTGAAGGAGCAGATCCTCCAGGTGGCCGGCGCCATGCTGCAGGCGCAAGCCTCGAGCCTCGACATCGTCATGGGCGAGATCGTGGACAAGGCGACCGGACAGTCGCGCATGCCGCTCTCCGAGCTCGGCCGCATCGTCTATTACCGCGGCGACACGCTGCCGAAGGACCTCGCCCGCGAACTTGTCCAGACGCGCCACTACATCACCAAGGAATACCCCTTCGCCTTCACCAACGGCATCCAGGCGAGCTGGCTGGAAGTCGACGTCGAGACCGGCATGGTCAAGCTGCTGGAGCACTGGTGCGTCGAGGATTGCGGCCGCGTCATCAACCCGCTGCTCGTCGACGAGCAGGTGCGCGGCGGCATCGTCCAGGGCATCGGCGGCGCGCTCTATGAGCACTGCATCTACAACGAGGACGGCCAGCTCCTGACCACCACCCTCGCCGACTATCTCGTGCCGATGGCGGCCGAGATGCCGGACATGCACGTCGGCCACGTCGAGACACCGACGAAGGAATCCCTTCTCGGCGCCAAGGGCGCGGGCGAGGCCGGTACGGCCGGCGCACCCGCCGCCATCATGAACGCCCTCAATGATGCGCTGGCGCCGCTCGGCGCCAGGGTTTTCGCACAGCCCTTCACGCCGGAAAAGATCCTGAAGGCCGTCGGGATGATTGCATGAGCATAGGGGGCAGGTGCTAGCCTGTCCCTGACAGTCAAGGTCGGGACAACCGACCGCCAACAACAGCAGGAAACGGGGGATCGGATCGATCCCCGCCCCAAAGGAAGGAACCACGATGACGACCACCACCAGGCGCACTTTCATGGCCGGCGCTGCCGGCGCCGCCACCCTGCCCGTCTTCTCCATCAGGGCCTCGGCCCAGCAGTCGCTCAACGTGACGATCGCCGCGAGCCACCCGGTCCAGAATTTCTGGGTCTCGATGATGAAGAACGTCTTCCAGCCGGAGGTCGAGAAGCATCTGCGCGACAACGGCAACCAGGTGCGCGTCAACTGGCGCGAGTCCTACGGCGGCACGCTTTACAAGTTCCAGGACACCATGGAGGCCGTGCGCGACAACATCACCGACATCGGCTATGTCGGCACGCTCTGGGAAGGCTCGACCATGCCGCTCCAGAACGTCAGCTATTTCACGCCCTTCACGACCGGCGACCATGGCCTTGTCGCCCGCACCTTCGACCAGTTGAACGAGACGGTTCCGGCCATCAAGCAGAACTGGAACGGCCTCAACATGGTGCCGCTCTCCTCGTTCATCACTGACACCTACCACATCTGGTCGACCTTCCCGGTGCGCACCCTCGACGATCTGCGCAACCGCAAGATCTCGGCGCCCGGCACCTCGGCCAACTGGCTCACCGGCACCGGCGCCACCCCGGTCGACGGCGCGCTGACCACCTACTACACGGACATCCAGACCGGCGTGTCGGAAGGCGCCCTGTCCTTCTTCGTCGGCATCCTGCCGACCCGCGTTTACGAGGTGGCGAAATACGTCTGCAAATGCGACGTGGGCGCCATGTATGTCGGCGGCATCGCCGCCAACAAGCAGCGCCATGACCGCTGGCCGGCAGCCTTCCAGAAGGCCGTCGCCGAGGCCGGCAAGATCACCACCCAGAAGCACATCGAGGACGTGTCCTCGCGCATCGACGCCGCCGAGAAGGAGATGGTGTCCAAGGGTTCGATCATCACCACCATGGCCGATGCCGAGCGCAAGCGCTGGATCGGCGGACTTCCGAACATCGCCAAGACCTGGGCCGACACGTCCGGCCCGGCGGCGCGCGACGTCCTCAAGGCCTATTTCGCCGCCATCCGCGCCGCCGGCAAGACGCCGGGACGCGACTGGGATCGCGAAGCCGCGAGCTGAGCCAAACGCACGGGCGCCGGGCTCTCTGCCCGGTGCCCGCCTGCATTCTGACCCGCAGACATCGGAGAGACACGCATGGCCGACGACATCGACGTCTCGGCGATCGACCGCGGAACGGCGCCGCAGCCGTTCGACCCCGTGCGATTCGTCCTCGATGCGTTGGCGGCCATTGGCACCGTCTGGACCTTCGGGCTGATGCTGCTCATCTGCGCCGACGTCATCGGCCGGTCGTTCCTGAGCATGCCGATCACCGGCGTCTCCGAGATCGCCGCCCATTCCATTGTCGGCATCGTCTTCCTGCAGATCGGTGCGACGATCTACGCCCGTCGCATGACACGCGCCGATTTCCTGATCGAGGGGCTGCTGCACCGTCATCCCGGGTTTGGCCGCCTCGTCGAGGCGCTGTTCCTGCTGATCGGCGCGGCCGTGATGGCCTTCGTCGCCTGGGCCGGCTGGCCCGGCATGTGGACCTCGCTCGCCGCCCGCGAATATTTCGGCGTCCAGGGACTGTTCACGGTGCCCACCTGGCCGTTCCGCGCCCTCATCATCCTCGGCGGGGTCGCAGGCGCCCTCGCCTATCTCATGCTGTTCGTCGCCGAGATCGGTGGCCGGCGCGCACCGGCCAGGGGCTGACCGACGATGGAAGACGTCACGCTTGGATTCCTGCTGATCGGCGCCATGGTCGGGCTGATCCTGCTCGGCCTGCCCATCGGCCTGTCGCTCATCGGCACCGGGGCGCTCGGCGTCTGGCTCATCCGCGACAATATCGACCTCGCCTTCCGCTTCACGGCGCTCGCCACCTATTCCGGCATCCAGGATTATCTCTTCGCCACCATTCCGCTCTTCGTGCTGATGGGGCTGCTCGTCAGCATTTCCGACGTCGGCAAGGACACGTTCGAGGTGGCGCAGGCGCTGCTGCGCCGCATCCGCGGCGGCCTCGGTATGGCGACGGTTGCGGCCAATGCCGTCTTCGCCGCCGTCACCGGCGTCTCCATCGCCTCGGCAGCGGTCTTCACCAAGGTCGCGGTGCCGGAAATGGTGCGCCACGGCTACACCATGCGCTTCGCCACCGGCACGGTCGCCGGCTCCTCCATCCTCGGCATGCTCATCCCGCCGAGCCTCCTGATGATCGTCTATGGCGTGCTGTCGGAAGTCTCGATCGGCAAGATGTTCGTCGCCGGCGTCATTCCCGGCATCCTCCTCGCCCTGGGCTTCACCGCGATGATCTGGCTCTACGCCACCTTCCGGCCGGGGCGGATCTTCGTCGACGCCAACCACACCGCCGACGACGAGGACGCCGCGATGGGAACCGGCGAGATGCTCGCCA
The DNA here is from genome assembly GCF_053471285.1 of Phreatobacter aquiterrae. NCBI lineage: Bacteria > Pseudomonadati > Pseudomonadota > Alphaproteobacteria > Hyphomicrobiales > Phreatobacteraceae > Phreatobacter > Phreatobacter aquiterrae. The sequence continues at coordinate 186,044 of NZ_JBJPHW010000008.1, read as the reverse complement.
AGTCCGTACCCATCGCCTGCCTCGTGGTCCTCATCCTCGGCGGCCTCTACACCGGTTTCTTCACGCCGACGGAGGCTGGCGCCGTCGGCGCGGCCGGTGCTCTGGTCATCGCCCTCGTCCGCCGCCGGCTCGACTGGCCGAAGTTCTGGCGCGTGCTGAAGGAGGCGGGCCTCGTCTCCGCCTCCATCCTCTTCCTGCTCATCGCCGCCAGCCTCTATTCACGCATGCTGTCCATGGCCGGCGTTCCCAATGCCATCGGCGATTTCGTCCAGCACCTCGGCCTCGGCTCCTACGGCTTCCTCTTCGCCTTCGTCATTGTCGTCCTGCTGATGGGCATGATCCTCGATTCCACGTCGATCCTGCTGATCATGGTGCCGATCGGCGCGCCCATCGCGGCGGCCATGGGCTTCGACCTCATCCACTTCGGCATCATGACCATCATCGCGGTGGAGATGGGCCTGCTGACGCCGCCCTTCGGCATATCGGTGTTCACCGTGAAGGCGACGCTGGGAGACCCGAAGGTCGGCATCGAGACGATCTTCGCCGGCACCATCCCCTATCTCGCCGTGATGGCGGTCTGCCTCGTGCTGATCGCCTTCTTCCCCTTCCTCGCCACCGCGCTGGTGAAGTGACGCCATGCTGAGCTTCAACGAACACAACCTGACCGACGAGGTCGTCAAGCGCTTCGCGGATTGCCCCGATCCCCGCCTCAAGCAGGTGATCCAGGCGCTGGTCCGTCACGCCCACGCCTTCGTCAAGGAAGTGGAACTGACGGAAGCCGAGTGGATCACCGCCATCGGCTTCCTCACCCGAACCGGCCACATGTGCGACGACAGGCGGCAGGAGTTCATCCTGCTGTCGGACGTGCTCGGCATCTCCATGCTGGTCGATGCCATCAATCACCGCATGCCGGACGGCGCCACCGAGACCACGGTGCTCGGCCCCTTCTATCTCGGCGAGCACCGGGTGACGCCCTTCGGCGCCGACATCGCGGCCGATGAACCGGGCGAGCGGCTCTTCGTCGAGGGCACGGTCGCCTCACCCGACGGCAAGCCCATCGCGGGGGCGGCCGTCGACATCTGGCACTCCGACGACGAGGGCTTCTACGATGCCCAGAAGGGCACCGAGGAGCCCTCGCTGCGCGCCCGCTTCATCACCGACGCAGAGGGCCGCTTCGGCTTCCGCACCATCGTGCCGTCGAGCTACCCGATCCCGCATGACGGTCCGGTCGGGCAACTGCTGGAAGCGACGAAGCGCCACCCGATGCGGCCGGCGCACATCCACTTCCGCATCGCCGCACCCGGGCACGAGACGCTGGTGACGCATCTCTTCATGCCGGGCGATCCCTGGCTGGAGAGCGATGCGGTCTTCGGCGTCAAGGAAAGCCTGGTCGCCACGCTGGCGGACAGGGCAGGCGGCACCTATCCGGGCGGAGAGCCCGCGCCGGATCAGTGGAAGTATCTCAACCACGATTTCGGGCTGAAGCCGCTGGCGACGACGGCCTGAGGCCAGGCGGAGCCGTCAGCGCATCGCCGGAAGGCAGAGGATGCCGCCTTCCGGGCCGATCAGCACGGAGGCGACGGCGAAGGCGGTGATCCCGAGACCGACCGCAAGGGAGGCTGCCGGGCTGCGCGCAAAACTCTTCAGGCTCGCCACGCCCATGGAACTCGCCATGACGGCGGGCAGGGTGCCGAGGCCGAAACCGAGCATCAGGCCGGCGCCGCCGAAGCCCGTGCCGGTGAGCATGGCGGTGAACAACGCGCCATAGACCATCGCGCAGGGCATGAACCCCCAGATCACGCCGACTGCCATCGGCGCGCCGACCCCGAACCCGGGGTGGCGGGTGTTGAAGGTCATGATCGCCGTGCCGATGGGTGCGGCGAGCCGGTCGAAGGCGACCAGCGAGGGGATGATCCCGGCCGTCGACAGGCCGATCCAGCCAAGCGTCACCGCGCTCGCCCATTGCAGCACGCGATAGGCTGCGGTCTGGTCGAAGGCGCCCGCCAGCGACGAGCCGAAGGAGCCGAGAATGCCGCCGGCCACCGCATAGGCGACGACCCGGCCGATCTGCGTGATGAAGAGGGTGCGCGCGCGCTGGCTCATGTCGCCCTCGGGGTGGACGGTGAGCATCAACGCCGACCCGATGCTGCCGCACATGCCGGCGCAATGCAGGCTGGAGGCAAACCCCATCAGCATGCCGGCGACGATGGTGAGCGACGAGGGAAACATCCCCTTGGATCTCCGCCTGAATCCTGGCGCGTCAGACGGCGGCCGAGTGCCGCCCCGCCTTGGCGAGATGCGCATCAAACAACGAAGCGACGACCCGCACCAGAGGCCGGCCGGCATCGCTGACGATGACGGTCCGGGCCTTGCGCGAGACCAGCCCCTCGTGCTCCAGCGGCTGCAGGCGGGCGAGGTCGGCATCGAAGAAGTCGTTCGGGACTCCATGCCGACGGGCCACCGCCTCGAGGTCGGCCGAAAAATCGCACATCAGCCGCTCGATGGCGTCGCCCCGCACCCGATCCTCGAGCGACAGGGCAAGGCCGCGCACGGTCGCTGGTTCTCCCGCGTCGATGGCGCGCTGGTAGCCGCCGATATCGGGGGCGTTCTGGACGAAGCCCTGCGGAAGCCGGCCGATGGCCGAGGCGCCGAAGCCGAGCAGCGCCTCCGCGTCGTCGGTCGTGTAGCCCTGGAAGTTGCGCTTCAGGGTCTGATCCCGCGCCATCCGCGCCATGGAATCGGAGGGCAGCGCAAAATGGTCGAGGCCGATGGCCTCGTAACCATGGGCGATGAGCGCATCGCGCGCCGCGTTCGCCTGCCGGAACCGCTCCGCCGCATCGGGCAGCGCCGCCTCGTCGATCAGCCGCTGGTGCGTCTTGAACCATGGGACATGGGCATAGCCGAACAGCGAGATGCGTCCCGGCTCCAGCGCCACGGCGAGATCGATGGTGCGCAGCAGATCCTCGAGGCTCTGGTGCGGAAGCCCGTACATGAGATCGAAGCTCAGGGCGTCGATGCCCGCCCGATGCAGCGCCTCCACGGCCGCCACGACGAGGTCGTAGGGCTGAACCCGCCCGATGGCCTCCTGCACATGGGGATTGAGGTCCTGCACGCCGAGGCTGGCGCGGTTGACACCGACGCGGGCAAGCGTCGCGGCCAGACTGTCGTCAACCTGGCGGGGATCGAGTTCGATCGCATGCTCGGCGTCGCGTCCGATCCCGAACCTGAGGGCGAGGCGCTCAGCGACGGATGCGAGGCCGGCCTCGCCCAGCATGGTGGGCGTGCCGCCGCCCCAGTGGATGTGTTTGACACGACGGGCCGGAGTGAGCGCGGCGATGAGGTCGACCTCGGCTTCCAAATGCCGGCGGTAGGCATCGATCGGCTCGACCTTGCGGGTGACCTTGGTGTGGCAGCCGCAGTAGGAACACATCGTCTGGCAGAACGGCACGTGGAGGTAGAGCGACAGGCTTGTCTCCGCCGAGAGCTGCCCGAGCCAGTCGCGATAGACCGCACCCTTCACCGCAGGGCCGAAATGCGGCGCGGTCGGATAGGACGTGTAGCGGGGCACCGACCGCTCGGCGAGCGCGATATTGCCCGATGAGGCCGGGAAAGCGGCCGGTGACGATTCGGCGGAGGCGGGCTGAGCCAGCGTCATGGAAGTCATGGGGGCGGACCTGACGACGAGTGGGGAAGACGGCGTCTTCCTGCCTGTTATCCCCAATCGCCCAGGTTCCGACTGCGCGCCTTGATCAAAATCAAGCAATTCGGTGGAACTCTGGGACTTTTTCGAGGCAGCTTGATACACATCAATGTCCCGCAGAGCCCGCCTGCCATTGGTGTGTGCAATGCGGCATCGCCACCACAGGCGGCCGCCCGCTGCCACGGACGAGGGGCATCACATGAGCCAAGTTCTAGCCCAAAAGAGGATTTCCATAGCGGAGATCGGGTCATCAGTTGCCTTTGTGGCGACCGCCATCCTGTGCCTGTTCGCCGCATCGGGCTCGGTGGATCCGGCCTATTCGTTCCACCTCTATCTCTTCGTGGCAGCCGCGATCGGCGCGGTGTTCCTGATCGCCAACAGCCATGTGGAGCGCGCGGCCGTCATTCCGCAGGAGATCGACGGTAAGCCCAACTACAACATGGGTCCCGTCCGGTTCGCCACGGTGGCCGCGGTGTTCTGGGGCATTGCCGGCTTCACGGTGGGGCTCATCATCGCCTCGCAACTCGCCTGGCCGGTGCTGAATTTCGATCTGCCCTGGACCAATTTCGGCCGCCTGCGCCCGCTGCACACCTCGGCGGTCATCTTCGCCTTCGGCGGCAACGTGCTGCTGGCGACGTCCTTCTACGTGGTGCAGAAGACCTCCCGCGCCCGTCTGGCCGGCGAGATCGCGCCGTGGTTCGTCATCCTCGGCTACAACTTCTTCATCGTCATCGCCGGCACCGGCTACCTGCTCGGCATCACCCAGGGCAAGGAATACGCCGAGCCCGAATGGTACGCCGACCTGTTCCTGACCGTCGTCTGGGTCACCTACCTCCTCGTCTTCCTCGCGACGCTCTGGAAGCGCAAGGAGCCGCACATCTTCGTGGCGAACTGGTTCTATCTGGCCTTCATCGTCACCATCGCAGTCCTGCACCTCGGCAACAACGCCGCGATCCCGGTCTCGATCTACTCGCCGAAGAGCTACATCGTCTGGTCCGGCGTCCAGGACGCCATGTTCCAGTGGTGGTACGGCCATAACGCGGTCGGCTTCTTCCTGACCGCCGGCTTCCTCGCCATCATGTACTACTTCGTGCCGAAGCGCGCGGAGCGGCCGATCTACTCCTACCGGCTGTCCATCGTGCACTTCTGGGCCCTGATCTTCCTCTATATCTGGGCCGGCCCGCACCACCTGCACTACACGGCCCTGCCCGACTGGGCGCAGACCCTGGGCATGACCTTCTCGGTGATGCTGTGGATGCCCTCCTGGGGCGGCATGATCAACGGCCTCATGACGCTCTCCGGCGCCTGGGACAAGCTGCGCACCGACCCGGTCCTGCGCATGATGGTGGTATCGCTCGCCTTCTACGGCATGTCGACCTTCGAGGGTCCGCTCATGTCCATCAAGGCGGTGAACTCCCTGTCGCACTACACCGACTGGACCATCGGCCACGTCCACTCCGGTGCCCTGGGCTGGGTCGCCTACGTGTCGTTCGGCGCGATCTACTGCCTGGTTCCCTGGCTGTGGAACAAGAAGCAGCTCTATTCGAACCGCCTGGTCGAATGGCACTTCTGGGTCTCGACCCTCGGCATCGTGTTCTACATCTCGGCGATGTGGGTCGCCGGCATCATGCAGGGCCTGATGTGGCGCGCCTACACCGCGCTCGGCTTCCTCGAATACTCGTTCATCGAGACCGTCGATGCCATGCACCCCTACTACGTGATCCGTGCTCTCGGCGGCGCCCTGTTCGTCGTCGGCTCGCTGATCATGGCCTACAACCTGATCATGACGGTGCGCCAGGGCGAGGCTGAAGAGCCTGAAGCCGCCCCCGCCCTCGTGGCCGCCGAGTAAGGAGGTCGAACGATGTCTCTCTGGAACAAGCACGCGATCTTCGAGAAGAACTCGATCATCCTCACCATCGGCATCCTCGTGGTCGTCTCCATCGGCGGCCTCGTGGAGATCGCTCCGCTCTTCTACCTGAGGAGCACGATCGAGAAGGTGGAAGGGGTCCGCCCCTACACCCCCCTGGAACTGGCGGGACGCGCCATCTATGTGCGCGAAGGCTGCTACAACTGCCACAGCCAGATGATCCGACCGCTGCGCGACGAGGTCGAACGCTACGGCCACTACTCGCTCGCGGCCGAGAGCATGTACGACAAGCCCTTCCAGTGGGGCTCCAAGCGCACCGGCCCGGATCTGGCCCGCGTCGGCGGCAAGTACTCGGACGAGTGGCATGTCGCCCACCTCGCCAATCCCCGTTCGATCGTCCCGCAGTCGATCATGCCGGGCTACGCCTTCCTCGCCCAGGCCGAGATCCGGCCCGAGCAGGTGGCGGGCCACCTGAGGACCAACCGCCTCGGCGGCGTCCCCTACACGCCGGAGCAGATCGACAATGCGCTGGCCGACCTGCGCACCCAAGTGAACCCGGACAGCCCGAACGTGCAGGCGCTCCAGGCCCGCTATCCCGGTGCAACGGCCCGCGCCTTCGGCGGCAACGCTGCGGCGGCGGCCAATGGAACCGTCACGGAGATGGACGCGCTCGTCGCCTATCTCCAGGTACTCGGGACCATGGTCGACTTCCGCACCTACGACGCCCGCGCGAACATGCGCTGAGCGGGAGGGAGATCATGAGCACCTATTCAACTCTCGCCAGCTTCGCCCAGACCGTCGGGCTTCTCTACTTCGTCGGCATGTTCCTGGCGATCGCTGTCTACGCCTTCTGGCCCCGCAACAAGCAGCGCTTCGACGAGGCCGCCAATATCCCTCTGAGGGAGGACTGATCCATGGCCGACCAACATCCTGAGATCGACGCTGCCACAGGCCGAACCACGACCGGTCACGAGTGGGACGGCATCAAGGAACTGAACTCGCCCCTTCCGAAGTGGTGGCTCTACATCTTCTACGCCACCATCGTCTGGTCGATCGGCTACTGGATCGTCTATCCGGCCTGGCCGCTGGTCACCAGCTACACCAAGGGCGCCTTCGGCTATTCATCGCGCCAGGAGGTGGTGCGCGATCTCGATGCCCTCAGGGCGCTGCGCGCCGAGCGGGCCGGTGCGCTCGCCCGGACCGACATCGCCGACATCGCCAAGGATCCGACGCTGCTGACCTTCGCCCTCGCCCAGGGCAAGGCCGCCTTCGGCGACAACTGCGCCCCCTGCCATGGCCTGTCGGCCACCGGCACGCGCGGCTTCCCGAACCTGCGCGACGACTCCTGGCTCTGGGGTGGGTCCATCCAGGACATCCACCAGACCATCGCCTACGGCATCCGCAACGGCGATGATCGCGCCCGGCAGGGCAACATGCCGGCGCTCGGCGGCCCCAACGGCGTGCTCAAGCCGGACGAGGTCGTCACGGTGGCCAACTTCGTGCGCTCGATGTCCGGCCAGTCCACCCGGCCCGGCACAGACCTCGCAAAGGGCAAGGAGCTGTTCATCACCAACTGCGCCGCCTGCCACGGCGAGGACGGCCGCGGCAACCGCGAGCTCGGCTCGCCGAACCTGACGGGGCGCAACTGGGTCTATGGCTCGGACGAGCGGACCATCATCGAGACGATCAACAATGGCCGCGGCGGCGTCATGCCCGGCTGGACGACCCGCCTCGACGAAACGACCGTGAAGGCCCTCGCCGTCTATGTCCACGCCCTCGGCGGCGGCCAGTAACGGATTACATTGTCGCGACATCGGGGGCGCGTGCTACGGAAGTGGTACGCGCCCTCGTCTTTTCTGGCGCTGCACTGCAACGGCGTTGAGGCAGGTCAAGGTTGTCTGATGGCCTTTGGTCGATGCTATAAAGGCTGCGCCACAGGTGGCGCTTTTTCCCCCCGGAAACCGCCATGTCCGATGTCCTCAATACCCCTCCCTCCAAGGCTCGTCCCGGCGCCATGGAGGCGCCGGCCGTCTCCAGCGAGGACGAGCCACTCTACGAGGGTCGACGGGAGATCTACCAGCAGAGCGTCAAGGGGCGCCTGAGGACGGTCAAGTGGGCGGTCCTCTTCGCCTGCCTCGGCGTCTACTATTTCCTGCCCTTCCTGCGCTGGTATCGGGGTCCAAACCAGCCGGACCAGGCCGTTCTCGTCGACATCGCGAACAACCGCTTCTACTTCTTCTTCATCGAGATCTGGCCGCAGGAAGTCTATTATTTCACCGGTCTCCTGGTGATGGCCTCGCTGGTCCTGTTCCTGATGAACGCGGTCGCCGGCCGTGTCTGGTGCGGCTATCTCTGCCCGCAGACGGTCTGGACCGACCTCTTCACGGTGGTGGAACGCTGGGTCGAGGGCGACCGGCGCGAGCGCATGATCGCCGACGCCCGGCCCATGAGCGCCGCCAAGGTCGGACGCAAGGCGCTCAAGCATTTTCTCTGGCTGATGATCGCCTGGTGGACCGGCGGCGCGTGGGTTCTCTATTTCGCCGACGCTCCGACCCTGGTGAAGGACCTCGCCACCTTCCAGGCCCCCATGGTGGCCTATATCTGGATCGGCATCCTCACCTTCACCACCTATTCGCTCGCCGGGCTGATGAAGGAACAGGTCTGCCTCTACATGTGCCCCTGGCCACGCATCCAGGCGGCCCTGACCGACCAGTATGCCCTCAACGTCACCTACCGCTACGACCGCGGCGAGCCGCGCATGTCGGTGAAGGCGGCGGCCAAGGCGCGCGAGGCCAGCGAGCCCGCCGGTGACTGTATCGACTGCCGCCAGTGCGTTGTCGTCTGCCCCACCGGCGTCGACATCCGCGACGGCTCGCAGCTCGGCTGCATCCAGTGCGGCCTGTGCATCGACGCCTGCAACTCCGTCATGGCCAAGGTGAACCAGCCGCTCGGTCTGATCGCCTACGACAACGACGTCAATATCGATCGCCGCCGCCAGGGGCTCGACGAGGTCTATCCGCTCATCCGCACCCGCACCGTGCTCTACGCCGCCATGATCGGGGCCGTTGCTCTCGTCATGGTCTATGGCCTGATGACGCGCTCGTTCACGGACCTGTCGGTGCTGCATGATCGCAACCCGCTCTTCGTTCAGCTCTCGGACGGCTCGATCCGCAACAGCTACACCGTCCGCCTGCTCAACAAGCGGCCGCTACACCGGATCTTCGTGCTGGCCGTCGATGAACTGCCGCTGGCGCGCGTCAATGCTGTCGGCATCACCATGACCTCCGGCGACTGGCCCGTCATCGACGTCGGACCGGATTCGACCCGCGAGGTCATCGTCCATGTCACCGCGCCGAACACGGCGAACCTGCCGCCGTCGAGCCGCATCACCTTCAGGATCACGGAACTCGGATCCGGCGAAAAGGTGAGCGTGCGAGACCATTTCATTGCCCGTTGACCAAAGAGGATAGGTCCGATGTCCCCCGCCATCCCCGCCACCGCGCCCGCACCGGTCAAGGAACGACGCCTGACAGGCCGCATGGTCTTCATCGGCTTCGTCGTGTTCTTCGGCATCATCTTCGCCGTCAACGCGCTGATGCTCACGCTCGCCCTCGACACCATGCCGGGGACGACGACCGACAGTTCCTACCGCGCCAGCCAGCGCTTCAACCGCGACCTCGCCGCCGCCCGCGAACGGACCGCCCGCGGCTGGACGGTCGATGCGCGTGTCGAGCGCGATCCGACCGGCATCGCCGCGATGACCGTCTCGGTGCGCGAACCGGAGGGCACCCCCGTCGAGCGGATCGCGGTCAAGGCGCGCCTGATGCATCCGGTCCATCGGGTCAATGACCGCACCTTCGACGTGACCCGCAGCGGCACCGGGTTCTTTGCCGGCACGACCGAGGGCGTGGTGGCGGGCGCCCATGACCTCGTCATCGAGATCGATCGGGACGGCGAGGTGCTCTACCGCTCGCGCAACCGCGTCATGCTTCCCTGACGCAGGACGCAACCGGCCATGAGCAGCACCGTCGTCGAACCCCTGCCGAAAGGACCCGCCATCGCTGCGCCTGCGGCGGTGATCCCGTCGGTGGGCGCTGCAGGCACCGATCTGTCGCTGTTCGTCGAGCCCTTGGGGGACGGCCGCGCGCGGATGGACTTCGCCGTCGACGGCATCACCTGCGCCGCCTGCATGCCGGTGATCGAGCAGGGTCTTTCGCGCGTTCAGGGTATTACGTCCGCCCGTGTCAACCTGACCCACCGGCGCCTTTCGGTCGAATGGCGCGAGGACGCCATCACGCCGCAGCGCATCGTCGAACGCCTCACCGCGCTCGGCTTCCGCGCCTTCCCCTTCGATCCGAAGGCCGTGGAGGGCGAGGAGGCCCGGGAGGCCCGGTTCCTGCTCCAGTGCCTCGGCGTCGCCGGCTTCGCCATGATGAACATCATGCTGCTGTCGGTATCGGTGTGGTCCGGCAATGTCTCCGACATCACGCCCGAGCAGCGCGACTTCTTCCACTGGCTCTCCGCACTTATCGCCGTGCCGGCCGTCGCCTATGCCGGCCGCCCCTTCTTCCGCTCGGCCCGCATGGCGCTGGCCGCCCACCAGCTCAACATGGACGTGCCGATCTCGCTCGGCGTGCTCCTCGCCGTCGGCATGTCGCTGGTCGAGACCTGGAACCACGCGACCCACGCCTATTTCGACAGCGCCGTGATGCTGCTCTTCTTCCTGCTCACCGGCCGCTATTTCGAACAGCTCATGCGCCGCAAGACGCGGGCGGTGGCCGCCAACATCGCCGCGCTCAAGGCGGAGACGGCGCTGAAGATCCTGCCCGACGGGTCGCTGCGCCAGGTGCCGATCGCGGCGGTCGCGGCTGGGGACACCGTCCTGGTGCGGCCGGGCGAGCGCGTCTCGGTGGACGGGCTCATCATCGAGGGCCACTCCTCCCTCGACCAGAGCCTCGTCACCGGCGAAACCCTGCCGCAGGCCGTCGCGCCGGGGGATTCCGTCTATGCAGGAACGCTGAACACGTCCGGAACGCTGAAGGTCGAGGTGAAGGCGGCCGCCCGCGGCACGCTGCTGGACGAGGTGAGCCATCTTCTCGAAACGGCGCTGGAATCGCGGTCGAGCTATCGCCGGCTCGCCGACAGGGCGGCGGCATTCTATTCGCCGGTCGTCCACCTGACCGCCATCGCCACCCTCGCCGGCTGGATCATCGCCGGGCTCGCCTGGCAGCCCGCCCTGATCATCGCCATCACAGTGCTGATCATCACCTGCCCCTGCGCGCTGGGACTGGCCATTCCGGCAGTTCAGGTCGTCGCCTCCGGCGCGCTGTTCAAGGCCAACGTCCTGCTGCAGTCCGGCGACGCTCTCGAGCGCCTCGCGGAGGTCGACACGGTCGTCTTCGACAAGACCGGCACGCTCACCCTGCCGGAGCCGGCGCTCGACCTGCCCTCCGGCGTGCCGGTCGACATCCTGGCCGTGGCCGGGTGCCTCGCCCTGTCGTCGCACCACCCGCTGGCGCGGGCCGTCGCTGCCACTTTTCCCGATGCGCGTCCCCTGTCCGATGCCGTCGAGGAGCCAGGGCGCGGCGTCCGCGCGATGGTCGCGGGCACCGAAGTCCGCCTCGGCAGCCTCGGATTCTGCGATGCGGAAGCGGAGGGCGCGGCCGTCGCTGCTCGCCATCCCGACGCTTCCCTCATCGCCTTCCGCCATGGCGACGAGCGCCATGTCTTCGCCGTCCGCCAGGTTCTGAGGCCCGACGCGACCGCCGTCGTCCGGGCGCTCCGCAACGCCGGCCTGGAGATCGAGATCCTGTCTGGCGACCGAGCCGAGGCCGTGACGGCAGTTGCCGGCGAACTCGGCATCACCGCTGCCACCGGCGGCCTGAAGCCGGCCGACAAGATGGCCCGCCTTGACGTGCTGAAGGCGGAGGGCCGGCGGGTCCTGATGGTCGGCGACGGCCTCAACGATGCGCCAGCGCTCGCCAGGGCGCATGTCTCGATGTCACCGATCACCGCCGTCCATCTGACCCAGGCCGCGGCCGATGCAGTGTTTCTCGGCGATCGCCTCGCGCCGGTCGCCCATGCGCTCGCCGTGTCGCGCACAGCGGTCAGGCTGATGAAGGAAAACCTCTGGATCGCGGTGGTCTACAATGCCATCGCCGTGCCCATCGCCATTGCCGGCCTGGTCACGCCCCTGATCGCCGCGCTCGCCATGTCGGGTTCATCCATCATCGTGACCGCCAACGCGCTGCGCGCGCGTCGCGGCCGGCTCTAGGGATCGATTGCCATGGACGTCCTCGTCTATCTCGTCCCGCTGGCGCTGGGCCTCGGAGGCCTCGGCCTCGCGGCTTTCCTCTGGTCGCTGAAGTCCGGCCAGTATGACGACCTCGACGGCGCCGCCTGGCGCGCGATCATGGATGACGACGACAGGATTCCGGACGCGGCGCGGGTGCAGCCGGGTCAGGAGGCGGACGGCGGAACCGCCTTGACGAAGCCGACGCTGCCCGGCCGGAAGTCGTGAGCGATCAGGGCATGGCCGACATCGGTCCATGCCATCAGCCGCTCTTCCTCCTGCCATGTGCCCGAATCCTCGATGAGGATGGATGAGCAGCCATCGAGGCGCGCCAGTTCATCGATGAAATCGAACAGGGTGTTGGCGGCCGTGCTCGCCGGCAGTTCCGCCTTGGAGAGGTAGGACACCTCCAGCCTCCGTCCCGAACGAGGGTCCGGCGCAATGCGGAAGAGACATGCGGCATGCACATAGCCGCGCTGGTCGCTGACGACGATGCATCCCGCCTTGGGGCGTTTGGCCGCGCCCAAACGGGTCAGATGTGCCCGCCAGGCATCGATTTCGATGTCCGGGTAGCATAGTCTGACCAGGCCGAAGACGGTCATGGCCTCTTTCGCATCGATGATGCGGGCGGTAAACATCGGGATGGGAAGTCCCCACGGTGCGTGATTGCTGAAAGGATGAGGAGAGGGTCACGAAGCGTCCTTGTTCTGGATCAATTTGAGAGTATGAATGTCGCATATGTCGCTTATCCTGAATGCGTGGTTCCCCCACAAAGGGTCACTGCCATGACCGAAACGGCTGAAGTCGGCGCTCCCCGGGCGCAGCACGCCTGCGGACGACAGGCCGGATCGAACTACTGCGACAAGTGCAAGGTGCGGTCGCTGGCTGTCTGCGCCGCGCTCGAACCCAACGAGCTGAACGAACTCGACGACATCGTCCACCACATCCACATCGACGGTAAGTCGACCTTCATCCATCAGGGCGAGACGGCCGAGTCCGTCTTCTCGGTGACCGAGGGCGTGGTCAGGCTCTACAAGCTCCTCTCCGACGGCCGCCGCCAGATCATCGGATTCGCAATGCCGGGCGACTTTCTGGGTCTCGCTCTCGAGAACCGCTACGGCTTCTCGGCGGACGCCGTGGATGACGTTGCGCTCTGCCGCTTCGATCGCCGCGAATTCGACACCCTCGTCACCGCCAAGCCGCACTTCCTGCGCCGCCTGCACGAGTTCGCAACGCATGAACTGGTCATCGCCCAGGAACAGATGACCCTCATCGGCCGCCGTTCGGCCGAGGAGCGCGTCGCCGCCTTCCTCGTCGCCATGCGCGAGCGCTGGGCCCGGATCAAGGGGCCGTCGGTCACCATCCAGTTGCCGATGCAGCGCATCGACATGGCCGACTATCTCGGCCTGACCATCGAGACGGTGAGTCGCACGCTGACCAAGCTCGCCCGCGACGGCGTCATCCTGATCGTGCCGGAGGCCGTGCGCGTCCTCGACGAGAAGAAGCTCGCCTCCATCGCCCGGGCCTGAGGCCCCGCCTCACGCCTTGAGCCGGTAGCCCGTCCGGAAGATCCAGCTGATGCCGGCAAGGCAGAGGGCGAGGAAGACGAGCGTCATGGCGACGCTCACCCCGATATGCACGTCCGCTGTGCCGAAGAAGCTCCAGCGGAAGCCGCTCACCAGATAGACGACGGGATTGAACAGGCTGATGGTCCGCCACAGCGGCGGCAGCATGTCGATGGAGTAGAAGCTGCCACCGAGAAAGGTCAGCGGCGTGACGACCAGCATCGGAACGAACTGAAGCTGCTCGAAGCCCTCCGCCCAGATGCCGATGATGAAGCCGAACAGGCTGAACGTGACCGCCGTCAGCACCAGGAAGGCCAGCATCCACAGTGGATGCTCGATCCTCAGCGGCACGAACAGCGCCGCCGTCGCAAGGATGATGAGCCCGAGGATCACTGATTTCGTCGCCGCCGCCCCCACATAGGCCGTGACGATCTCGAAGGTGGACACCGGCGCCGACAGCACCTCGTAGATCGTCCCGGTGAAGCGCGGGAAGTAGATGCCGAACGAGGCGTTGGAGATGCTCTGGGTCAGCAGCGACAGCATGATCAGCCCCGGCACGATGAAGGCGCCATAGGCGATGCCGTCGATCTCCTGCATGCGCGAGCCGATGGCCGCCCCGAATACGACGAAATAGAGCGAGGTCGAGATCACCGGCGAGACGATGCTCTGCCACAGCGTGCGCCAGGTCCGCGCCATCTCGAACAGGTAGATGGCCTTGATCGCATGGAGGTTCATCGGTCGCTCACGAGGTTGACGAAGATATCCTCGAGCGAACTCTGCCGCGTGTGGAGGTCCTTCAGACGCAGCCCCGCCTCGGCGAGGGCCTGCAGCAGGGCGGTGATGCCGGTGCGCTCGGCCTGGGTGTCGTAGGTATAGACGAGGGCATTGCCGCCGTCGGCCATCTCCAGCGCAAAGGGAGAGAGCGAGGCCGGCAGCGCCTCGACCCGCGACTGCAGGTCGATGGTCAGTTGCTTCTTGCCGAGCTTGGCCATTAGCGCGGCCTTGTCCTCGACGAGGATGATTTCCCCCTTCGAGATGACGCCGACGCGGTCGGCCATCTCCTCGGCTTCCTCGATGTAGTGGGTGGTGAGAATGATGGTCGCGCCGCCCTCGCGCAGGCGGCGCACGAGTTGCCACATGTCGCGCCTGAGCTCGACATCGACGCCGGCCGTCGGCTCGTCGAGAAAGAGCACCGACGGCTCGTGCGACAGGGCCTTGGCGATCATGACGCGCCGCTTCATGCCGCCGGACAGCGTCATGATCTTCGCATCCTTCTTGTCCCACAGGGAAAGCTCCTTGAGGATCCGCTCGATCAGGGCCGTGTCGGGCGGCTTGCCGAAGAGACCGCGGGAGAAGTTCACCGTCGCCCAGACCGATTCGAAGGAATCGGTCGTCAGTTCCTGCGGCACGAGACCGATGATGGTGCGTGCGGCGCGGTAATCAGTCGCAATGTCGTGACCGCCGACGGTGATAGAACCACCGCTGGGCCTGACGATGCCGCATATCGTCGAGATCAGCGTCGTCTTTCCGGCGCCATTCGGGCCGAGAAGGGCGAAAATCTCGCCCTGGCGGATATCGAGATCGACGTTTTTCAGCGCCTCGAAGCCCGATCCGTACCGTTTTGAGAGTTTGGCAACCTTAATGATGCTAGTCATGCAGCGGAACATAGGGGCCGCTGCCTCCCGATGGGAGGGGGTGAATGGCAGCAGCCCGCTCCCGGGTCGGGCGCCGTTCCCGGCGCCCGAAGGTCGACACCGCGAGCCCATCCGGCCAGAATGGCGTCGGGCATGATCCCGGTGTTCCCCCTCACCCTGTTCTCTCCGGGTCTTCGTCCTCGTATTGCGTCCGAAAGGTCGGGAATGGTCACTGGCGGGACAATAAACTCCCGTATCGGTCTGGGTCTGATTGTCGGTGTGTTGCAGTTCGGCGCACCGCAGCAGGCGCTTGCCTTCAATCCGTTCGGTCTTTTCGGCGAGACCCGGCCCGCGGTCACGGCCAACGCCGTCGCCTACCAGCTCGACATCCAGGGCCTCGGCTCAGACGCGGCCGCCCTCACCGCCGTCCGCGACGTCTCGATCCTCCATCGCCTGCGCAACGAGCCGCCACAGGATGGCGACGAACTCGTTCGCCGCGCCGAGGCTGACCTGCCGCGCATCGTCGATGCCCTCTGGGGCTCCGGTCATTATGCGGCGCGCGCCTCCATCGTCGTCGGCGGCCAGGTCATTGCCCTCGACCGTCCCGCATCCGGTTCGGTGAGGGCGACGATCGACAGCCTGCGGGGCCGCGCCCTGGTGCAGGTCGCGGTCATGGTCGAGCCCGGCCCCCTCTACCGCTTCAGCCGCGTCACCGTTATCGACCAGCGCAGCGAACTGCCCTTCGAACCCGCCGTCCTGCCGCCACGCGTCGTTGCGCTGAATCCGGGTGATCCGGCCCGTACGGCCGATGTCCTTCAGGCAGCCGCCGCCCTCGCCGATCATTTTCGCGATCGGAGCCATCCCTTCGTCAAGGTCGGCCGGCGCGTTCCCGTCATCGACCACCCGACGCAGACTGTCGACCTGACCCTCGTCGTCGATCCCGGCGCGAAGGCCGGCATCGGCGGCATCGGCGTCTCCGGCACGCAGCGGGTGAACCCCGCCGTTGTCCGGTCGTTCATCTATGCCCGGCCCGGCGATCCCTATTCGCGCCGGGCGATGACGGATATCCGCCGCTCGGTGGCGCGCATCGAGGCCATCGGGGGCGTGCGCGTGCGCGAGGGCACGGCCCTCGATTCGCAGGGCGGCGTTCCCGTCGACGTGGAGGTGACCGAACGCCCGCTGCGCGTCCTCGGCGGCTCCGTGCGCTATTCCACGGTGGACGGCCCGGCGCTCAAGGCCTACTGGGCGCACCGCAACCTCTTCGGCGGCGCCGAGCGGCTGCGGATCGACGCCGACCTGTTCTATTTCACCGGCCCGCAGAACTGGCCCGGCGGCTCCAACAAGCCCGGCTTCAACACCGACGATCTCGGCGGGCGCCTGTCGGCGTCCTTCCTGAAACCCGCGCTCTGGGGCACGCGCAACGACCTGCTCGTCGACACCTTCATCCAGCGCGAACTGACCGAGCTCTACACGAGCAATCTCATCAACGCGACGGCCGCCATCCGCCACCGTTTCACCGACAGTTTCAATGTGCGCATCGGCGTCGAGGGGGAGATCGGCCGCTCCACCGATCCGCTCGGCCGCTATGACTACGGCCTCCTCGGCCTGCCCCTCGCGGCCTCCTACGACACCACCGACAAGCCGCTCGATCCCACCCGCGGCGTGCGCGTGAATGCCTCGGTGACGCCCTATCTCGGCTTCGGCGACGCGCCGGACGCCTTCGTCATCAGCCGCATCCAGGCCTCGACCTACTACGCGCTCGACGATGCCGCCCGCACGGTCCTCGCCGGCCGCGTCGCCTTCGGCTCCATCATGGGCGGCTCGCTCGGCGCCATCCCGGCTTCGCGGCGCTTCTATGCCGGCGGCGGCGGCTCGGTGCGCGGCTTCGAGTACAAGAGCCTGGGGCCGCGCAACATGTTCGGCACCGTCACCGGCGGCATGAGCCTGTTCGAGGCCTCCGTCGAGGCCCGCGTGAAGCTCACCGACACCATCGGCGTGGTGCCCTTCTTCGACATGGGACAGGCCTATTCCGGCTCCTTCCCCAATGGCTCGGCGCCCATGCGCTACGCCGCCGGCCTCGGCCTTCGCTATTACACGGCGGTCGGCCCCATCCGTTTCGACGTCGCCGTGCCCCTCGCCCGCCGCCAGGGCGAGAAGCCCTATGCCTTCTACGTCAGTATCGGGCAGGCCTTCTGATGCTGACACGCACCCGCACCCTCGCCCTCCTCGTCCTCGTCGCCGTGCTGGCCATGGCGGCCGTCCTGCTCGCGCCGTCCCGCCCGCGCGCGCAGGAAGACCAGGGCGTCCTCGCCGGCTTCATCTCCCGCACCCTCTCCTCGCCGGGATCGACGGTGAGCATCGGTACGGTCGAGGGTCCGCTCTCTTCCGATGCGATGATCCGCAACGTCACCATCGCCGACCGGCAGGGCGTCTATCTACGCATCGACACCATCCGCCTCGTCTGGCGCCGCGCCGCGCTCCTGTCGCGGCGGCTGGAGATCCAGAACCTCGAGATCGGCAAGGTAGAGCTGCTGCGCAAGCCGATCGCCGATCCCTCCGCGCCGCGGCCGACCGCCGACGGCCCGCTCCTGCCCGAACTGCCCCTGAAGGTCGAGATCGGCAAGTTCGCCATCGCGGAATTCGCTCTGGGAGAACCGGTGCTCGGTGCCGCCGCGCGGTTCTCGGCTGACGGTTCCGCAAGTCTCGGACCGGCGTCTGAGGGTCTCAATGCCGCCTTCGAGGTGCGCCGCCTCGACGCGCCCGGCCTTTCGGCCATCAAGCTGACCTTCGTTCCCTCCAGCCAGCAGCTCGACCTGTCGCTGCAGCACGACGAGCCCGCCGGCGGCATCGCGGCGCGCCTCGCCAACCTGCCTGGCCTTCCGCCGGTCAAGCTCGATGTCGCCGGTTCCGGCCGCCTCGACGACTGGCGCGGCCGCATCGCCTTCGATGCGGGCCCCGACGTCAACGCGCGCGGCGACGCAGTCCTGTCGCGCGACAACCAGATTCGCCGCCTCGGCCTGAAACTCGACGCCCGTATCGAGAGCCTGCTGCCTCCCGCCGTGTCCGCCATCTTTGCCGGGGACACGACGCTTCAGGGCCGCATCGTCTTCGGCGATGACGGCGGCTATGCCATTGAGGGCCTGCGCCTTGGATCGCAGCTCGCTGAACTGACCATCGGCGGCTATCTCACGGCCCGCAACGAGCTCAATGTCTCGGCCCGCGCGCGAGCCCTGCCGACCGCCGAGGGGGCGACGACCCGTGGCTCCACGCGCATCGAGCGCCTCGTCTTCGACGCCACCGCCATGGGCGCCCTGAACGCGCCGCGGGTCGAGGGCAAGCTCGACCTGAAGGGATTTGACGGCCCCAGTGCGAAAATCGGCAGCCTGGCCGCGATGATCTCCGCCGAACCCGAGAGCCCCGGCTCGAAGCGCTACCGCATCATCATGGACGGCCAGGCCGACGGCCTCGCCCTGGCGGATCGGGGCGTGTCGGAGGCCCTCGGCAGCCGCGCCGTCCTGACCCTGCGCGCCGTCGTCGACGAGCAGGCTGTCACCGAGATCTCCGATCTCACGGTAACCTCACCCAACGTGAAGCTCGCCTTCACCGGCCGCACCGGCGCAAAGATCCTCGAGGGGCAGCTTCAGGCCGACATCCTGCGCCTCGCCGCCTTCTCGCGCCTCGCCGGCCGCCCGCTCGCAGGTCAGGGCTATGTCGCCGCTACCCTGTCGGGCGATCCCTCGCAGGCGGTGACCCGTGCCGTCCTCAACGGCCGCGCGACGGAACTCGCCCTCGGCCACCCGGTCGCCGACCGTCTGATCGGCTGGCAGGCGACGCTCGCCGGAACCATCACGCGCCGCCGCGAGGCCCTGACGCTGGAAGGTGTGACGCTCAGTGCCCGGCACGTCACGGCCGGCCTCGACGGCACCACCGGCGACGGGCGCATCGACATGCGCGCCGCCCTCGCCCTGCCCGACCTTGCACAGGTCGACCGCCAGCTTGCGGGCGCCGCCCGTGCCGATGCCCAAGTCACCGGCGATGCCCTCGATCCCACCGTGGCGCTGACGATCGCCGCCCCCAACGCCCGCGCCATGAACCGGCCGGTCCGCGACCTGCGCCTGACCGTCAATGCCCGCACCGTGACGAGCGCGCCGAACATCACCATGGCCGCCAGCGGCGACATCGACGGCAAGCCGCTCACGGCCGACATCGCCGCCAGGGAGGAGGGCCGGTCCTGGGTCCTCGACAGGCTCACGGCGCGCCTCGGCTCGGTCTCGGCCGAAGGTCAGGGCCGGGTCGATGGCGAGAGGCTGGCCACCGGCCGCCTCGCCGTCACGGCCGGCAACCTCGACGATCTTTCGCCGCTGGCGCTCACCCGCCTGTCGGGCAGCCTGCGCGCCACGATCACCGCCGATGCGGCCGGCGGCCGCCAGTCGGTCACGGTCCAGGGCGACGGCCAGCGCCTCGTCCTCGGGACAGCGAGCCTCAACATCCTGCGCGCCGACCTGCGCGCCGACGACCTTTATGGCCGCCCCCGCGTGGACGGGCAGGCGACCGTCGACCGGCTCGTCACGGGTGGAGAGACCGTGGAGCGGATCGAACTCAGGGCGGTGGGTGCGGCGGAGGCGACCGACATCACCCTCGCCGCCCGCGCCCGCGGCTTCGCCCTCGCCGGCGCGGGCCGCCTCGTGCCCGGCACCCCGAACAGGCTCGACCTTGCGTCCTTCACCGCCGCGCGCGCGGGCGCGCGGATCGCCCTCGCCCGCCCCGCCAGCCTCGCCTTCGAAGGCGGAAAGGTCCGCACCGAGCGCCTCGTCGTCACCCTGCAGGGCGGCGAGATCGAGGTTTCCGGCCTGCTGGGATCGGAGCTCGACGTCACTCTCGCAGCGCGGCGCGTGCCGCTGGCGACCCTCGACATCCTGGCCCCCGGCACGGGCCTCAATGGCACGCTCGATGCGCGCGCCACGCTGCGCGGACCGGCCGCCACCCCGCGCGGCCCGTTCGAGGCGACGGTGCGCGGCTTCAGCGCGCCCGCCAGCCGCAGTGCCGGCGTTCCGGCGCTCGACATCACCGCGCGCGGTGAGGCGCGCGGCGAGCGGGCCACGCTCGATGCCCGCATCAACGGCGGCCGCACCATCGCGCTGACCGTGGACGGCTCGCTGCCCCTGACCCCGGCCGGCGCCCTGGATGTGAAGGTGCGCGGCACGCTGGATGCCGCCCTCGCCAATGCCCAGCTCGCCGGCTCCGGTCAGCGTGTCGCCGGCCGCCTCGCCATCGACGGGGCGCTGCGCGGCACACGGACGAGCCCCGACATCCAGGGCACGGCGACGCTGACCGGCGGCTCCTTCTCCGACCCGCTCAACGGCATCGCCTTCACCGCCATCGAGGGGCGGGTGACCGGGCGCGGCGCCGACATCGCCATCGAGCGCCTCACCGCACGGGCGAAGAATGGCGGCACGCTGTCGGTTTCCGGCCGCGTCAATGCCGATCCCCTGCGCGGCTTCCCGGCGGACCTGCGCATCGCCGCACGCAACGCCGAGGTCGTCTCCAGCGACGTCATGCAGATGACCACCAGCCTCGACCTCGCCGTCACCGGGCCGCTGGCCACGACGCCGCGCCTGTCCGGCCGCATGGACGTGACGACCATCGAGGTACGCGTGCCGGACCGCCTGCCCTCAACCGCCGAACCGCTGCGCGACGCCCGCCATGTCGGCGCTCCCGCGCAGACGCGCGTGCGCCTCGCCCAGATCGCCCGCCAGCGCGCCGCCGCGGCCAGCCGGCGCACGGCCCCCTTCAACGCGACGCTCGATGTCGTCGTCGACGCGCCGAGCCGCGTCTTCGTGCGCGGGCGCGGCATCGACGCCGAACTCGGCGGCCAGTTGCGGCTTACCGGCACCACCCGCGACATGCGCGCCAACGGCGCCTTCGAGATGCGGCGCGGCAGGCTCTCGCTGCTCACCCAGCGGCTCGACTTCACCCGGGGGCGCATGACGTTCGGCGGCGGCGATCTCGTCCCCGACCTCGATTTCGTCGCCGAGACACGCGCCACCGGCATCACCGCCTCGGTCGGCATCACCGGACGGGCGAGCGAACCGGAATTCGCACTGACCTCGACCCCCACCCTGCCGCAGGACGAGGTGCTCTCGCGCCTCCTGTTCCAGCGCGCCGCCGGGGGTCTCTCGCCCTTCCAGGCCCTGCAACTCGCCCAGGCCGTCGCCACCCTGTCGGGCAGCGGCGGGCCGGACGCCTTCGAGGCGACGAGAAGGGCGCTCGGCGTCGACAATCTCGACGTGACGACGGGCGCCACGGGTCCGGCCGTCGGCGTCTCGCGGGCCATCAATGATCGCGTGCGGATCGGGGTTCGCACGGGCGCCAAGCCGGAGAACAGCGCGGTCGGTGTCGACATCGACCTGACCCGCCGCATCCGCATCCAGACTGAGATCGGCGCCGACGGCCGCGCCGCCGCCGGCATCGGCGCCGAGATCGAGTACTGATGCGGAAAGGGCGTCGCGGTCTCCCGCGCCGCCCCCTTGTTTCCGGCTCGACTGTCTCAGACGTCGCGACGATGGCCTTCGTCAGAAGTCCATGCCGCCGCCCGGCATGGCCGGGGCCGCCGCTTCCTTCTTCGGCTTTTCGGCGACCATGGCCTCCGTGGTGATCAGCAGGCCGGCAACGGAAGCCGCATCCTGGATCGCCGTGCGCACGACCTTGGTCGGGTCGATGATGCCGAGCTTGAACATGTCGCCATAGGCGTCGCCCTGGGCATCGTAGCCATAGGCGTAGTCACCCTTGTCGGTGACCTTGCCGACAACGATCGAGCCCTCGACGCCGGCGTTCTCGGCGATCTGGCGGATCGGAGCCTCCAGCGCCTTGCGGACGATGTCCACGCCGGTGCGCTGGTCGTCATTGGCGCCCTTCAGCCCCTCCAGCACCTTGGCGGCCCGGAGAAGCGCGACGCCGCCGCCGGGCAGGATGCCTTCCAGCACCGCCGCGCGGGTGGCGTTGAGGGCGTCGTCAACGCGGTCCTTCTTCTCCTTCACCTCGACTTCCGTTGCGCCTCCGACGCGAATGACCGCCACGCCGCCGGCGAGCTTGGCGAGGCGCTCCTGCAGCTTCTCACGGTCGTAGTCGGAGGTGGTCTCCTCGATCTGCGCTCTGATCTGCGCCACGCGGGCCTCGATGTCCTTCTTCGAGCCGGCGCCGTCGACGATGGTGGTGGCCTCCTTCTCGATACGGATCTTCTTCGCCCGGCCGAGCATGTTGAGCGTGACGTTCTCCAGCTTGATGCCGAGGTCTTCCGAGATCGCCGTGCCGCCGGTGAGGATGGCGATGTCCTCGAGCATGGCCTTGCGCCGGTCGCCGAAGCCCGGCGCCTTCACAGCCGCGATCTTCAGGCCGCCGCGCAGCTTGTTGACGACCAGGGTGGCAAGCGCCTCGCCCTCGACATCCTCCGCGACAATCAGCAGCGGCTTGCCGGTCTGCACCACGGCTTCCAGCACCGGCAGCATGGCCTGCAGGCCGGTCAGCTTCTTCTCGTGGATGAGGACGTAGGGGTCCTCCAGCTCGGCCACCATCTTGTCGGCGTTGGTGATGAAGTAGGGCGACAGGTAGCCGCGGTCGAACTGCATGCCCTCGACCACGTCGAGCTCGGTCTCGAGGCTCTTGGCCTCCTCGACCGTGATGACGCCCTCGTTGCCGACCTTCTGCATCGCCTCGGCGATCATCCGGCCGATGGAGGCATCGCCATTGGCGGAAATCGTGCCGACCTGGGCGACCTCGTCGGACTTCGTGACCTTGCGGGAGTTCTTCTCAAGCTCCTTGGTGACCGTATCAACGGCCAGATCGATGCCGCGCTTCAGGTCCATCGGGTTCATGCCGGCGGCCACCGACTTGGCGCCCTCGCGGACGATGGCCTGGGCGAGCACGGTCGCTGTGGTCGTGCCGTCACCGGCGGCATCGTTCTGCTTGGACGCCACCTCGCGGACCATCTGGGCGCCCATGTTCTCGAACTTGTCGGAGAGCTCGATCTCCTTGGCGACGGTGACGCCGTCCTTGGTGATGCGCGGGGCACCGAAGCTCTTCTCGATCACGACGTTGCGGCCCTTCGGGCCCAGCGTCACCTTCACGGCATTGGCCAGTATGTCGACGCCGCGGATCATCTTCTCGCGCGCGTCCTGCGAAAACTTCACGTCTTTCGCAGCCATGGTTCCTCACTCCTTGGATTGAGATGTTGAGGGATGTTGGACGTCGGAAAGGCCCCGCTCAGGCGGCCTTCTTCAGGCTCGCCGAGGTCTCGACGATGCCCATGATGTCGCTCTCCTTCATGATCAGGTAGTCGACACCGTCGATCTTCACCTCGGTGCCCGACCACTTGCCGAAGAGCACGGTGTCGCCGGCCCTCACGTCCAGCGGGACGAGCTCGCCGCGCTCGTTGCGCCCGCCCGGACCGACGGCGATCACCTCGCCTTCCTGCGGCTTCTCCTTGGCGGTATCGGGGATGATGATGCCTCCCCGGGTCTTCTCCTCGGCGTCAATGCGCCTGACGACGACACGGTCATGCAGTGGCCGAAACTTCATGAGTTCCTCCAGATATGGATCATCGCGATTGATGTGGCCGGGACCCGCTGCGAGGGCCGTGGCGAGCGCATCGCCGGGCGCCTACGGCGTCCCGTCCGGGCGATGAGTTAGGAAGCCTTTTTTGGGCTCGCAAGACCCTGTCAGCACTTTTTTCTATCGAGTGCTAACAAGCTGATTTCAATAATGAAATGGAACTTTTGGCTTGCATCGACGCTGATGTTGCGCTGCGATTGCTTGTGTCATCCGGCAAAGGAGGTTCACGCATGGCATCGGCAGATTTCGCCCGCCAGATGGAGGGCTACGGGCTGACCACGGCAGGCATTCTCTACCGTCTGCCCGACCACCCCGCCATCCTCCAGGAATATGTCTGGCAGGCCTATGATCTCGCCCCCCGCTTTCCCGAGTTGAAGCGCTTCCTCGCCTTCTGGCAGGCAAAGCTGGAGGGCAAGCTTTACCGGGTCACGGTGGCGCACAAGGACCTGATCGGGCCGACCGAGATGCGGGCGGTGGGGGCCGAGTTCCGCCTGCACTGAAGCGCGAGAACATCTGCCGTCTGCGTCTTGCCTGCGTCGGCCGACGGAAGCCCGCGAATATGCGGGCGGCGCGCGATATCGCGCAGCCGACAGGATTCCGGGCCGGAATCCTGCCGTTTCCCTGGCCTCTGCCCATGGGTTCGCCGCACGGTTGAGTCGGGGCGCCTTGACTCGCGTGGCTGCTCATCCTTTGATAAGAACATAACAGGAACATACATGACCATGCGACGCGACACTCTCGCGGCGCTGAAGGGGACCCTTGCGCGTATGGAGCGGGGGGTCATGCCCTCGGCGCTGCCGCATTTTTCCCTCGGCCTGCCGGAGTTGGATGGCGCGCTCGGCGGCGGGCTCAGCCGCGCCAGCCTGCATGAGATCTTTGCCGCGAGCCCCGCCCATGGCCCTGCCGCCACCGGCTTCGCCCTGGCGCTCGCCATTTGCGCCACTCCGTCGGCGCCGGTGGTGTGGGTGCGCCAGCGGATGTTCGATCAGGAGTTCGGGCGGCCCTATGGCCATGGCATCGCCGCCCTCGGGCTCGATCCTGGCCGTCTGGTGCTGGTGCGGGCGCGCACTGCGGAGGACGTGCTGAAGGCAGCCCACGAGGCGGCCCAGTGCGCGACCGTCGGCACCGTCCTCGCCGAGATCTGGGGGGCGCCGAAGGTCCTCGACCTGACCGCAAGCCGGCGCCTGTCGCTCGCGGCGGCGGCCAGCGGCGTCACCGTGCTCGTGACACGGGCCGATGCGGTGCCGGCCGCCTCCGCCGCCACCTCGCGCTGGCAGGTCCGCGCCGCCCTTTCGCAGGACAAGCAAGCCGGCCTGCCCGGACTTCCCGCCTTTTCCGTCACCCTGCTGCGCCACAGGGCCGGCATTCCTCCCCGCGACTGGCCCATGGAGTGGGATCGTGAACACCGTCGCTTCCGCGAACGGACGGCGCTACCTGGCCGTCTGGATGCCCTTCCTGCCGACCGAGCGGTTGCGCCGGCTACAGAAGCCCTCCCATGGCCCGTCCAGCCGCCCCTGCCCTTCCGGCGTGCCGGATGACGTCCCGCTCGTGCTCACGGAGAAGGTGGCGGGCGCCCTGCGCATCGCAGCGGTCGACGCACGCGCCCGTAGCCTCGGCCTCCACCCCGGCCAGAAGCTCGCCGATGCCCGCGCCTGCGTACCGGACATCACGGCTCTGGAGCACGATGCCGCGGCAGACCGGCGGTTTCTCGAACGGCTGGCGGACGCGGCCGACCGCTACACGCCGCTCGTCGCCCTGGAGCCCCCCGAGGGGTTCATCCTCGACATTACCGGCTGCGCCCATCTCTTCGGCGGCGAGGCCCTGCTGCGCGAGGATCTCCTGCGCCGCCTCGCCAGCGCCGGCCTGACGGCGCGGGCGACCATCGCCGGAACGCCCGAGGCGGCCTCCGCCCTCGCCCGCCACGGCGCCCGCGCCATCGTCCCGCCGGGCGGCGAGGCGCAGGCCGTCGCGCCCCTGCCCGTCGCGGCGCTCGGCGGCGATCCGGCCATCGTGCTGGCGCTCACCCGCGCCGGGCTGAAAACCATCGGCGACCTTGCCGCCCGGCCGAGCGAGATTCTGGTGGCCCGCTTCGGCGCGGCCCTGGCGACGCGGCTGCGTCGTCTCACCGGCTGGGAGGACGCCCGCCTGACGCCCCGCCGGGCGGTGGCGGCCTGCATGGTCGAGCGCCGCTTTGCCGAACCGGTGGCGCGGCGTGAGGATCTCCTCGCCGCGCTCGGCCTCATCCTCGGCAAGGCGGTCGCGACGCTGGAGGAGCGCGGCGAGGGCGGGCGGCTGTTCGAGGCGAGTGTCTTCCGCACCGATGGCGTCGTCCGGCGCATTGCGGTGGAGACCGGCGAGCCGTCGCGCGACCATGCCGCCCTCATGCGGCTCTTCGCCGAAAAGATGCACCTCCTCGACGACCCCTCCGATCCCGGTTTCGGCTTCGATCTGATCCGCCTGTCGCTGCTGCGCACGGAAGTCCTCGCCCCTCGCCAGGCCCGCCTCGACGGGCGCGGCGAGGCCGACACGGGAACGGTGGCGCTCATCGACCATCTCGTTGCCCGCTTCGGCCGCGACAGCGTGCTGCGCATCATCGACCGGCGCTCCCACATCCCCGAACGCGCCGAGACGGTGCTGCCCGCCATCGCCGTCGGCACCGGGCCGGCCTGGCCAGCCGTGCGCGCCACGCGGCCGCTTTCCCGGCCGCTGCAGCTCTTCGACCCCCCACAGCCGATCGAGACCCTCGCCGAGGTGCCGGACGGGCCGCCGGCCACCTTCCACTGGCGTCGCACCACCCACCAGATCGCCCGCGCCGAAGGGCCCGAGCGCATTGCCGCCGAATGGTGGCGCGACGGGGAAGGTGCGCTCACCCGTGACTATTACTGTCTCGAGGATCGCGACGGCCGGCGGTTCTGGGTGTTCCGCCAGGGCCTCTACGGCACCGAGACGGCGGCTCCCCGCTGGTTCGTCCATGGCCTCTTTGCGTGAGGCGCCCATGGCCTATGCCGAGCTTGCCACCCACACCAATTTCTCCTTCCTGCGCGGCGCGTCCCATGCCCGCGACCTGGTGCTGACCGCGCTGCTGCTCGGCCACACCGGCATCGGCATCGCCGACCGCAACACGGTGGCTGGCGTGGTGCGCGCCTATGCCGTGCTCAAGGAGATCAGAACGGAGGGCCTCATACCGCCGGACAAGGTGCGCGAGGGATCATCGCCCGGCGAGTTCGTCTGGATCGAGAACCCGCAGGCCGAGGCCTTCGGCTTCACCCATGCACAGTTCAAGGCGGCCGCGGAGCGCTTCCAGCTGGCGGTCGGCACCCGCTTCGTCTTTTCCGACGGCGCTCCCGACATCGTCGCCTACCCGGCGAACCGGCGCGGCTGGGCGCGGCTCTGCCGCCTGCTCACCACCGGCAACCTGCGTGGCGGCAAGGGCGAATGCCTTCTCACCCTCGACGATCTCCTCGCCGATACGCGCGACCTCCTGCTGATCGCCATGCCGGACAGCAACATCGAGGCGCTGGCCTCCACGCTGGGCAGACTCGCGGAGGTGGCCGGCGGCTCGGTCTGGCTGGGCGCGACCATGGGCCGGCAGGGCGACGACCGGCGCCGGCTCGCCGCCCTGAAGCGCATCAGCGGGGCGACGGGCGTGCCGCTGATGGCCATCAACGACGTACTCTATCATGCACCCGGCCAGCGCGACCTGCAGGACGTGCTCACCTGCATCCGCGAAGGCGTCACCATCGACGACGCCGGCCTGCTGCTCGAGGCCAATGCCGAGCGGCACCTGAAACCGGCCGCCGAGATGGCGCGGCTCTTTGCGGATTGCCCGGAGGCGATCGCCGAGACGCAGCACCTCTTGGCCCGTGTCGACTTCACCCTCGGCGAACTCAGGTACGAATATCCCGACGAGCCGGTGCCTCCCGGCTGGACGGCCCAGGCCTGGCTTGAGCACATCACCTGGCAAAGGGCGGAGACGCGATATCCGCAGGGCATCCCCGACAAGGTGCGTGACCTGATCCGGCAGGAGTTCGCCCTCATCGCCGAACTCGGCTATGCCCGCTACTTCCTCACCATCGTCGACATCGTCCGCGTCGCGGAGAACAGGGGCATCCTCTGCCAGGGGCGCGGATCGGCAGCCAATTCCGCCGTCTGCTACGCGCTCGGCATCACCGCCGTGGACCCGGCCGAGCACGACGTCCTCTTCGCGCGCTTCATCTCCTCGGAGCGCCGCGAGCCTCCCGACATCGACGTCGATTTCGAGCATGAGCGGCGCGAGGAGATCATCCAGCACATCTACGGGCGCTATGGCCGCGAGCGCGCCGGCATCGCCGCCACCGTCATCAGCTACCGGCCGCGCAGCGCCATCCGCGAGGTCGGCAAGGCGCTTGGTCTCACCGAGGACGTCACCGGCCGCCTCGCCGGCATGGTCTGGGGCAGCTGGGGCACCGAGATCGGCGACAGCTACATCCGCTCCGCCGGCCTAGACCCGCAGAACCCCGCCATCCGCCGGGCGGTCGATCTCGCCACCCGCCTGCTCGGCTTTCCACGGCATCTCTCCCAGCATGTCGGCGGGTTCGTGCTTGCCCGCGGCCGGCTCGACGAAATGGTGCCCATCGGACATGCAGCCATGGAGGACCGCACCTTCATCGAATGGGACAAGGACGACATCGGCACGCTCGAACTGATGAAGGTCGACGTGCTGGCCCTCGGCATGCTCACCTGCATCCGCAAGGCCTTCGACCTCATCCGCGCGCACGAGGGCGAGGATCTCGACCTGGCCACGGTCCCGCAGGCGGATGCGCGCGTCTACGACATGCTCTGCCGGGGCGATTCCATCGGCGTCTTCCAGGTCGAGAGCCGGGCGCAGATCAACATGCTGCCGCGCCTGAAGCCGCGCGAATTCTACGATCTGGTCATCCAGGTCGCCATCGTCCGCCCCGGTCCCATCGAGGGCGACATGGTGCATCCCTATCTGCGCCGCCGCAGCGGCATCGAGCCGGTAAGCTATCCCTCGCCCGCACCCGGGCATGGGTCGCCCGACGAACTCTACCAGGTGCTGCGCAAGACCTATGGCGTACCGCTGTTCCAGGAGCAGGCCATGCGCCTCGCCATGGTGGCGGCGAAATTCACCGCCGACGAGGCCAACGGCCTGCGCCGCGCCATGGCGACCTTCCGCAATGTCGGCACCATGCATCGCTTCGAGACGCTGATGGTCAGCCGCATGGTGGCGCGCGGCTATGATCCGGCCTTCGCCCAGCGCTGCTTCGACCAGATCAAGGGCTTCGGCAGCTACGGCTTTCCCGAGAGCCACGCCGCCTCCTTCGCCAAGCTCGTCTACATCTCCTCCTGGATCAAATGCCACCATCCCGCGATCTTCGCCTGCGCCCTGCTCAACTCCCAGCCGATGGGATTCTACGCACCGGCCCAGATCGTCAGGGACGCGCGCGACCACGGCGTCGAGGTTCGCGCCGTCGATGTGAATGCGAGCGACTGGGACAACAGCCTCGAGCGCGAGGAGGGGGCCGCGCCGCTCGCCCTCCGCCTCGGCTTCCGCCAGTTGGACGGCTTCCACGAGGCCTGGGCGGAGCGCCTCGTCGCGGCCCGCGGGCGCCCCTTCACCGACATCGAAGATGTCGCACGGCGCTGCGCCCTGCCCGCCCGCGCGCTGCACATCCTCGCCGACGCGGACGCCTTCCGCTCCATCGGCCTCGACCGGCGCGAGGCGCTCTGGGCCGTTCGGCGGCTGCCCGACGACCGGCCACTGCCGCTCTTCGCCGCAGCCGACGCCCGCGAGCTTGGCGAAGAGGCCGAGGCCCGGCTTCCCGCCATGCCGCTCTCCGAGCACGTCGTCGCCGACTACCAGACGGTGCGCCTGTCGCTGAAGGCCCACCCGATGCAATTCCTGCGCGACCGCCTGAGGGCGGAGGGCATCGCCACCTGCGCCGAGATATCAGCCGGGCAGAACCACCAGCGCGGCCGCATCGCCGGCGTCGTGCTGGTGCGCCAGCGGCCGGGCAAGGGCACCGCCATCTTCATCACTCTGGAGGACGAGACCGGCATCACCAATGTCGTGCTCTGGGCCCGCCGCATGGAGCGCTTCCGCCGGGCGATCATGGGGGCGCGGCTGCTGGTCGTCGACGGCATCATCCAGAAGAGCCCCGAGGGCGTCGTCCACCTCATGGCCGAGACCATCATCGACCGCACGGCGGACCTGCAACTGCTGTCGGAGGATTCCATGCGGGCGACGCTGGCCCGCGCCGACGAGGTCGCCCGGCCGCAATATCCGCGGACAGGCGGCCGTCACCCGCGCGACGTCAGGATCCTGCCGAAGTCACGCGACTTCCACTGAGCGCGCCGGCTGCGCGTCGACCGAGGGCACGTCGAAGCCGTGCGGCGCCTCGCCGCGACGCCAGATGTCGACCATCGTCTCGTAGGCACGGCCGAGATGCTCGGCGAACCGGGCCGGATCGAACAGCGGAACGCTCTCGCGGTTGCGCAGCAGCGTCTCGCGCAGCCCGGCCGCCATTCCCGGATCGTTGCCGATGGCGATGGCTTTGGCCTTGTACTCGTCGAAGCTGGCGGCGATGAGCTGCTCCATGCCCGCCGCCCTGAGGATGCTGCCCGAGACCCGCGAGACGAAGCTGCGGCCGGACAGCGCCAGCAGCGGCGCACCCATCCAGAGCGCGTCGCTGGCCGTTGTGTGCGAGCCGACCGGATAGGTGTCGAGGGCGAGGTCGACAAGGTTGTAGCGCGCGAGGTGATAGGCATTGTCCATCACCGGGCCGAAGACGAGCCGCGACGGGTCGACCCCATGAGCCTCGGCCCGCGCCCTCAGGCGCTCGCCGATCGAGGGATCCTTCGACAGGAGCCAGAGCACCGAGCCCGGAACCGCCTTCAGGATGTCCATCCAGGCGGCGAACAGCGTGCCACCAACCTTGTAGACATGGTTGAAGGACGCGAAGACGAAACCCGTCTCCGGCAGCCCCACCATCTCGCGGGTCGGCGGCTCTACGACGTCGCGGTTGCGCCGGTTCGGCTGGTAGGAATCCGGCAGCCTCGCCACGGCCTCCGAGTAGCCGGCCTCGGCTCCCTCGGGGATGATGAAGGGGTCGGCGATGATGTAGTCGGCCTCCGCGAGGCCGTAGGTGCCGGGATAGCCCAGCCAGTTCACCTGGATGGGGGCCGCCCGGTACTTGAGAAGGCTGAGCCGGGAGCCGCCCGTATAGCCCTTGAGGTCGACGAGCACGTGGATGCCGTCGCTCCGGATGAGGCTGGCGGTTTCCGTCTCCGTGAGCATGGTCACATCGGCGAAGCGGTCGACGGCAGCCTTGAGGCGAACGCGCTCGGCGTCCTCGGCAAAGGCGTCGTAGGAATAGGCGACGACCTCGAAGCGGCTGCGATCGGTGCTCTCGAGCGCCTCGGTCAGCAGCTTCAGCGTCGCGTGGTTGTGGAAATCGTTGGAGTAGTAGCCGACACGCAGCCGCTCGCCCCGCTCCGGCGGCAAGGGCAGCGGCACGGCCAGCGGCTCGCTCGGCCCCGGCAGGGTGCGTCCGCGCCGCTCCGAGGCGATGCGCTGGATGGCCGGATCGTCGGTCATGGCGAGCACCATGAACGGCGAGAGGCCGGCCCTGGTGATGGTCTCCTCAAGCGGTTCGAGCGAGGCCAGAATCTCGTCGGCGAGATCCATCTCGACCACGTGCGACGCCGCATGGGCGATGGTGGACAGAAGCGCGCTGTGCTGCGGCAGGCGCTCGCGCACGATGCGGCCGAGATCGACGACCTGCTGATGGGCGCTGGCGTCGAACAGGAGGTCGATCAGCCGCGTCAACACATCCAGCCGCGCGCCGGTGGCGGCGGCGAGCGCCGCCTGCGCCTGGGCGGCGCCGAGTTTGTCCTCGGACGCCATCAGCGCCATGATCTTGAACATCGAGGCCCAGCGGTCATCGGGTACAAGGGCCAGCGCGACGTCGGCGCCTGCCACGGCCTCGCGGTTGCGCCCCGCCTGCACGTGCTGGCCGACCTCGTAGAGATGCAGGAGCGAACTCAGGTCCTCGAGCCGCATGCCGAGCGCGAAGGACGCCTCGTTCGCGACGCCGGAACTGGCGAAAACCGGACCCAACGGCAGCCAGACATGAGCCTCGGGGTCGCTGGCAAGGGCCTTCTGCGCCAGCAGCAGCGCGCCATCGAAGTCGCCCCGCGCCATGGCGATCATCATGCTGACCGCATCGATCTTCGGATGACTGGTCATGCGCGAGAGGTGGGCGACGATCGGCTCCGCGCTTTCGATATTGCCGGCGCGGACCATGCACCATGCGAAGCTCAGAAAGGCATCGGCGCGGCTGGAGTCGGCCCGGGCGAGCGACAGCCAGAGCTGGCTCGCCGCCATCAGGTCGCCGCGCGAGAGATGGGCGGCCGCCAGCGCGTTGATCGTCTCCGGATCGGAGCTGCCGGCGTGCCGTGCGATGACATCGGACGCCGCGTCCTGCACGCCCGAGGCGCGCATCGCGAGGTCGCGATGGGCCGCCACCTCCGGCTGGGCGAGCCCGAGCTGGCGACCGATGCGCAGGGCGATCGACGCTTCACCGCGCAGCAGGGCGGCCTCCGCCGACTGCGTCGCATAATCGACGGCGTGCTTGAGGGTGCGCTCGTCGAGCGGCCGGGTCCATTCCAGTGCGCGGGCCATGGCGGTCTCCGTCGACGCATGAGTGAGGCCGCGGGTCCGCGTCCTGTCCTGGCCGCACTGTTGGCAAAGATGGTTAAGGCCGCTCTAACGCGGCGCGTCCAAATGAAAAGGGCGGCCCGAGGGCCGCCCTTTCGTGTCGTCCGGTGACGGAGGGATCAGCGGAGGAACTGGAGGACCTGCTGGTCGCCCTGCGAGGCGAAGGACAGGGCCGAGGTTGCGAGCTGCGCGCGGGTGTTGAGCGCGAGCAGGTTGGCGCCTTCCTCGTTCTGGTCGGCGAGGGTGAGGTTGTCCGCACCACCGCGCAGCGTGTTGATCATCGACTTGGTGAAGTCCTGGCGGTTCTGCACCACCGAGAGGTTCGAACCGAAGGCCGAGGACTGCGACCGGAGCGAGCTCATCGCCGAGGACAGGTCGGTGAGGATCGCGTCGAGGCCGCTGTCCGTGTCGGCCACCGCGGCGGACTGGGCGTTGATCCCGAGGTTGGTCGAGTTGATGGACTCGCCACCCTTCGACTGGATCGTGATCGAGGACGAACCCGTCTCGTTGAAGGTGATCGACAGGGCGTCGCCGCGGAGCAGGTTGATGCCGTTGAAGGAGGCATCCTCCGCGGTGCGGTCGAGCTGCTGGCGCAGATCGTTGAACTGCGTGATCAGATCGGCGCGGACCGTGTTGCCGCCGATCGTGCCGCCGGTGCCGGTGGTGGCGTCGGCCGTGTCGGTGACCGTCAGGTCGGCCGTCGACAGGTTCTCGATGCGGAGCTTGCCGTTGTCGTTCGAGGCGCGAACCTTGGACGTCAGCGACGAGTTGCCGTTGATCGAGGCGACGACGTCGTCGACGGAGGCGTTGGCCGAAACCGCGACCGTGACGGCGGTGATGCCGACGGCGCCGCCGGTGAAGACGATGTCGCCGGTGCCGGCCGTGGCGGTGAAGGCATAGCTCTCGCCCTTCCAGGACTTGTCCTGACGGGCCTGGCGGATCGAGGACTGGAGCGACTCGACGGTGCGGGTGATCGACTTCAGGCCGTTGTCGGCCGCTTCCAGGGTCTTGATGCCGTTGGACATGGAGTCCAGCAGGGCGCCGAGGTCGTTGCCGCGCGAGTTGAGGGCGGCTGCGGTGAAGAAGTTCGTCGGGTTATCGAGGGCCGAGTTGACCTTCTTGCCGGAAGCGAGGCGGCCCTGAATGGTTTCACGCAGCGAGGAGATGTTCTGCAGCGCGAGAAGGTTCGAGCGGACGCCGCGCGAGATGGTGATGTCAGACATGGATACTGCCCTCTCCTAGGGACCCCTGCTTCTGAGGGGTGGTCGATACGCAACCTCCACATCCTGGGAGGGCCTTCAATTCTCGAAGGCGGGATCACGATGCACCGGACATCGTTAAAAAAGCGCATACGAGCAGAAGTTTTTTACCATGTCCGGACACCGGCCATTATCCTTGACCATCCCTTACGCGAGAAGGCTCCCTGCGAAGGCTGCCGGAAACGTAAAAAGGGCGGCCCGAGGGCCGCCCTTTCGTACCGTCCCGTGACGGAGGGATCAGCGGAGGAACTGGAGGACCTGCTGGTCGCCCTGCGAGGCGAAGGACAGGGCCGAGGTTGCGAGCTGCGCGCGGGTGTTGAGCGCGAGCAGGTTGGCGCCTTCCTCGTTCTGGTCGGCGAGGGTGAGGTTGTCCGCACCACCGCGCAGCGTGTTGATCATCGACTTGGTGAAGTCCTGGCGGTTCTGCACCACCGAGAGGTTCGAACCGAAGGCCGAGGACTGCGACCGCAGTGATCCGAGCGCCGTGGAGAGATCCGACAGGATCGAGTCCAGTCCTGTGTCGGAATCGGCCACAGATGTCACCTGCGTATCGATGCCGAGATTGGTCGCGTTGATCGACTCGCCACCCTTCGACTGGATCGTGATCGAGGACGAGCCCGTCTCGTTGAAGGTGATGGCGAGGGCATCGCCACGCAGCAGATTGATGCCGTTGAAGGAGGCGTCCTCCGCGGTGCGGTCGAGCTGCTGGCGCAGGTCGTTGAACTGCTTGATCAGGTCGGCGCGAACCGTGTTGCCGCCGATCGTGCCGCCGGTGCCGGTGGTGGCGTCGGCCGTGTCGGCGACGGTCAGGTCGGCCGTCGACAGGTTCTCGATGCGGAGCTTGCCGTTGTCGTTCGAGGCGCGAACCTTGGACGTCAGCGACGAGTTGCCGTTGATCGAGGCGACGACATCGTCGACGGAGGCGTTGGCCGAAACCGCAACCGTGACCGCGGTGATGCCGACGGCGCCGCCGGTGAAGACGATGTCGCCCGTGCCGGCCGTGGCGGTGAAGGCATAGCTCTCGCCCTGCCACGACTTGTCCTGACGGGCCTGGCGGATCGTCGACTGCAGCGACTCGACCGTCTTGGTGATCGACTTCAGACCGTTGTCGGCGGCTTCCAGGGTCTTGATGCCGTTGGACATAGAGTCCAGCAGGGAGCCGAGGTCGTTGCCGCGCGAGTTGAGCGAAGCGGCGGTGAAGAAGTTGGTCGGGTTGTCGAGGGCCGAATTGACCTTCTTGCCCGAGGCGAGGCGGCCCTGGATGGTCTCACGGCCGGCGGCGATGTTCTGCAGGGCCAGAAGGTTCGAGCGGACGCCGCGCGAAATGGTGATGTCAGACATGATACGCAAGTCCCTTTTCTAGGGCCCCTCAGCAGCACCGAGAGGGTGGGGTACACCCCCCGGTTCGGGAGGGCCTTCTTTCCTTGAAGGCGGTATCACATTGATGCGTTAGTCTTAATGTTCCGACAGTTTTCAAGGTTTATGGGAGATTAATGCTCACAAATTCCGCAACGGCACCGCATCAATGCAAAAAGGGCGGCCCGAAGGCCGCCCTTTCGTCTCTTCCGGTGAGGGATGAGATCAGCGGAGGAACTGGAGGACCTGCTGGTCGCCCTGCGAGGCGAAGGACAGGGCCGAGGTTGCGAGCTGCGCGCGGGTGTTGAGCGCGAGCAGGTTGGCGCCTTCCTCGTTCTGGTCGGCGAGGGTGAGGTTGTCCGCACCGCCGCGCAGCGTGTTCATCATCGACTTGGTGAAGTCCTGGCGGTTCTGAACCATGGAGAGGTTGGAACCGAAGGCCGAGGACTGCGACCGCAGCGAACCCAGCGCCGTGGACAGATCCGTCAGCACCGCGTCGAGACCGGCGTCCGAGTCGGCCACCGACGTCGCCTGGGCGTTGATCCCGAGGTTGGTCGAGTTGATCGCATCGCCGTTCTTGGACTGGATGTTCAGCGAAGACGAACCGGTCTCGTTGAAGGTGATCGACAGGGCGTCGCCGCGCAGCAGGTTGATGCCGTTGAAGGAGGCGTCTTCCGCGGTGCGGTCGAGCTGCTGGCGCAGGTCGTTGAACTGCGTGATGAGGTCGGCGCGAACCGTGTTGCCGCCGATCGTGCCGCCGGTGCCGGTGGTGGCGACCGCGGTGTCGGTGACCGTCAGGTCCGAAGTGGACAGGTTCTCGATGCGCAGCTTGCCGTTGTCGTTCGAGGCGCGAACCTTGGACGTCAGCGACGAGTTGCCGTTGATCGAGGCGACGACGTCGTCGACCGAGGCGTTGGCCGAAACGGCGACCGTGACGGCGGTGGTGCCGACGGCGCCGCCGGTGAAGACGATGTCGCCCGTGCCGGAGGTGGCCGTGAAGGCATAGCTCTCACCCTGCCATGACTTGTCCTGACGGGCCTGGCGGATCGCCGACTGCAGCGATTCGACCGTCTTGGTGATCGACTTCAGGCCGTTGTCGGCCGCTTCCAAGGTCTTGATGCCGTTCGACATCGAGTCGAGCAGGGCGCCGAGGTCGTTGGAACGCGAGTTGAGCGAAGCGGCGGTGAAGAAGTTGGTCGGGTTGTCGAGGGCCGAGTTGACCTTCTTGCCCGAGGCGAGGCGGCCCTGGATCGTCTCACGCTGCGACGCGATGTTCTGCAGGGAGAGAAGGTTGGAGCGAACGCCGCGCGAGATGGTGATGTCAGACATTGTAGTACCCTTTCCTAGGGACCCCTGCTTCTGAGGGGCAGACGATGACGCCTCCGCATTCTGGGAGGGCCTTCAGTTCTCGAAGGCACACCGACTGTGGCTTTCGGCGATTAAAAAAGGCTTTTTTCTTTGGTGAGCTTTAAAGACTTCAAAGTGATGGTAAACACAACACGAATTCTACTTTATTTAGGAATTGTTAACCTTGACAAATTACTTAAGGGTCACGGGCGAGGGAGGTGATTCATGGCGGGACAGGACAACGGGACACTGCCTCTTCCCTCCGGCGTGACGACGTCCGAGGTCCGGGAACTCGGCCTTCTCCTCCGCGTCGAGGAGATCGACACCATCGGCAAGAGCATCGCCTTTCTGGTGCAGGAAATCCTACTGAAGGGCTTCGATGCCGTCGATCACGCCGATCTCGCCGCCCGTGTCGCTCTCATCCTCGAGGCCATGCCGAGCGCCCGTCCCCTCGTCATCGGCATGCAGTTCGCGCTGTTCGACGGCGACTACGCCGTCGCCCTCGACCACGCCCGCATGATCGTCGAGCGCGAAGCCGCGCTCATGGAGCTCGCCCTGGCGCGCCGCGACACGGTCTCCCAGACCTGACGGCAACGGCGTCCGGACCGCTCCGATCCTTTACCATCCGTTTACCATAACCGCCCATGCTCCAATCCCGGTGCGGGCCAGGGGCGACAAGATGCGGGTGGTCATTCTCGCGGGTGGACGCGGAACCAGGATCTCCGAAGAAACCGACGTGAAGCCGAAGCCGATGGTCGACGTCGGCGGGCGGCCGATCCTGTGGCACATCATGCGCCACTACGCGGCGCAGGGCTTCGACGACTTCATCATCGCCGGCGGCTACAAAGCCGACGTCATCAAGCGCTTCTTCCTCGACGAGGTCCGCATGGCCGGCGACCTCATGGTCGATACCCGCCGCGGCAGGGTGCTGCGGTCGGGGCCCGCCTTCGACAACTGGCGGGTGCGGATCGTCAACACCGGCCTCGACACCAATACGGGCGGACGCATCCTGCGGCTCAAACCCCATCTCGACGGCGCGCCGTTCCTCGTCACCTACGGAGACGGCGTCTCCGACGTCTCCATCGATGCAGTGATCGCCCAGCATCGCGCCCAGGGGCACCTTGCGACCATCACCGCCGTCCACCCCCCTGCCCGCTTCGGCGGCATCCGTTTTGACGGCGAGGACGTCGCCGGCTTCGTCGAGAAGCCGCAGACCGGCGAGGGCTGGATCAACGGCGGCTTCGCGGTCTTCGAGCCGGGCGTCTTCGACTATCTGGCGCTCGACGGCGACGACGGCTCGCTTGAGGTGGCGCTCTACGAGCGGCTCGCCCGCGAGGGCAAGCTCGGCGCCTACCGGCACGACGGCTTCTGGCAGTGCGTCGACACGCTGCGCGAGCTGCGCCTGCTGCAGGGCCTGTGGGACAGCGGCAAGGCGCCGTGGAAGACGTGGACCGACGAGCCTGTCCGCTCGGCGGCGGCGGCATGAGGCTGAGATGAAGGTTCTGATCACCGGCCATGCCGGCTATGTCGGCTCGGTTGCCACGGCAGTCCTCGCCGAGGCCGGGCACGAGGTCACCGGCCTCGACACCGGCTACTTCGCACCCTGCCACACGGAGGGCATGGAACCGGCCGATCCGCCGCGCGTCATAGCCAAGGACGTTCGCCATGTGACGGCGCAGGACCTCGCCGGCTTCGACGCCATCCTCCATCTCGCCGCGCTGTCCAACGACCCCATGGGCGACCTCGCCCCGGAACTCACCGCCGCCATCAACCGCGACGCGACGGTTGCGCTGGCGACGATGGCCAAGGCCGCAGGCGTCTCCCGCTTCATCTTCGCCTCGTCCTGCTCGATCTACGGTGCCGGCAATCCCGACCTGCTGCTCGACGAGACAGCGCCGGTCAATCCGTTGACGGCTTACGCGTCGAGCAAGGTGGACTCCGAAACGGGCCTGCTCGCACTCGCCGACGCGAGCTTCGCCCCGACCTTCATGCGCAACGCCACCTGCTACGGCCTGTCGCCCCGGGTGCGCACCGATCTCGTCCTGAACAATCTCGTCTGTTCGGCGCTGTCCACCGGCGAGGTGAAGCTGCTGTCGAGCGGTCTCGCCTGGCGGCCGCTCCTTCACGTCCGCGACCTCGCCCGCGCTGCCGCCGCGATTCTCGCGGCTGATCCGGCCGCGGTCAGGGGCGAGGCTTTCAACATCGGCCAGAACGGCGAGAACCACTTCGTCCGCGACATCGCCGCCATCGTCGCCGAGGCCGTTCCGGGTTCGAAGGTCACCTTCGCCGAGGGCAACACCATCGACCCGCGCTCGTACCGGGTCGACTTCTCGAAATTCGCCCGCGCCTTTCCGGACTTCCGCTTCCTCCACACGGCGACCTCGGGGGCGAGGGAATTGGTTGCCGCCATGGCCGGCCGGACCTCCGCCGCCGACCTCACGGGGCAGCGCTATGTCCGCCTCGCCCGCCTGAAGCACCTGATGGAGAAGGGCGCGCTGGCCGCAGACCTCACCTGGAAGGGCCTGCCCGACACCGCGCCGCTCACCGCCGCGCGCGAGCGCGTCCCGGTCGCCGGCCCCTCCATCACCCAGCGCGAGATCGACCTCGTCGCGGATGCGGCAAGGAACGGCTGGTTCGCCAATCATGCCGCCTACAACCTGCGCTTCGAGGCCATGGTCACCGAGCAGACCGGCCGCAAGCACGCCATCTCGCTGGCCCATTGCACTTCGGCCATCCACCTCGCCCTCGCCGGCCTGAACATCGGTCCCGGCGACGAGGTCATCGTCCCCGAATGCACCTGGGTCGCCACCGCCTCCCCCATCGTGCAGGTCGGCGCCACCCCGGTCTTCTGCGACATCGACCCCGTGACCTGGTGCATGTCGCCGGCGAGCTTCGCCGCCGCCACCACGCCGCGCACGAAGGCCGCCATCGTGGTCGACCTCTACGGCGGCATGGCGGACTGGGCGCGCCTCGAGGCGATCGCCCGCGACGCCGGCATCATCCTGATCGAGGACGCGGCGGAGGCCATCGGCTCGCGCTATCGCGGCAAGCCGGCCGGCTCCTTCGGCCGCGCCTCCGTCTTCTCCTTCCACGGTTCCAAGACGGTGACCACCGGCGAGGGCGGCATGCTGGTCACCGACGACGATGCGCTCGCCGAGCGCGTCAACATCCTGCGCGACCAGGGCCGCCATCCGACCTCGCGCGCGCTGATCACCGAGGAGGTCGGCTTCAAGTACCGCATGTCGTCGATGCAGGCCGCGATGGGCATCGCCCAGATGGAGCGCCTCGACGAGCTCATCGTGCTGAAACGCGACATCTTCGCCTTCTATGCGGAGGAACTCTCCGGGGTCCCCGGCCTGACGCTCAACGCCGAGCCGCCGCAGGTGTTCAACTCCTACTGGATGGTCACGGCGGTGCTCGACCCCGCCCTCGGCCTCCTCAAGCAGCAGGTGGCGGCCGAAATGGGCGCCGACGGCATCGACACCCGGCCCTTCTTCTATCCCCTCAGCTGGCAGCCTGCCTTCCGCAGCCAGCCCTCGGCCGCGGGAGCGCCAGCGCGCAATCCCAACGCCTATGCGATCTCGCCGACGGGCATCAACCTGCCGAGCGGCTACAACGTCACCCGCGACGTCGCCGCGCGGGTGTCGCGCTCGCTGAAATCCATTCTCGCGCGGCACGCCCGCCGCGCCGCCTGACGATCGGACCCGCCATGCCCGCCAGCGCCGCCGCCCTGACGCCGCCCGCCGTCGCTCCGGCGACGCGCCCGCTCGTCACCATCGCGCTGCCGACCTACAACCGCGCCCAGTATCTCGACCGCTTCTTCAGCCACCACATCGACGCCTTCACCGCGCGCGGCATCGACTTCGAGATCCTCGTCTCGGACAACTGCTCGACCGACGACACCGCCGAGATCGTGGCCCGTTGGGCGAAGGACGAGCCGCGCATCCGCTCGGTCCGCCAGACCGAGAACATCGGCGCCTACGGGAACTTCC
Source organism: Phreatobacter aquiterrae (assembly GCF_053471285.1). NCBI lineage: Bacteria > Pseudomonadati > Pseudomonadota > Alphaproteobacteria > Hyphomicrobiales > Phreatobacteraceae > Phreatobacter > Phreatobacter aquiterrae. Next base: position 145,706 of record NZ_JBJPHW010000008.1, on the reverse strand, counting down.
TCTACAGCTGGCGTCAGGCGCGCGGCGAGTTCGCGATCTGGGTGGGCGACGACGACCTGCTCGTGCCCGATGTCGTCATCGACTATCTCGGCCGCCTCTCTGCCGATCCAGACCTCGTGATGATTCAGGCGCCGTGGATGCTCATCGACGAGACCCGCGACAACGCGGAGATCGGCACCTTCTACCGCATCGACGGCGAGCGGACATTCCGGCAGGGCGAGCACGCCCGCTGCCTCGACTATCTCCTCGATCACCACATCTTCCCGGAATGGTTCATCATCCGCACCGATGTCGTACATGACGTAATCGAGCCGGTGACCGGCTTCGTCTTCCACTACTTCGCCCATCTCGCCCGCGCGCTGACCGTCGGCTCGGTCCTGTTCGCGCCGCGCCCCTTCGCCCGCGTCACCGCCATCTCCAAGGGCGGCGTCAACCACTCCGGCAACAGCGAGACCATGGACGGATGGGACCGCTTCCGCGGAGGGATCGAGTTCTTCGCCTCGTTCATCGAGCCAGCGCCGCTCGCCGACCCGGTGCAGTCGGCCACCCTGCTGCGGCGTTTCCAGGACTTCACGCTGAAGCGGATGCAGGTCGCCATCAACCTGCATGTCCAGGCCGGCAACTGGAGCCATGCCTATCATCTCGACCGCCGCGTCCGGGCCTATGGGCAGCCCGGCTGCCATCCCGACATGCGACCGGTGGTGTCGGGTCTCTGCGCCATCGAGACGCTCGTTGCCGAGGCGCGGGCGCAGGCGCGCCCTCTCCTTGTCCTCGACGACCTCATCGCCGACGACACGCTGGAAAGCCTCAACCCCGCGATCCGCGCGGCCATTATCCGCCGCCGCGATCCGCGCGCCGCATCCGACACGCCGAAGGCCTTCGCCCTCGTCCAGCCGCCGCCGGCCGATATCGTCGGGCCGAATGACCTGGTGCTGGACCTGCACGCCGCCTTCCGGCGCACGCCGCCCTGACATGACCATCGCACTGGTTGGCGAAGGCGGTGCGCAGATGGTCTTGCGCGACACGCCATGGGATGCCCGCGCCCTTGGCCGCCCGACCCTCGACATCGTCTCCCTGGCGCTGGCGACCGAACAGGGAATCGGCACCGACGATGACCTCTTCCAAGCATTCGATGACATCTGCCGGGAGCATCGGGCCGGTCTCATCACCGTGCGTCTCTCGGCCGAGCGCCGCGTCGCCGTATCCCGGCTGCAGACGGCCGGCTTCCGCTATGTCGAGACGGTGCTGCGCCTGCGCTATGCCAATCTCGCCCGCTTCGCGCTGCCCGCAACCGGACGCGCGATGGCGCTGCGCGAGGCGCGTCCCGAAGATGCCCCGGCGCTGATCGAGCAGGCCGCCGGCACGTTCCGCTATGGTCGCTTCGCCGAAGACCCCGCCATCGACCCTGAGGTCAACCGCCGCCGCCAGATCGACTGGATGGAGGGCCTGCTCGCCGGCAAGGCCCGGGTGCTGGTCTCCGATGTTGGAGAGAAGCCGGGCGCGTTCCTGGCCTTCAGGGTCGAGGACGGCACGGCCGAGTTCGTCCTCGGCGGCACGCGGCCGGAGCAGGCCGTCCTCGCCCATCCTTTCTGGAGCGCTGTCCTCGGCCGGCTGAGGCAGGACGGCGTCCGGCGCGTCGAGACCGTGATCTCAGCGGCCAATCTGGGCGTGCTGAACCTCTATGCCCGCCTCGGCTTCCAGGCGCACGAGACCCTGATCGGCCTGCATCTTCACCGCCCATGACGCGAAACGGGCGCCCGAAGGCGCCCGTCCCGTTCATTCAGGTCGCGTCGCCGCTTACTGTTGCGGTGCCTGCGTGTTCTGCTGGTTGAGCAGTTCCGTCACCCGGCGCAGCGTCACGCGCCGGTTCTCGCGCGAGGCAGCTTCCGTCTGAACCTTCGGATACTGCTCGCCATAGCCCTGCGTCGTCAGGTTTTCCGGCGGGATGTTGTAGGACTGCGTCAGCACCGCGGCGACCGCCTGGGCGCGACGATCCGACAGCGACAGGTTGTCCACGTCGTTGCCGACGAGGTCCGTATGGCCTTCGATCAGGAACACCTCGTTCGGATTGGCCGTGATGGCCCTTCCGAGCGCCGCGGCAATCTTGTCGAGGCGGCTCACCTGATCAGGCTTCACCTCCCAGGAACCGAGATCGAAATTGATCGTGTCGACGTCGACGCTGCGCGTATAGGCGCGCACCGTGGGGCTGTGACGCACTTCGTCCAGCGTATAGCGCCGCGGCGGCCGCTGCACGGGAGGCGCTGTCAGCGTCTCGTAAATCAGGTCCTCGTCCGCGACACCGGCATCGACGATGTAGCGTTCGCGCGCCATGGAATATTGCGGCGGCGGAAGCACGATGATCTGATCCTCGAACGTCCGTGCGCGGGGCCTGAAGGAATTGTCGATGAGAATGACCTCGCGACCGTCGGGATAGCGGCGGATGCGGCGGACGAGCTGGCCGTTGTCGTCGGTCACCGTGATGACGCGTATGCCGCCCGGCCGGTCGTAGAACGAAACCATCTCGTTGCCGCGCCGCTCGGTGCGGAAATCACCGCCGAGATCGCGGAAGCGCGCGGTCTCGTCGTGGCGGATGAACACCCCTTCTCCATCTCGGACAATGGTCCGCCCGGGCTCATGGATGACCGTCACACCATCCTGCGTGAATTCGCGGCGGCGTTCGCGAACCTGATCGACCCGCTCGGCACGGGCGCCCTGGCTCAGCATGAAGCCGCCGATCAGGCCGGCGCCGACGCCGATGGCTGCTGCACCGGCGGGGCCGATGCGCGAGCCGCGCCGCTGCTCCGGAGGTCCGCTCGGAGGCTGGCCGCCGGCAAAGCCGCCGGGAGCAGCCCCGGGAGGAGCCGTGCCGGGCATGCCCGGTCCGCGCTGTCCGACGGCGGGAGGCTGCACCGCCCCCGGAACCGTGCCGGGAGGCTGGGCGACGCCGGGAGGCGTGCCGGGCGCGCCGGGGCCACGCTGGCCGATGGCCGGCGGCGGCGTGCCGGGAGGCTGGGCGACGCCGGGAGTGCCGGGCGCGCCGGGGCCACGCTGGCCGATGGCCGGCGGCGGCGTGCCGGGAGGCTGCGCGACGCCGGGAGTGCCGGGCGCGCCGGGGCCACGCTGGCCGATGGCCGGCGGCGGCGTGCCGGGAGGCTGCGCCACACCGGGAGCGCCGGGCATTCCGGGACCGCGCTGGCCGATGGCCGGCGGCGGCGTGCCGGGAGGCTGCGCCACGCCGGGAGTTCCGGGGGCACCGGGAACGCGCTGGCCAATGGCCGGCGGCGGCGTACCGGGAGGCTGCGCCACGCCGGGAGTGCCGGGCGTTCCGGGCGTTCCGGGACCGCGCTGGCCAATACCACCGCGCGGGGGCGTGCCGGGCGCTGTCGTGCCGGGTTGTGCCGTGGGCGTGCCGGGGACCGGCTGCCCTGCGACGGGCGGGCGCTGGCCGGCGGGAGGCTGCGCCGTCTGTCCGGGCGGCGTGCCGCCGAAAGGCGGGCGACCGTCAGCCGGACGAATGGCGCCGGGCGTGCCGGGACGGGTCTGCTGCGGCGCGGCGACGGCCGGCGGAGTTGCCTGCGGCGGGACACCGCGTGCCGGCTGACCCTGAACCGGCGGGGGCGCGGTGCGCCCTCCCACGGCCGGAGGCGGGGCCTGACGCACTGCCGGAGGCGGAGTGGGCTGGCGAACGGCTGGGGGCGGAGCAGCCTGCCGGACGGCCGGCGGAGGATCGACCTGACGGACCGTCGGCGGAGCAGCCTGACGCACCGCAGGCGGGGGGGCGGCCTGACGGACCGCCGGGGGCGGAGCGACCTGCCGAATGGCGGGAGGAGGAGCCGCCTGGCGCTGCACGGGCGGGGCCACGCTCGGCTGCTGAACGACCGGCGCACGCGGCTGGACGGGCGCGACCGGCGGGCGAACCTGGGCGGGAGGACGCGCCTGCTGCGGCGGCGGGGCGCCCGGACGTGCCCCCGGCCGGCGGGGATCGGGTTGCTCGGCCTGCGCCAGCAGCACCGGCGCATCCATGCGCAACACCTGCGCGAAGGCCGGCGCCGCCAACAGGCCCGGCAGGATCGTGCCGGCGAGCAGCGCACGTTTCATGGCAGTCATGGTCCAACTCCCAGAGGGTTCATCGCGCCGGCACGGAGGCCAACGCTTTCGTAGGCCATGCCACCCCGAAAAGGCGGCGCAATCGCGACCATCAGGCGGCAGGTCGAGGTATTTGCCTTAACGTTGTTCATCTTCAAACGTTCCATGCGGAACGCAGAGAGTGGACGTGCCGGAGACCGCGGCGGGTCAGAGCGGCTTCTTCAGCCACTTCCCGATGACGCCGACGATTCCCTCGCGGAACACCAGCACGCAGATGACGAAGATGATCCCCTGCAGGATGGTGACCCAGTCGCCGAGGCCGGCAAGGAAGTTCTGCATGGAGATGATGACGGCAGCGCCGACGATGGGGCCGAAAACGGTGCCCATGCCGCCGACGAGGGTCATCAGCACCACCTCGCCCGACATGCTCCAGTGCACGTCTGTCAGCGAGGCGAGCTGAACGGCGATCGCCTTGGTGGCGCCGGCCAGCCCGGCGAGCGAGGCCGAGAGGACGAAGACCGCGAGCTTGTACTGGTTGACCCGATAGCCGAGCGAGACGGCGCGCGCCTCGTTGTCGCGGATCGCCTTCAGCACCTGCCCGAAGGGCGAATGGATGATGCGGTAGATGAGCAGGACGCCGGCCAGGAAGATGCCGGCGACGAGATAGTAGGTCGTCGTGTCGTTGCCGAGCGGCAGCACGCCGAAGAGATGGTTCCGCGGAACGGCCTGGATGCCGTCCTCGCCGCCCGTGAACTTCGGTGTCTGCAGCGAGAAGAAATAGACCATCTGCGCCAGCGCGAGCGTGATCATGGCGAAGTAGATGCCCTGCCGGCGGATGGCCAGCGAGCCGAAGACAAGTCCCAGACCCGCCCCGGAGGCCGTGCCGAGGAGGATGGAGAGCTCGGGCGTCAGCCCCCAGTGCTTGGCCGTATAGGCCGAGACATAAGCGGCGAAGCCGAAATAGGCGGCATGGCCGAAGGACAGCAGGCCGCCATAACCGAGCATGAGGTTGAAGGCGCAGGCGAACAGCGCGAAGCACAGCACCTTCATCAGGAAGAACGGATAGCCGATCACCGGAATGAACGGCAGCACGACCAGCAGCGCCGCCAATGCGATGAACAGCGAGCGGTGCAGGGCGACATGGTCCGACGCGGCGGCCGGATCGGACACGGGAGCGGCGATGGTGACCTCGGCCATCAGGCGGTCCTCCCGAAGAGGCCGGCGGGCTTCACGAGCAACACGATGGCCATGATGATGAAGATGACGGTGGCCGAGGCCTCAGGATAGAAGACCTTGGTCAGGCCCTCGACGATGCCGAGGCCGAAGCCGGTGACGATGGCGCCGAGGATCGAACCCATGCCGCCGATGACCACCACGGCGAAGACGACGATGATAAGGTCGGCGCCCATGTTGGGGTTGACCGAGTAGATCGGGGCGGCGAGCACGCCAGCGAAGGCCGCAAGCCCTACGCCGAAGCCGTAGGTCAGCGTGATCAGCAGCGGCACGTTGATGCCGAAGGCCTGCGTGAGCGTCGGGTTCTCGGTGGCGGCCCTGAGATAGGCGCCGAGCCGCGTCTTCTCGATGACGAACCAGGTGGCGAGGCAGACGATCAGCGAGGCGACGACCACCCAGCCGCGATAATTCGGCAGGAACATGAAGCCGAGGTTCTGGCCGCCGCGCAGTTCGGCGGGGATCTGGTAGGGCAGGCCGGAAGAGCCGAAATAGTTGCGGAACAGGCCCTGGATGATGAGGGCGAGACCGAAGGTGAGCAGAAGCCCGTAGAGATGGTCGAGGTGATACAGGCGCTTGAGGAAGAGGCGTTCGACGATGACGCCGGAGACGCCGGCGATGAGGGGGGCCAGGAGCAGCGAGGGCCAGTAGCCGATGCCGGCCCAGTTGAGCAGCACCCAGGCGATGAAGGCGCCCATCATGTACTGCGCGCCGTGGGTGAAGTTGATGATGTTGAGCAGGCCGAAGATGACGGCGAGGCCGAGACTGAGGATCGCGTAGAACGAGCCGTTGATCAGCCCCAGAAGGAGCTGTCCGAAAAGGGCCTGGGGCGGAATGCCTAGAAGCTCGAACATGGACTGCGGATCCCGGAGAAGGCGGGGCGCCGCCGTGCGGCGCCCCGGATGCTGGTCGGATCAGGAACGAACGAGCGGGCAGGCGTTGGCGCTGAGCGGCCGGAACGCCTCCTCGGCCGGCAGCGTGGCCAGCAGCTTGTAGTAGTCCCACGGGCCCTTGGACTCGGAGGGCTTCTTCACCTCGAACAGATAGGCCGGGTGCAGCTTCCGGCCGTCGGCGCGGATCGTGCCCTTGCCGAACAGCGGGTCGTCGGTCTCGTTGGCCTTCATCCAGGCCATGACCTGCGCCGGGTCCTTGGTCTTCGTCGCGGCGATGGCCTTCAGGTAGTGCAGCGTCGCGCCATAGACGCCGGCCTGCACCATGGTCGGCATGTTGCCGCCACGCTGCGGCGCGAAGCGGCGCGACCAGGCGCGGGTGCTGTCGTTGAGATCCCAGTAGAAGGTCTCGGTCAGTACCAGGCCCTGCGCCGTCTGCAGGCCGAGGGCGTGGACGTCCATGACGAAGACGAGAAGGCCGGCGAGCTTCTGGCCGCCCGCGGTGATGCCGAACTCGGCGGCCTGCTTGATCGAGTTGACCGTGTCGCCGCCGGCATTGGCAAGGCCGATGACCTTGGCGCGCGAGGCCTGGGCCTGCAGCAGGAACGAGGAGAAGTCCGTGCCGGGGAAGGGCGTGCGGACGGCCCCGAGCACGCGGCCGCCGTTGCGCTGGACGACGGCCATGGTATCGCGCTCCAGCGCATGGCCGAAGGCATAGTCGGCGGTCAGGAAGAACCAGGTGTCGCCACCGGCCTTCACCATGGCGCCGCCGGTGCCCTGCGACAGCATGTAGGTGTCGTAGGTCCAGTGTACCGTGTTCGGCGAGCACTGGGCGCCCGTGAGGTCGGAGGTTGCAGCGCCGGAGTTCAGGTGGATCTTGTTCTTCTCGCGAGTGATCTGGTTGACGGCCAGCGCCACGGAGGAGGTCGGAACGTCGGCGATCGCGTCGACGGCGTCGTTGTCGTACCACTGGCGGGCGATGTTGGCGCCAACGTCAGGCTTGTTCTGGTGGTCGGCGGCGACGATCTGGACGTTGAGGCCCTTGGCGGCGGCGCCGAAGTCTTCCACGGCCATACGCGCGGCGATGGCCGAGCCCTCGCCGGTCAGGTCGGCGTAGAGGCCGGACCGGTCGTTCAGCACGCCGATCTTGACGTTGATGGGCTGCTGGGCCTGCGCCATCGAGCGGGCGGTGAAGGCGGTGGCGGCGGCGCCTGCCATCACGGAGCGGCGGTTCATTCGGAACATGGTCATACTGGCTTCCTCCTATGGGGTCCGGAAAAGTCGGATTTTCTTGTTGTTGCGCAGCTTACACGCCCAGATGGGCGTGCAGCTTGTCGATATTCCGCTCGAGATCGGCGTTGGGGATCATGTCCACCACGCGCCCCTGCTCGACGAGATAATGGCGGTCGGCCACCGTCTGGGCGAAGCGGAAGTTCTGTTCGACGAGGATGATCGTGAAACCCTCGCGTTTCAAGCGCGCGATGGTCCGCCCGATCTGCTCGATGATGACGGGAGCGAGCCCTTCGGTGGGCTCGTCCAGCAGCAGAAACTTGGCGCCCGTGCGCAGGATGCGGGCGATGGCGAGCATCTGCTGCTCGCCGCCGGAGAGCTTGGTGCCCTGGCTGGTGAGACGCTCCTTGATGTTGGGGAAGAGCTCGAAGATCTGATCGACGCTCATGCCGCCGGGGCGCACCTGCGGCGGCAGCATCAGGTTCTCCTCGACCGAAAGGGAGGAGAAGATGCCGCGCTCCTCGGGCACATAGCCGATGCCGAGTTTCGCGATGGCGCGCGAGGACATGTCGACGGTCTCCGCGCCCTCGTAGCGGATGGATCCCGAGCGCTTGCTCATGATGCCGATGATGGACTTCAGCGTGGTCGTCTTGCCGGCGCCGTTGCGGCCGAGCAGCGTCACCACCTCGCCCTCGCCGACGTCGAGATTGACGCCGTGCAGGACATGCGACTCGCCGTACCAGGCGTGCAGGTCACGCACTTCCAGCATCGGTTTCACCGTCGCGTCGCGGGTCAGGTCCATTGCCGCCTCAGCCATGACCGGCTCCGATATAGGCTTCGATCACGCGGGGATCCTTCGACACCGTGGCGTAGTTGCCCTCGGCCAGGACCTTGCCGCGCGCCAGCACCGTGATGAAGTCGGAAAGCGAGGCGACGACCGACAGGTTGTGCTCCACCATCAGGATGGTGCGGTTGGCCGAGACGCGGCGGATCAGTTCGGCGATGCGGTCGACATCCTCGTGGCCCATGCCGGCCATCGGCTCGTCGAGCAGCATCATTTCCGGGTCGAGCGCCAGCGTGGTGGCGATCTCCAGCGCCCGCTTGCGGCCATAGGACAGTTCGACCGCCTGGACGCGGGAGAACTCGGCGAGACCGACGGCCTCGACCAGGCTCTGTGCCTCGGCGTCGAGCGATTTCAGGACGGTTTCCGAGTTCCAGAAGTCGAAGCTGTCACCCCGCTTGCGCTGCAGGGCGATCCGCACATTCTCCAGCACCGAGAGATGCGGAAAGACCGCCGAGATCTGGAACGAGCGGACGAGCCCCAGCCGGGCGATGTCGGCCGGCTTCGTCCGCGTGATGTCCTGCCCCTTGTAGGTGATCGTCCCGCGGGTCGGGATGAGGAACTTCGTCAGCAGGTTGAAGCAGGTCGTCTTGCCGGCGCCGTTAGGGCCGATCAGGGCGTGGATGGTCCCCCGCCGAACGGCAAGGTCCACGTCGCTCACCGCCGTGAAGCCCTTGAAGTCCTTCGTCAGACCCTGCGTCTGCAGAATGATCTCTTCGTTCGTTCCCACCATGCACTCTGTTCTTTTGCCCGTGCGTTGGCCGGCATTGCTGCATGGCACGGAAGCGATAGTCAATCCAAAACCTGACTGCGACGTCATGTCTAACGACGGAGGGTCTTCGGCGCCTTGGACAGGATTGTCGACCACGAGGGCCGTCTTTGAATGACATGAACCGTGATCAGGAGATGTGAACCAACCGGTCGTCGCGACGTTGTGTCGATATGCCAATCCGGCACCTTCTTTGGAGGATACCATGAAGAACACTTTCCTGATCGGCGCCGCCTTTATCGGCTCGCTCGCCCTCGCCCTTCCCGCCCATGCCCAGACGCGCGAACCCGGCCTGCCGCCTGGGGTTGGCGCGGGTGCGGCGACCGGCGCCGTCGGCGGCGCCATCGTCGGCGGCCCTGTCGGTGCGGTTGTTGGCGGCGCGGCCGGCGCGGTTGTCGGCGGCATCGCCGAGTCCACCCGTCCGCGCTTCCGCGAGTACGTCGTCGAGCGCCGCCACACGTCCTACGACTACGACGGCGAGGTCGTCGTCGGCCGCCAGCTGCCCGAGCGGGTCACCTACTACCAGGTGCCGCGCGAGTATGGTGCGACGGAATACCGCTACACCGTGGTGAACGGCCGCACCGTGCTGGTCCAGCCGGGCACGCGCCGCATCGTCCAGGTCATCGACTGACCTCGGATGCGCCGCTGATCTTGGAAAGGGCGCCCCCCGGGGCGCCCTTTCTGCTGTCCGGAGGAGGTCAGTCCCTCGCCCGACGCGGTTGCACTGCCGGGCGCCCCGCTCGACACTCGGCGGCGGGAGACAACGCCAGAAGGACGCCGTCATGTGGGAGCCGAGCCCGATCTATCCTGACCCGTCGATCGAGATCCTCGATCCGCGGTTCCTGAAGTACCGCCTGTTCAACGCCGCCGTGGAGCGGCTCGCCACCGGCCTGCGCTGGGGCGAGGGCCCCGTCTGGATCGGCGACCAGCGCTGCCTGCTGGTGAGCGACATCCCCAACGACCGCATCCTGCGCTGGGACGAGGAAACGGGAGCCGTGACGGCCTTCCGGTCGCCCAGCAACAAGTCCAATGGCAACACACGCGACCGTCAGGGCCGGCTGGTGACCTGCGAGCACGGGGGGCGGCGGGTCATCCGCACCGAATATGACGGCTCCACCACCGTCATCGCCAGCCACTATCAGGGCAAGCGCCTGAACTCGCCGAACGACGTGGTTGTGAAGTCGGACGGCTCCATCTGGTTCACCGATCCCGCCTTCGGCCTGCTCAGCCATTACGAAGGCACGGTGGCGGAACCCGAGCTGCCGCAGAACGTCTATCGGGTCGATCCGGAGACGGGCGAGGTTGTGGCCGTCGCCGAAGCCGTTGCGGGACCCAACGGCCTCTGTTTCTCGCCCGACGAGACGGTCTTCTACCTTGTCGAATCCCGCGCGGCGCCCCACCGCCTCATCTCGGCCTATGACGTCGCGCCCGACGGCCGGAGCATCGCCAACCGGCGCATCTTCACCGATGCCGGCCCCGGCGGCACGCCCGACGGCATCCGCTGCGACGTCGACGGCAATCTGTGGTGCGGCTGGGGCATGGGCTCGGCCGAGCTCGACGGTGTGATGGTCTTTGCGCCCGACGGCACGGCCATCGGTCGCATCCGCCTGCCCGAACGCTGCGCCAATGTCTGTTTCGGCGGCCGCAACCGCAACCGCCTGTTCATGGCGACCGGACGCGGCCTCTATGCGCTCTACGTCAATACGCAGGGCGCCCCTGGCGGCTGAGAACCGGATTCATCCCCCAGAACGCGGCACCGCCGCGCTTCTGGCGAAACGCGGCGGTGACGTGATGATGGAACGCCTGCGGCGCGCCTAGAGTACGCGCCGCGGATCGAAGGTGTCGCGCAGGCCGTCGCCGATGAAGTTGATGGCGAGAACCGTCACGAAGATCGCAGCGCCGGGGAAGAGCGCCCAGTGCGGCGCATAATCGAGGAAGTCCTTTGCGTCGAACAGCAGCCGCCCCCAGGTGGGGATGTCCGGCGGGAAGCCGAGGCCGAGGAAGGACAGCGTCGATTCCGCGATGATCGCCGCCGCCACATCGATGGTCGCGGCGACGATGACCGGCCCCATGGCGTTCGGCAGGATGTGGCGGACCACCTGGCGCGTCTTGGAGGCACCGAGGGCGTGCGCCGCCTCGACGAACTCCTTCTCGCGCAGCGACAGGAACTGCGCCCGCACGAGCCGCGCCACCGGCATCCACCTCAGTCCGCCGATGACGACGACAATCAGGATGAACACGCCCATCTCGACGCCGAAGACATCCTTCAGCGCGTCGCGGAACAGGTAGATGATGAGCAGCAGAAGCGGCAGCTGCGGCAGCGACAGGAAGAGATCCGTCACCCACATCAGCGCCGTGTCGACGCTGCCGCGGGAAATGCCCGCGATCGCCCCGATGATGACGCCGACGATGATCGCGACGAGCATGGCGGCAAGACCCACCGCGAGCGAGATGCGCCCGCCATAGATCATGCGCGCCAGAAGATCCTGCCCGAGGTCGTCGGTGCCAAAGGGATGAGCCCGCGAGGGCCCCTGCAGGCGGGCAGTGAAATCGATGTCGTTGATCGACACCGGCCAAAGCCAGGGGCCGACGATCACGGCAGCGATGATGGTCAGCAGCGCCACGCTGCTGGCCACCGCCAGCTTGTGCCGGCGGAACTTGCGCCAGGCGTCGACCCACGGCGAGACATGCTCGGCGGTGACGACGGCTCCGATCTCGGCCACCGCCGGATCAGCGGAAGGCGATGCGGGGGTCGAGCCAGCCATAGAGGACATCTGCAATCAGGTTGAAGGTCACGACGAGACAGGCGAAGACGAAGGTCACCGCCATGATGACAGGGGTATCGTTGGCGAGGATGGCGCTGATCAGCAGCGAGCCGATTCCGGGGATGCGGAAGATCTGCTCGGTGACGATGGCGCCGCCGAAGACGGTCGGCATCTGCAGCGCGACGAGCGTGACCACGGGGATCAGCGCGTTGCGCACCACGTGCTTGACGATGACGGTCTTCTCGCCGAGCCCCTTGGCGCGGGCCGTGGTGACGAAGTCGAGACGGATCACGTCGAGCACGGCCGAACGCACATAGCGGGTGTAGGACGCCGCCTGGAACAGGCCGAGCACCATGACCGGCATGATCGCCTGGCGGATCTGCTCCCAGTACCAGCGCCAGCCCGTCGCCGCGATATCGGTGCGGTAGACGAAAGGCAACCAGTCCAGCCAGATCGAGAAGACCAGGATGAACAGGAGACCCGTGAAGAACGTCGGCAGCGAGAAGCCGATGAAGGCGAAGGTGTTGGCGATCTGGTCGAAGATCGAATAGGGCCGGGTCGCCGCATAGATGCCGACCGGCAGGGCGACAGCCAGCGCGAGGATCTGCGAGGAGCCGATGACGAAGATCGTCGCCGGCAGCCGCTGCATGATCAGGGTGTCGACATTGACGCGGCTGGCGAAGGAGAAGCCCCAGTCGCCCTGCATCATGGCCGAAAGCCAGCGGACGTAGCGGATATAGACCGGATCATCGATGCCGAACTTCTCCCGAAGTGCGAGACGCACCTCGGGAGGGATGTTCGGATTGGTGGCCATCTCCTCGAAGGGATCGCCGGGGGCCAGCGCCAGCACCGTGAAGAGCACGACGCTGATGCCAAGCAGGCTCGGAAGGGCGATCAGCAATCGCCGGACGAGATAAGTACCCATGGAGTCTGTGCCTGGTTCCTCTTGAGCGGGACCTGACGCCGGATGGCGTCAGGGCCGGAACCATGCGTTCAGCATCCACAGATCCAGATCCCAGCCGCTGGGCTGGACGACCAGGTTGTTGCTGGAGGCCGCCATGCGGGTGCGGGCCAGAACCGGAACGATGATGTTCTCGCCGCAGAAGATGTCGTTCATCCGGATGAACAACGCCGTCCGCTTGGCAGGATCGAGCGAGTTCTGCGCTTCCTTGAAGGCGTCATCAGCCTCCTTGCTGGAGAAGCGCGAGATGTTGCGACCCTGCCACTTGTTCTCCTTGTTGGCGATCTCCCACGAGACCAGCTGCATCATGAACCGCTCGGGGTCCGGCTGCAGCATGGTGGTCGTGTACATCTGCATGTCGCAATAGAACTTCGAATAGGTATCCGGGTTCGCGACATCCGAGGAGAAGTAGACGGAGGCGGTCACCGACTTCAGTTCGATGTCGATGCCGGCGCGCTGGGCGGCCTGCTTGATGATCGCCTGGGTCTTCTGACGCGGCGCGTTGATGGACGTCTGGTAGACGAACTTCAGCTTCTTGCCGTCCTTGGCGCGGATGCCGTCGGCGCCGCGGACCCAGCCCGCATCGTCCAGGATCTTGTTCGCCTTCTCGATGCTGAATTCGTACTTCATGTTCGGCGAGACGTAACGGGGCGGAGCATTGACGAAATTGCCCGTCGCCTTGCCGCCGCGGCCGTAAATGAACTTCTGCACTGATTCACGGTCGATCAGCAGGTTGATCGCCTTGCGGACCGCCGGATCCGTCAGCGTCGGGTGCTTGGTCTTCACGCTCGAGCGCTCGCCGTCGACCTCGGTCCACGGATCGGTCGTGTTCAGCATGATGAACTCGATATTGCCGCTCGAGACGGGGACCGCCTTGCCGCGACCGCCGCGCTCCATGCGCAGGAGAATCTCATCCTCCACCTGCATGTTCCAAGCATAGTCATACTCGCCGGTCTGGATGACCGCACGCGCCGCCGACACCGCGTCGCCGCCACCTTTTACCTCGACACTGTCGAAGAAGGGCTGGCTGGCGATATGGTACTCGGGATTGCGCTCGCCGCGCAGAATGTCGCCCGGCTTGAAATCGATGAACTTGTAGGCGCTGGTGCCGACCGGCTTAAGGTTCGCCGGCGCGTCGCGGGAGGCGGCGCCCTTGTACTGCTCGAAGATGTGCTTCGGCAGGATCATGCCGGCGGCGCCGACGAAGGCGTCGGCCCAGAACGGGGTCGGCTTCTGGAAGGTGATCTTGATCGTCAGGTCGTTGACCTTTTCGACCTTGATATCCTTGTAGGTGCCGATGGTCGTGGCGGCGGTCGCCGAGTCGGCGGCATATTCCGCGGTGAACAGGCAGTCGTCGGCCGTGAACGGCTTGCCGTCGTGCCATTTCACGCCGGGCTTGAGCTTCCACGTGACGGAGAGGCCATCGGCCGAGACGCTGCCGTTCTCGCGGCTCGGAATCTCGGCGGCAAGGAACGGAATGAGTTCGCCTTCGGTGTTCCAGCCGGCAAGCGGCTCATAGAAGACGCGGGAGCCTTCCTGGTCCTTGGTGCCGATGGCGAAATGCGGGTTGAGCAGGGTCGGGGCCTGCCAGAGGAGGATCTTCAGCGGGCCACCGCCGCCGGCCTTGGTCGGCTTGTAGGGGGTGGTCGTCTGGGCCTGGGCCACGCCGTGGAAGTCCAGGATGTGCCAAGCGGTCGGGGCCGCGACGCCGACAGCCAGCATGCGCTGGATGAAGTCTCGGCGGGAGAGCCTGCCCTTCTTCACTTCGGCAACAAGGCCGTGGATTTCTGTCTCTTTCATCGCAAACACTCCTCGCAAACGAGCTGGGCGAGCCACTCTGGTCGGGCCGGGTTCTTGGGTCCCGGCTCACGAAGCGGGGATCGGAGCGTTTTCGGATCAGGAAGTCAACGCGGATTTGCGTGATCTCCACGGTCTCGCCGCCTTCTGACCGTCATGCGGGCACGATGCCGGCGACGGTGCAGCCAAGTGCCGCAGGTTCAGGCAATTCGCAGACGCCTGTCCTACCCCTGCCGTTGGGGAAGAAAATTCGCCCCCGATTCCCGCCGACAGAAGACGTTGTCTACTCGGCAGCCTGCCGCGGCTCGACGAGGAAGCCTCCCGACTGGCGCGCCCAGAGCCCGGCATAGAGCCCCCCGCGGGCGAGGAGCGCGTCGTGGGTTCCCTCCTCCACGATGCGGCCCTGATCGATCACCACCAGCCGGTCCATGATCTTCAGGGTCGACAGGCGGTGGGCGATGGCGATGACGGTCTTGCCGCCCATCAGCTCGCCGAGGCTCTCCTGGATCGCCGCCTCCACCTCGCTGTCGAGGGCGGCCGTCGCCTCGTCGAGGATGAGGATCGGCGCGTCCTTGAGGATGACGCGCGCGATGGCGATGCGCTGGCGCTGGCCGCCGGAGAGCTTGACGCCGCGCTCGCCGACATGGGCGTCGTAACCCGTCCGGCCGTTGATGTCCCTGAGAGCCGGGATGAAGGCGTCGGCATGGGCCCGCGCCGCTGCGGTCTCCATCATCGTCTCGCTGGCCCCGGCCTTTCCGTACATGATGTTGTCGCGGATGGATCGGTGCAGCAGCGAAGTGTCCTGCGTCACCACCGAGATCGCTTGCCTGAGACTCTCCTGCGTGACGGTCTGCACGTCCTGCCCGTCGACCCGGATCGCGCCCTGCTCCACGTCGTGGAAGCGCAGCAGCAGGTTAACCAGGGTCGACTTGCCGGCGCCCGATCGGCCGACCAGGCCGACCTTCTCGCCCGGCTTCACGGTAAGCGACAGGTCGCGGATCACCGGCAGGTCGGCCCGGCCATAGCCGAAGGTGACATGGTCGAAGACGATCTCGCCTCCGGCGACGGCGAGCGGGCGGGCGCCCGGCTCGTCCTGCATGGCGAGCGGGCGGGCGATCGACCCCATGCTCTCCTGCACGACACCGACATTTTCGAAGATTCCCTGGATCTCCATGGCGACCCAGCCGGACATGGCGATGATCTGCACCGTCAGCGGCAGCACCATGGCCACGGTGCCGATCTCGATGCTGCCGGCCTGCCAGAGGAGGACGGCAAGCGTCCCGGCGGCCGCCAGAAGGGTCGCGTTCAGCAGGTTGAGCAACATGAAGAACAGCGTGTTGATCCGGTGCTGGGCGATGAAGGCGCCGTTGAGGTCCAGCATGCTGTCGCGGATGTAGCGGTCCTCGTCGGCGGTGCGGGCGAAGAGCTTGACGGTCAGAATGTTGGTGTAGCTGTCGACGACCTTGCCCGTGACCGCCGAACGCTTGGCGGAGGCCGCACGCGAGCGCTCCTTCATGCCCGGAATGCAGGTTACCAGCAGGACGACGTAGAGACAGAACCAGGCGAGGATCGGCAGGGCCAGCCGCCAGTCCTGCATCATCATCAGGGCGATTGAGGCGACGCCGTAGAACAGGATGTGCAGGACGGAGCGCATCAGCGCGAGCGTCGTCTCGCGCACGGCGCCACCCGCCTGCATGACATGGTTGGCGATGCGCCCGGCGAAATCGTTCTGGAAGAAGCCGAGCGACTGGCGGATGACGTGGTGGTGGCTCTGCCAGCGCGTCAGGGTGTTGAGCGGCGCGGAGATACCGTGGTTGGAGATGGTCCTCTGCAGGAACAGCACGAAGGGCCGCGCCACAAGCACGACGAAGAGCATGGCCGCGAAGGTCGGCCACGCCGTGGCGAACAGCGCCTCGCGCGGCGTTTCGGTCATGACCGCGACCAGCCGCCCGATGAAATAGGGCACGGCCGTTTCCAGCACGGCCGCAACCATGCCGACCACGAAGAGCGCGGCGAAGAGCCATTTCGCCTGCGAAATGAAATACCAGTAGAACGCCAGAAGCCCAGGCGGCGGCCCGCCATCGGGAGGCGTGGCGACAGGGTCGATGCGGGTTTCGAGGTAACGCAGCATGGAAATGGGATGTCCGGACGAAAAGCGCGCCGGCCCCGACGGCGGTGGCGCCACGGGGACAACGCATGGAAACGGGAAAGGATGATCAGATGGCATTGTGACGCGGTCGCGGTCCGGCGTCGACCCCTCTGCGGCGGCGGCCTGCCGGCTGCTGACAGGCGGCGGATCACGGGGACCTGAAACGCAAGAACCCCGGCCTGGCAGCCGGGGTTCTGCTGGAGCTGCGAAGGATCAGGGGGACCGATCAGTCGCAGATGCGCACGGTCTGGCGACGCAGGCCGTAGGGGGTGTCGACCCAGCGGCGGGTCAGGTAGCAGTCAGAGGCATAGCCGTAGCCAGCGTGGGCGCGGGAAGAGGCGATCGCGCCGCCGACGATCAGGCCGGTGGCGAGGGCGCCGACGCCCCAGCCGATGTGGCGGCGATGCCACGGGCCGGCTTCGGCCTGGGAAGAGATGCCGACCGACAGGGTGGCGACGGCGAGGGCGGCGATGGCGAGGGTCTTGATGCGGTTCATGGCGAGGTTCCTTGGGGTCAGGTGGGGCTCGTTTGCCCCGGTCCTCCATGGGTTGCGACGCCAGTGAAAAAGGTTCGGGCCCGACGCGATTATTTTTCGCGCGGGCCCGAGGCCATCTTGGAAGAAAGGAGAGCGTCAGGCGGCGGAAACGACCTGCCCGTAGTCGGCGACCTGGGCGAGGTGGTGGTCGGCATCGCCGAACAGCGTGTCGAGCATGGTCAGTCGCTTGAAATAGTGGCCGGCCTTGTACTCCATCGTCATGCCGATGCCGCCATGCAGCTGGATGCCCTGCTGACCGATGAACTTCGCCGAGCGGCCGATCTGCACCTTGGCGGCGGAGGCGAGAGCCCGCCGCTCCGTCGCATCCTCGGTGGCGGCGGTCATCGCGGCGAACATCGCCATGGACCGCGCCTGTTCGAGCGCCACGAACATCTCGGCGGCACGGTGCTGCAGCGCCTGGAACGCGCCGATGTTGATGCCGAACTGCTTGCGCTGCTTGAGGTAGTCGACGGTGAGGTCGGTCAACTCGCTCATTGCGCCGACGGCCTCGGCGCAGATGGCGGCGATGGCCTCGTCGGCGACGGCCTCGAGGACGGCGAGGCCGCCCTCGGGATCGCCGAGCACGCCGGCCGGCTCGACACGAACGCCCGACAGCGTGATCTCGGCAGCATGTGTGCCGTCCTGTGTTGGCGAGGAGCGGCGGCCGACGCCAGACGCATCTCCCGCCACCATGAAGAGGCCGATGCCGCCGGGGTCGCGGCGAGAGCCGGCGGTGCGGGCCGAGACGATCAGCCGGTCGGCCGTGCCGCCGTTCACCACCACCGCCTTGTCGCCGTCGAGAATGTAGGAGGCGCCATCCTTCTTCGCGGAGGTCGTGACGTCGAAGAGGTCGTAGCGCGAGTGACGCTCCGTGGTGGCGAGCGCGAAGGTGCGCGATCCGTCGGCGATGGCCGCGATGTGCTCGGCCTTCTGCTCGGCCGATCCGGCGCGCTTCAGGACACCGCCGCCGAGGATGACGGTGGCCAGATAGGGCTCGAGGACGAGGTATTTTCCGAAGCTCTCGGCCAGCAGCATGGTCTCGACGGGTCCGCCGCCGAAGCCGCCATCCTCTTCTGAAAACGGCAGGCCGAGGATGCCGAGTTCGGCGAACCTGGCCCAGACGTCGGGGCTCCAGCCACCCGGCAGGGCGGCGATCTTCTGGCGCGCTTCGAAGTCATAGGTGTCGGACAGGAAGCCCTCCACCGAGTCCTTGAGGAGCTGCTGTTCTTCGGTCAGGTCGAAATCCATGGCAAAGCCTGCTGATCGCTTTTGGGGAGGGTGCGGGGTTGCGTGGCCCTGAGGGAGTGCGTCCTTCGAGGCTCGCTTCGCTCGCACCTCAGGATGAGGAGGGTTGTATCCGGCATCGGCGATTGGCCGACGCCCGCTTCGCTTGCCCCCCTCGATGCATGTCTCCGCTCGTCCTCATCCTGAGGTGCGAGCGAAGCGAGCCTTGAAGGACGCACTCCACTGGTGCAGGGCGGGGCGTCATAGCCCCAGCACCGCCTTTGCGATGATGTTCTTCTGGATCTCGTTGGAGCCGCCGTAGATCGAGACCTTGCGCACGTTGAAATAGGTCGGCGCGATGGTCTGCGCCCATTCGGGACCGATCGGCGGTTCGTTGGAGCCGGGCTCTTCCGGCGTGAACGGCGCCGAGTGCGGGCCGATCACCTCCATCAGCAGTTCGGTCGTCGCCTGCTGCAGTTCCGAGCCCTTGATCTTGAGGACGGAGGAGGCCGGATCGGGCTTGCCCTTCTCGCGCTTCTTCTCACCCGCGATGACCCGCAGCTGGGTGATCTCCAGCGCCTTCAACTCGATCTCAACCTCGGCGATCTTCTCGCGGAAACGCGGGTCCTCGATCAGCGGGCGCCCCGACCGCTGTTCGATCGCCGCCATCTCCTTGATCTTGCGGATGCGCTGCTTGGAGATGCCGACGCGGGCGATGCCGGTGCGCTCGTTGCCGAGCAGGAACTTGGCGTAGTCCCAGCCCTTGTTCTCCTGGCCGACGAGGTTCTCCAGCGGCACCTTCACGTCGTCGAAGAAGACCTCGTTGACCTCGTGGCCGCCGTCGATCGTCTGGATCGGCTTCACCGTGATGCCCGGGGTCTTCATGTCGACGAGGATGAAGGAGATGCCCTCCTGCTTCTTCACGGTGGCGTCGGTGCGGGCGAGCACGAAGATCCAGTCGGCATACTGCCCGAGCGTCGTCCAGGTCTTCTGGCCGTTGATGATCCAGTGGCCATCGACCTTCTCGGCCTTGGTCTTGAGGCCCGCGAGATCGGAGCCAGCGCCGGGCTCGGAGAAGCCCTGGCACCACCAGTCGTCGAGACTGGCGATGCGCGGCAGGAAGCGCTTCTTCTGCTCCTCGGAGCCGAAGGTGTAGATGACCGGGCCGACCATGGAGGTGCCGAAGGCGAGCGGCGGCGGCGACGGCGCCATCATCATCTCCTCGAGGAAGATGTACTGCTTCACCGCGTCCCAGCCCGTGCCGCCATAGGCGACCGGCCAGTGGGCGACGCCCCAGCCCTTCTCGTTGAGCGTCTTCTGCCAGAAGACGATGTCGTCGCGGCTCGCATGGTGCCCGGCGGCCAGTTTCTCGCGCAGCGCTTTCGGCAGCTTGGCGTCGATGAAGGCGCGCACTTCCTTGCGGAAAGCGATCTCCTCGTCGGTGAACCTCAGTTCCATGCGGAGCCTCCTCAAAATGCCGTGCCGCAAGCCGCGGGGTGGTCGCTTCCTCGTCGCCCGGAAAACATACCGATGCGAATGTTTCTTGATCGCATTGAAGCCTCGCCCGCGGGCGAAGGCAACAGGAACCTCACGGACGGGCATCCCTCGAACGGCAGGATCACGCCGGGCCTCGCATGGCAGGTGCCGCCCTGCCGCCGAGCGCGGCGGACCGGGCCATGGCACAGTCGGGCAGAACACGAACGGGAGGGCCTGGCATGGCATTCGACTTCAAAGGCAAGCGCGTGGTGGTCTGCGGCGGCAGCCGTGGCATCGGGCGGTCCATCGCGCTGGGATTTGCCGCGGCGGGCGCAGGCGTCTCCATCTGCGCGCGCGGCGAGGACGGGCTGAAGGCGACAGCCGCCGAGATCGCGGCGCATGGCGTGACGACGCACTTCGCGCCCTGCGACCTCGCAAATGCGGACGCCATTGCCGGCTACATCCCGGCTGCCGCCAAGGCGCTCGGCGGCATCGACGTGCTGGTGAACAACGCCTCCGGCTTCGGCATGGGCGACACCGAGGACGGCTGGGCCAAGGGCCTCAACGTCGACATCATGGCGACGGTGCGCGCCAGTCATGCGGCGCTGACCTTCCTCGAAGGGGCCAAGGGCGCCTCCATCGTCAACATCGCGTCGATCTCGGGCTACCGCCCGTCGATCCGCACGGCGGCCTATGCGGCGGTGAAGGCGGCGGTCATCCAGTACACCACCAGCCAGGCCGCGGCGCTCGCGCCGAAGGGCATCCGCGTCAATTGCGTTGCCCCCGGCTCGATCGAGTTTCCGGGAGGCACCTGGGAGGCGCGCCGCACCGCCGACCCGGCGCTCTACAACAAGGTGCTGGGTGCAATCCCCTTCAACCGGCTTGGCACGCCGGAGGAGATCGCCAACGTCGTCCTGTTCCTCGCCTCGCCCTATGCGAGTTGGGTGACGGCGCAGACGGTGGTCGTGGACGGGGGGCAGTTGTTGGGGTGACATGAAAAAAGGCGGGCCCTGGCCCGCCTTTCCGCTTCAAAATTTGCGGCCTTACGCCAGCGTGTAGGCGGTCTTCACAGTCGTATAGAACTCGCGGGCATAGGCGCCCTGCTCGCGCGGTCCGTAGCTCGAGCCCTTCCGGCCGCCGAACGGTACATGATAGTCGACGCCCGCCGTCGGCAGGTTGACCATGACCATGCCGGCCTCGGAGTTGCGCTTGAAGTGCGAGGCGTATTTCAGCGAGGTCGTGCAGATGCCGGACGACAGACCGAACTCGGTATCGTTGGCGATCGCCAGCGCCTCGTCATAGTTCTTCGCCCGCACGACCGATGCCACCGGCCCGAAGATCTCCTCGCGGGCGATGCGCATGGTGTTCGTCACCTCGGTGAACAGCGCCGGCTGCAGGTAGAAGCCCGGGTTGTCGCGGTTGAGGCGCTCGCCGCCCCAGTGGAGCTTGGCGCCCTCCTCGCGGCCTATGGCGATGTACTTCTCGTCCTGCTCGAGCTGGCTCTGGTCGACCACCGGGCCGATATGCGTGCCGGCCTTCAGCGCATCATCGACGACGAGGCCCTTCAGCCGCTCGGTCAGCGCA
Organism: Phreatobacter aquiterrae; assembly: GCF_053471285.1. NCBI lineage: Bacteria > Pseudomonadati > Pseudomonadota > Alphaproteobacteria > Hyphomicrobiales > Phreatobacteraceae > Phreatobacter > Phreatobacter aquiterrae. The sequence continues at coordinate 124,169 of NZ_JBJPHW010000008.1, read as the reverse complement.
TCGACGAAACGGTCGTGGATGCCCTCCGTGACGATGAGCCGCGAGGAGGCGGTGCAGCGCTGGCCGGTGGAGAAGAAGGCACCGTTGGCGGCGCATTCGACGGCCACGGCGAGATCGGCGTCGTCGAGCACCACGAGCGGGTTCTTGCCGCCCATCTCCAATTGCACCTTCTTCATCGGCGTCGAGGCGACGCAGGCGGAGGCGACACGCCGGCCGGTCGCCACCGAGCCGGTGAAGGAAATCGCGGCGACATCGGGATGCTCCAGCATGGCCTGGCCGACCACCGAGCCGCGGCCCATGACGATGTTGAGGACACCTTTCGGCAGGCCGGCCCGGTTGAGGATATCGACCAGCGCCCAGGCCGAGCCGGGCACGAGATCGGCCGGCTTGATGACCACGGTGTTGCCGTAGGCAAGCGCTGGAGCCAGCTTCCAGGCGGGAATCGCGATCGGGAAATTCCACGGCGTGATCATGCCGACGACGCCGACCGCCTCGCGGGTGATCTCGATGCCGACGCCCGGGCGGATCGAATTGACCAGTTCGCCGTTGAGGCGCAGCGCCTCAGCGGCGAAGAAGGAGAGGATCTGGCCGGCGCGGGTGGCCTCGCCGATGCCCTCCGGCAGGGTCTTGCCCTCCTCGCGGGAGAGCAGCGCGCCGAGTTCCTCCTTGCGCGCCATCACCTCGTTGGAGGCCTTCATCAGCACGTCGTAGCGGAGCTGCGGGTTGGAGCGGCTCCAGGCCGGAAAGGCCTCCTTGGCCGCGGCGACGGCCGCCATCAAGTCCTCGACCGTCCCTTGCGCATATTCGCCCACCACCTCGTTGGTGTTCGACGGATTGAGGTTCGGCGCGGCCCTGGCCGGGGAAACAAACTCGCCGGCAATGAAATTGCGGAACACGGTGGTCATGGGCCTTGCCTCCTCGCACGAACGTTGCGGGACCGGTTCGGGCGCGCTGCCGTCCGGTCCGTCTCGGGGCCGGCACAGAACCACAATCGGGCACTCGCGACCAGTCCGGGTGCCATGCGCCCCGGGCGGCCCGGCCCCGCAGGCTGCGCTCAGCGCACGGCAGCCCCGTCGGCGGCGAGCCGCGCCGCGAGGGCGGCGACCTTCTCCGGCGTCAGCCCGCCGACGCCACCGACGATCGTGTCGCGCACAGGCTTCACTCCGATGAAGCTGAGAATGTTCCGCTTCAGCGCCCTGAGGCTGTGGGCGAAGAAGAACCAGCGATAGGCGATGGCCGGCATGCCCATGGTGACGACGATATGGGCCGTTCGACCCGCCATGAGCTTTTCCGGAAAGCCCTTGTCGCGATAGCGGAAGGCGAACCCCGGGCGGCAGGCCTGCTCGAGGAAGGCCTTGAGCAGGGCCGGCATGGAGCCGAGCCAGAGCGGGTAGATGATGACCCAGTGCTCCGCCCAGGCCAGCGTCTCCTGGGCCTGCACGATGGCGGGATCGGCGACCCCGCCCTCGAAATCGGCCTGGGTGCGGAGGAAACCGATCGGCAGCGCGGTGACCTCGATGGTCCTCACCTCGTGCCCGGCATTCCCCGCACCTTCCGCATAGGCGGCCGCGAGGTGCCGGCACAGGCGTTCCGGCGCCGGATCGGGATGGCCCTGAATGATGGCGATGCGCCGGGGAGCCATGGCTTCAGGCCCTGGCGACGGGCGTGGCGATTTCAAAGGCGGCGCGAGCGATGTCCTGCAGATGCATGGCCTCGTCGGCATAGATGCCCATGGTCTCCACCGCGAAGCGGAACTCCGCATCGACGAATTCGAGCGGCGATCGGACCTTGGACCAGGCGCGGATCCGCTCGCCGTTGGCCCTCAGCCGCTCGGCAGCGAAATCACGCAGTTCCGCGCCGACGGCGGCGACCACGGCCGGCATGGCGGCGAGAGTGGCAACCGCATCCGGAGCGGGCGCGGCCGCGGCCGGGCGCGCTGCACTGTCGGGTGTCCTGGAAAGCATGGTCTCCTCCAAGCTGGGCAAACGGACATCACACATGCACCACGCCGCCGACGGGGTCCCTGCGCTGGATCAAGAAGGCCTTTGGCCGGATCGACCGCAGGCGAGGCAGCGCCTAGACTTGTCCAACGACATGCCGGAGACACCGGCCGCATCGGAACCATCATGCCCCCTTCGATCCCCCTCCTGCCGCCCAATGCCGAGCAGATGGCCTCGCCGTCCTTTCGAATGCCGGCTCTCGATCAGGACTTCCTGCTGGCCGACGAGCAGCGCGGGCTGCGTTTCATGCTCGAATATGCGAAGGCCGAGCAGATCCTCCGCCACTGGGGCGTGAAGTCCACCATCGTGGTGTTCGGCAGCGCCCGCGTCCACGAAAACGGCAACCCCCGCCATGCCGCCTGGTATGCGGCGGCGCGGGCCTTCGGACGCATCGCGTCGCGGCACGGCGGCGCCATGAACGTCGGGGCGAAGGAGCGCGAGAACGTCATCGCCACCGGCGGCGGGCCGGGGCTGATGGAAGCCGCCAACCGCGGCGCGGCCGAGATCGGCGCCCCGTCCATCGGCTTCAACATCCGTCTGCCGCACGAGCAGGAGCCGAACGCCTATTCGACCCCCGACCTCACCTTCCAGTTCCACTATTTCGCCATGCGCAAGATGCATCTCGCCATGCGCGCCAATGCCCTGGTGGTGTTCCCCGGCGGCTTCGGTACCTTCGACGAATTGTTCGAGATCCTCGCCCTCGTCCAGACCGGCAAGATGCGGCGGGTGCCCGTGGTGCTCTTCGACGAGGCCTACTGGCGCGCCGTGGTCAACTTCGAGGCGCTCGCCGACGCCGGCATGATCGCGATGGACGACCTCTCCCTCCTGCAGTTCGCCGATACGCCAGAGGGCATCTGGGAGCTCATCGCCAATGCCGAGGGGATCGCCCCCTACGATCCCCGGACCACGCCTGACCAGAAGGAAACCGGCTGATGCCCGTCCGCATCCACGTCCTCGGCGCAGCCCATGTCGTCACCGGGTCCTGCTACTTCTTCGAGGCCAACGGCCGGCGCATCCTCGTCGACTGCGGCATGTTCCAGGGAACCAAGACGCTGAAGGCCCTCAACTACGGCGATTTCCCCTTCGAGCCGGACCGGCTCGACGCCGTGCTCCTGACCCACGCCCATATCGACCATTCCGGCCTCATCCCGAAGCTCGTCAAGGCGGGCTATCGCGGACCGATCCACGCCACCCGCCCGACCATCGACCTGTGCTCGATCATGCTGCCGGATTCCGGCCACATCCAGGAGATGGAAGTCGAGCAGCTCAACCGGCGCAATGCGCGCGGCGGCGGCCCGAGCGTGGAGCCGATCTACACGGCCGAGGATGCCGTGGCGACGATGGCGCAGTTCCGTCCCGTCGAATATGGCCGCTGGCTCGACCTCGGCGGCGGCGTGCGCGCCCGCTGGTGGAATGCCGGCCACATCCTCGGCTCGGGCTCCATCGAGATGGAGTTCGCCGATGGTGAGAAGCCGCTGCGCGTCCTGATGTCCGGCGATCTCGGACCCGATGCCAAGCTCTTCCATCCCGACCCGGATGGCCCGGTCGACCTCGATCTGGTCATCTGCGAGGCGACCTATGGCGACCGCGATCGTCCCGAGACGACCGTCGCCGACCGCCGCAACCAGCTCGCCGCCGAGGTCAGGTCCGCCCACGGCCGCGGTGGCCCGCTGCTCATTCCCTGCTTCGCGGTGGAACGGACGCAGGAGATCCTCTCGGACCTCATCGACCTGATGGATCACGGCGCCATTCCGCGGGCGCCCATCTTTCTCGATTCCCCGCTGGCGATCCGCGCCACCGACATCTTCCGCACCCACGCCGGATCGCTCGAGGCGGGCGGGGCGCTCGCCCGCATCGACACCTCGCCCGACGTGCGGTTCACCGAGAGCGTCGACCAGAGCAAGGCCCTGGCGCGCCTGCGCGGCTTCCACATCGTCATCGCCGCCAGCGGCATGGCGGAGGCCGGCCGCATTCGCCATCACCTCAAGAACCACCTGTGGCGCTCGTCCACCACCGTTCTCTTCGTCGGCTACCAGGCGCAGGGAACGCTCGGCCGCATCCTGCTCGACGGCGCCTCCTCGGTGACCATCCAGGGCGATGCCGTCAGGGTGAAGGCCGACATCCGCATCATCGACAGCTATTCCGGTCATGCCGACCGGAGCGAAGTGCTCACCTGGCTGAAGGAGCGCGGGCCGATCCGCGGTGCGGTGGCCCTCGTCCATGCCGAAGAGCGGGCGCTGGAGGCCTTCGCGCCGATCGTCGGCGCCGAGGTCGTCAGCCCCGAGCGTGTGCTGAGCCCTCGCCTCGACGACATTATCGAACTCAGCCGCGGCACGGCGCGTCTCGTGCTGCCCGCCCATCCGCGCCGCCTTGACCCGGAAAAGGTAACGGCGCCCGACTGGCACAACGCGTCCGCCGCCTTCCTGCTCGACCTCAGGGATGCCCTCGACCAGGCCGCCGACGACCGCGCCCGCGGCGTGATCCTGCGGCGGCTGAAGAAGGCTCTCGCGGAAGGGGCCTGAGCCGCCGTCCCCGGATGAGCCCCTGTCATGTCCGCTGTCCCCTTCCGCCGGGCCGCCAAACAATCCTAGTGTCTGCGGCCCCGGGATCAGCTTCGGACAGGACATGCCCAGACCGCGCCCCTCCACTGCGCTCGACCACATCCGCGTTCTCGACCTGACCCGCGTCAGGGCCGGCCCGACCTGCTGCCGCGTCCTCGCCGATTTCGGCGCCGACGTGATCAAGATCGAGGCGCCGCCCGGCGTCGATCCGAACGAAACCATGTCGGGCGACCGCCACGGCTTCGACATGCAGAACCTGCATCGCAACAAGCGGTCGCTGGCCCTGAACCTGAAGACCGCAGAGGGGCGCGCCGTCTTCCTGAAGCTGGTAGAGACCGCCGACGTGGTGGTCGAGAACTACCGGCCCGACGTCAAGGACCGGCTCGGCATCGGCTACGAGGCGCTGAAGGCGGTGAACCCGCGCATCATCCTCGCCTCGGTCTCCGGCTTCGGCCAGACCGGCCCCTACCGCACCCGCGCCGGCTTCGACCAGATCGCCCAGGGCATGGGGGGCCTCATGGCGATCACCGGTCATGCCGGCCAGGGACCGATGCGGGCCGGCATCGCGGTCGCCGATTCCGCCGCCGGCATCTATGCGGCGACCGGCATCATGGTCGCCCTGGCCGAGCGCGAGAAGTCGGGCGAGGGCCAGTGGGTGCAAACCTCGCTCCTGCAGGCGATGATCGCCATGTGCGACTTCCAGGCCGCCGTCTACACGGTCGACGGCAAGGTGCCGCCGCAGAACGGCAACGACCACCCGCATTCGACGCCGATGGGCGTGCTGCCGACCGCTGACGGCTACGTCAATGTCGGCGTCGGCGGCGAGGGCCAGTGGAAGAGCTTCTGCAAGGCCGTCGGACGAGACGATCTCGCCGACCATCCCGACTATGCGACCGCGAGGCAGCGCTTCCGCCACCGCCCTGCCCTGATGGGCCTGCTCGGCGATCTGTTCCGCACGCAATCGACCGGGTACTGGCTCGATCGGCTGGAGAGCGGGGGTGTGCCGGCCGGCCCCATCTACACCATGGACGAGGTCTTCGCCGATCCGCAGGTCGAGCATCTCGGCATGGCCGTGCCGATCCACCACCACGCCCGCGGCGACATCCGCCTCATCTCCCAGCCGCTCGTCATGTCGCGCACGCCGCCCACGGTCCAGACGCCGGTGCCCGAGCCCGGCGAGCATACCGACGAGGTTCTGGCCGAGGCAGGCTTCTCGCCCGCCGACATCGCGCGCCTGCGCGCCTCCAAGATCGTCTGACGTTTCGTTTGAAAGGACATCCCTTGACCCAAGGCTCCGAGCACAAGCCCTCCGTGCGCTATGCAGCGGCGAACGGCATCGCCACGCTGACCATCGACCAGCCCGCCAAGATGAACGCCATGACGTTCGACATGTGGTCGAGCGTGCCGGGACTGGTGAAGCGCGCCGAAGAGGATCGCTCCGTCCGGGTCATCGTCGTCACCGGTGCGGGCGAGAAGGCCTTCTGCGCCGGCGCCGACATCTCCCAGTTCGGCGAGAAGCGCACCGGCGAGGAGGCCGTGCGCGCCTATGACCGGGCCGTCGCCGACGGCATGGCCGCCATCCACAATGCCGCAAAGCCCACCATCGCCGTCATCCGCGGCATCTGCTTCGGCGGTGGCTGCGCCCTGGCGCTGACCTGCGACCTGCGCTTCGCCACCTCCGATTCCCGTTTCCGCGTCCCGGCCGCCCGCCTCGGCCTTGGCTATGGCTTTTCCAGCATCAAGATGATGATCAAGAAGCTCGGCATGGCGGCGGTCGCCGACATTCTCATCTCCGCCCGCATCCTCGACGCCGCTGACGGCGAGCGCGCCAACGTCATCCATCGCGCCTGGCCGCGCGAGAGCTTCGAGACGGAAGTGCAGGCCTATCTCGACACGGTGGCCGCCAACGCGCCCTTGACCCTTGCCGCGATCAAGCGCTCGCTGGTCGAACTGTCGAAGCCGGAAGCCGAGCAGGATGCCGAGGCTGTCGATGCCCTGGTCGCGCGCTGCTTCAACTCCGCGGACTACAAGGAGGGCCAGAAGGCGTTCCTCGAAAAGCGACTGCCCGACTTCAGGGGCGAATGACCGGGAGGACGGAGCCATGGATCTCGGATTGGCCGGCAAGAAGGTCGTCGTCACCGGCGCTTCCAAGGGCATCGGCCTCGCCTGCGCCGAAGTCTTCGCGGCCGAGGGCGCCCATGTCGTCATGGTGGCCCGCGATGCGCGCCGCCTCTCGGCAGTCTCGGCGGAACTGAAGGGCCGGCATCAGGGGCCGGTGGAGTTCACCACCGCCGACCTGTCGCGCCCGGCCGATCGCGAGGCGCTGTGGGCCAACCACCGGGACGCCGACATTCTCATCAACAATGCCGGCGCGATCCCTGCCGGCGGCCTGCTCGACCTGTCGCTGGAACGCTGGGAGGAGGCCTGGGCGCTCAAGGTGATGGGCTACATCCACCTGACGAAGCTGGCGCTCGGTGTCATGAAGGACCGCGGCGGCGGGGTGATCGTCAACGTCATCGGCATGGGCGGCCGCCTGCCGCGCTACGATTACGTCTGCGGCGGCGCCGGCAATGCCGCGCTCATCGCCTTCACCGGCGCCGTCGGCGGCAAGTCGCAGGAATGGGGCGTCCGCATCTTCGGCATCAATCCGGCTGCAACGCGTACGGACCGCATCATCTCGCTGTCCAAACAAAAGGCAGTTGCCGCCTTTGGCGACGAGAGCCGCTGGGAGGAGCTGCTCACGGGCCTGCCGCTCAGCCGGCTCATCGAGCCCAGGGAAATCGCCAATGCGGCGGCATTCCTCGCATCGCCGGCCTGCGGCTACGTCTCGGGCGCGACACTCGACGTGGATGGCGGGATGGCGTTCAGGGGTTGAGACAAGGTGCCACTGGCGGCTTGGCTCATGTCTTGCTTATGATACAAGCCCTTTGCAAGGCCGGCCCGTCCGCGTCGACCGAATGGCATGGAAGGACGATCCTGTGAGCAGCCCGCGCTTCACCACCCGGCCCGAGATCGACGGCACCTTCGGCGTCGTAGCCACCACGCACTGGATCGCCTCGGCCGTTGCCATGGGCATCCTCGAGCGCGGCGGCAACGCCTTCGACGCCGGCTGCGCCGCAGCCTTCACACTGCAGATCGTCGAGCCGCATCTGAACGGCCCGGGCGGAGACGTCCCCGTCATCCTCTATGACACGAGGAAGGAAGCCGTCGAGGTGATCTGCGGCCAGGGGCCTGCGCCCGCCGGCGCCACAATCGCGCACTACCGCTCGCTCGGCCTTGATCTCGTGCCCGGCACCGGCCTTCTCGCCACCTGCATCCCCGGCGCCTTCGACACCTGGATGCTGATGTTGCGCGACTACGGCACCATGCGCCCGCGCGACGTGCTGGAAGCGGCCATCTCCTACGCCCGCAACGGCTATCCGCTGGTCGAACGCATCACGGCGACCATCCGGACGGTGGAAGGCCTGTTCCGCGAGCACTGGCCGACCTCGGCAGCCGTCTATCTGCCGGGTGGCGAGGTGCCGAAGCCGGGAGACCTCTTCACCAACGTCAAGCTCGCCGAAACCTACGAGCGGGTCCTGCGCGAAAGCGAAGGCGGCACCCGCGAGGACGAGATCGCCCGCGCCCGCTTCGTCTGGAGCCAGGGATTCGTCGCCGAGGCCATCGACAGGTTCTGCCGCACCGAGGCGGTCTATGACGTCACCGGCCAGCACAATCGCGGCGTCCTCACCGGCCAGGACATGGCAACCTGGAAGGCCAGCGTCGAGGCGCCCATCCACTACGACTACGGCCGCTACCGCGTCTTCAAGCCCTCGACCTGGAGCCAGGGCCTCGCCTGCCTGCAGCAGCTCTCCCTGCTCAACGGCATGGGCCTCGACGGCATCGACGTGGCCGGCCCCGACTTCGTCCACCTCGTCACCGAGGCCGCCAAGCTGGCCTTCGCCGACCGCGAGGCCTTTTACGGCGATCCGGACTTCGTCGACGTGCCGATCGCGACCCTCCTGTCGGACGCCTACAATGCCGAGCGCCGCAAGCTGATCGGCGACACGGCCTCGCTGGAGCTGCGCCCCGGCACCATCGCCGGCGCGGGCGGCAAGGTCGATGCGCGCGTTGCCACCGGCAAGCGCGTGGCGGTCGGCGCCACGGGCGCAGGCGAACCAACCGTCGGCGACATCGAGACTGACACTGACGGCGTGACCCGCGGCGACACGGTGCATTTCGACATCATCGACCGCTGGGGCAACATGGTCTCATCGACCCCCTCCGGTGGCTGGCTGCAGTCCTCCCCCATCATTCCCGATCTCGGTTTCTGCCTGGGATCGCGGGCGCAGATGTTCTGGCTCGACGAGACCCATCCGGCGGCGCTCGTGCCCGGCAAGCGGCCGCGCTCGACGCTGACCCCGACCATCGCCTATCGCGACGGCGCACCCTACCTCGCGTGGGGCTCGCCCGGCGGCGACCAGCAGGACCAGTGGATCCCGCAGATGTTCCTGCGCCACGTCCATGCCGGCATGAACCTGCAGGAGGCGATCGACGCGCCCGCCTGGCATACCGAGCACTTCCCCGGCTCCTTCTGGCCGCGCACCTCGCGGCCCGGCGTCATCGTCGTCGAGAGCCGGTTCCCGGAGGCGACCATCGCCGAACTCCGCCGCCGCGGCCACGAGGTCGAGGTCGGCGGCGCATGGTCGGAGGGTCGCCTCACGGGCGCGCGCAAGGAGGGCCATCGCCTGAAGGCCGCCGCCAACCCGCGCGGCATGCAGGGCTACGCGGTCGGGCGATGAGGATGGTGTCATGACCTGGTCGATCATTGCGAGCGACGAGACGACAGGGGCCATCGGCATCGCCGTGGCAACCCGCTTCTTTGCCGTCGGCGCGCTTTTGCCGCACATCGATCCGGCCGCCGGAGCGGTGGCGACGCAGGCGCTGATCAATCCGACTTATGGCCCGCGCGGCCTGAGGCTGCTGCGCGAGGGAGTTCCGGCCGATGAGGTCGTCCGGCTCCTGACGGCCTCGGACGCCGGAGAGAGCCAGAGACAGTTGCATGTCATGGACAAGGCGGGACGGTTCGCCGCCCACACGGGGTCCGGATGCGTCGACTGGTGCGGCCATGCCATCCACGATGGCTTCTCGGTCGCCGGCAACATGCTGGCCGGTCCCGGAGTGATCGCCGAAACTGCGCGCGCCTTTCGGGACGGGGCCGCCCTGCCCTTCGCGCGGCGGCTCATCGCGGCGCTCAAGGCGGGCGAGGCGGCAGGGGGCGACAAGCGCGGCAAGCAGTCGGCCGCGCTCCTCATCCACGAGGGCGAGGAATACCCGAGCCTGTCGCTGCGTGTCGACGACCATGCCGATCCGCTCGCCGAACTGGAGCGGCTGGAGAAGGTCTCGCGCGAGCGCTTCGTCCATTTCGCCCGCTTCTTCGCCACCAAGGATGATCCGAGCGGCACCTATGACCGCGACGTCATCAACGCCGCCATCGATGCAGCCCTCGCCCGAGGGGCGGACCAGGACTGACCCTTTCATGAACCCGCAGAAGAGTGCGTTACGCGCCGAACCGACAGAGGACAGAACCCCATGACAACGACCTTGCGACGGACTTTCACCTGGACGGCCAGTGCCTTCCTCCTTGCCGCCTCGCTCACCGGCGCGGCGGCCCAGCAGCCGGTGCTGCGCATCGGCCTTGCCGAGGACCCGGACGTTCTCGATCCCACCCGCGGCCGCACCTATGTCGGCCGCATCGTCTTCGCCTCGATCTGCGACAAGCTCTTCGACATCGATGACAAGCTCGCCATCGTCCCGCAGCTCGCGCTGTCCCATGAGACCTCCGCCGACGGCAAAACGGTCACCATCAAGCTCAGGCCCGGCGTCAAATTCCACGACGGCGAAACCATGGACGCCGAGGCCGTCAAGTTCTCGCTCGAGCGCCACATGACCATGCAGGGCTCGTTCCGCCGGCCCGAACTCTCCGCCATCGACAAGGTCGAGGTGGTCGACCCGCTGACCGTCCGCCTGCTCCTGAAGCAGCCCTTCTCGCCGCTTCTTTCGCAGCTCACCGACCGCGCCGGCATGATGGTCAGCCCCAAGGCCGCCCGTGAACTCGGTGAGCGCTTCGGCTCGACGCCGGTCTGCGCCGGTCCCTACAGGTTCGTCGAGCGCGTCCAGCAGGACCGCATCGTGGTCGAGCGTTTCGCCGACTACTGGGACAAGGACAAGGTTACGATCCAGCGAATCGAGTATCGCCCGATCGCCGATGCCACCGTGCGCCTCGCCAACCTGCGCTCCGGCCAGCTCGACCTGATCGAGCGGGCGCTCGCCACCGACGTGCCACAGATCCGCGCCAATGCGCAGCTCCGCCTCGCGGTTGGCGTCGATCTCGGCTACCAGGGCGTGACGCTGAACCTTGCCAAGTCGGATGCCGGCAAGCAGGCCTTTGGGCGCGATCCGCGCATCATGCAGGCCTTCTCGCTCGCCATCGACCGGCAGGCGCTGAACCAGGTCGTGTTCAACGGCGCGGCCATGCCAGGCAACCAGTGGATCAACCCGCAGAACCCCTACTACCAGTCCCGCTTCCCCGTGCCGCAGCGCGACGTCGCCAAGGCGCGCCAGCTGATGCAGGCGGCCGGCGTCACCGGGCCCCTCGCCGTCGACTTCATGGTGCCGAACAACCCGGAAGTGCGGCAGATCGCCGAGGTGCTGCAGGCCATGACGGCGGAGGCCGGCTTCGACCTGAAGATCCGCGTCACGGAGTTCGCCACCTCCCTCCAGGAGGCCGAGCAGGGCCGCTACCAGGCCTACATGCTCAACTGGTCGGGCCGCACCGACCCTGACGGCAACCTGTTCTCCTTCCACGGTTGCCGCCAGCCGCTGAACTATTCGGGCTATTGCAACCCGGCCGCCGAGGCTCTGCTCGCCGAAGCGCGCACCAAGACGGACGCGGCCGAGCGCAAGGCGATCTACGAGAAGCTGACGGAGCTGCTGCTCACCGAGGGCGGCATCGTCTATCTCTACCATCGCCCGGTGGTCATCGTGCATTCCGCCCGTCTGGAAGGCTTTCGTGCCTTCCCCGACGGCCTGGTGCGCGTCGTCGGCCTGAAGTTCCGCGCAAACTGACGGCCGGCCATGTTCACACTGATCACCAGGCGGCTCCTTCAGCTCATCCCGACGATCTTCTTCGTGTCGGTGCTGATCTTCCTCCTGCAGCAATTGCTGCCGGGGGACCCCGCGCTCGTCATGGCGGGCGAGGAGAAGGACCCGGAGGTGATCGAGCAGATCCGGAAGCGCTACCGCCTCGACCAGCCGCTGCCGATCCAGTACCTCGCCTGGATCGGCGGCGTCTTCCGCGGCGATCTCGGAGAGAGCATGCGCCTCTCCGAGCCTGTCGCCACCCTCGTCGCGCAGAAGCTGCCGGTCACCGTGCAGCTCGCGGTCATGGCGATGATCTTCACCCTCGGCATCGGTATTCCCGCCGGCATCATCTCGGCGGTGAAGAAGGACAGCGTCTGGGACTACGTCGTCAACGTCGTGGCTCTCTGGGGCATCTCGACGCCGAATTTCTGGCTTGGGATCATGATGATCTTTCTGTTCTCTGTGCAGCTCGGCTGGCTGCCGGCCTCGGGCTATGTCTCGCCCTTCGAGGATTTCTGGGCCTCCATGGCCGCGACCATCATGCCGGCCTTCGTGCTCGGCAATTCCTTCGCCGGCGTCATCATGCGACACACCCGCGCAGCCATGCTGCAGGTGATGGAGAGCGACTATGTGCGCACCGCCCGCGCCAAGGGGCTCGACGAACGGACGGTCATCCTCAAGCACGGCCTGCGCAATGCGCTGACCCCGGTCATCACGCTCGGCGCGCTCGAATTCGGCACGCTGCTGTCGGGCGCCGTGCTGACGGAGCAGATCTTCTCCATTCCGGGCTTCGGCAAGCTCATCGTCGATGCCGTCTTCAACCGCGACTATGCGGTGGTGCAGGGCGTCGTGCTGGTGACGGCCACGACCTACATCGTGCTGAACCTGTTGGCCGATATCGGCTACATCCTCGCCAACCCGCGCCTGAGGACCTGAGCCATGGCCCTCGCCTCCACCCTCCCTGCCGTTGGCGATGAAACCTACGAGAGCCCGGGCGCGCGCGCGTGGCGGCGGCTGAAGAAGCGCCGCACCGCCATGGTGGCGCTGGTCCTCCTCGCCCTGCTGGCGATCCTCGCCATCTTCGCGCCGCTCATCGCGACCCACGACCCGACGCAGCAGAGCTGGCGCGCCGTCAGGCAGGCGCCATCCTTCGCCCACTGGCTAGGCTCCGACGAGGTCGGCCGCGATATCTTCTCACGCGTCGTCTACGGCACCCGCGCCTCGCTCTCGGCCGGCGTGATCTCCGTCGCCATCGCCATTGTTGCCGGCGTCCCGCTCGGGCTTCTGGCCGGCTATGTCGGCGGCTGGACCGACGCGCTGATCTCGCGCGTCACCGACGCCATGCTCGCCTGCCCCTTCCTCATCCTCGCGATTGCACTCGCCGCCTTCCTCGGCCCCTCGCTGCAGAACGCCATGATCGCCATCGGCATCACCGCGACGCCCGTCTTCGTGCGCCTGACCCGCGGCCAGGTGCTGTCGATCAAGATGGAGGACTATGTCGAGGCGGCCCGCGCGGTCGGCAACACCAAGGTGCGCATCGCCTGGAAGCATATCCTGCCCAATGTCATGCCGCAGCTCCTCGTGCAGGGCACGCTGACGATCGCCACCGCCATCATCGCGGAGGCCTCGCTCTCCTTCCTCGGCCTCGGCCAGCAGCCGCCTGCTCCCTCCTGGGGATCGATGCTCAACGTCGCGCAGCGCTTCCTGTCGAACGCGCCGTGGATGGCGATCTTCCCGGGCCTTGCCATCTTCATCACCGTGCTGAGCTTCAACCTGCTCGGCGACGGCCTGCGCGACGCGCTGGACCCGAAGGCGAAATAGCCTTCGACTGGTGTTGCGGTGCGTGCGCTGGCACAACTGCCACCGCACCACAGCAGGCAGGCCATGACCGAACTCAATCTCGACGGATATACCAATGTTCCCGCCGGCAAGATCGCCGCTGTCGTGACCTATCTGGAGATGGGCGAACGGCCGGTCGCGGCCATCGCCGACCCGCTCGTGCTGCAGCACGTCCCGGCGCCCGACCTTACCTGGTACCGCGCCTTCTACGCCGCGATCGGCCTCGACTGGCTGTGGACCTCGCGCCTGCTGATGAGCGACGGGGCACTCGCGGCCATCCTTCACCGGCCCGGCAACGAACTCTTCGTCGCCGACGGCGCGGATGGCGAGACCGGGATCGTCGAACTCGATCGCCGCGATCCCTCGAATGTCGAGATCTCCTTCTTCGGCCTGAAGCCCGGCGCGACCGGACAGGGACTTGGCCCGCGCATGATGGCCGCAGCCCTCGACAAGGCCTGGCAGCCCGAAACGCGGCGCGTCTGGCTGCACACCTGCACGCTCGATCATCCGGGCGCGCTGAACTTCTACCGCCGCTGTGGTTTCGTTCCCTTCAGGCGGGCCATCGAGGTGATCGACGACCCGCGCTGCACCGGCCGCATTTCGCGCGACGCTGCCCCGCGCATCCCGATCCTCTGAAGTCGCGGAAAGCGCCGGCCCTCAGCGACCCGGCAGGTCCGGCACCGGCGTCCAGATGACGTCCTCGATGTGCCGTGCCCCGCTGGCGAGCATGACGAGCCGCTCGAAGCCGAGCGCGATGCCGGAGGTCGGCGGCATGTGGGCAAGAGCCGCCAGCAGGTCTTCGTCGATCGGGTAGGCCTCGCCATAAACGCGGGACTTCTCCGCCATCTCGGCCTCGAACCGGCGGCGCTGCTCGTTCGGATCGGTCAGTTCGCCGAAGGCGTTCGCCAGTTCGACGCCGCAGGCATAGAGCTCGAAGCGCTCGGCAACGCGGGGGTCCGATGCCTTGGGCCGGGCCAGCGCCGCCTCGCTCACCGGATACTCGCAGAGGATCGTCGCCTGGCCGAAGCCGAGACGCGGCTCGACCCGTTCCACGAGCACCTTCGAGAAAATGTCGGCCCAGCCGTCATCGTCCGAAACGCGGATGCCGGCGGTCCGGGCGGCGGCCGCGAGAGCGTCGCGGTCGGTCTTTCCCGAAGCGGCGATGGTGGCGAGGAGGTCAATGCCGGCATGGCGCTCGAAGGCCTCCGCAAGCGTAAGCCGTTCCGGCTCGAGAGCGGGATCACAGCTTGCCTCACGCCAGACGAGGGCATCGCGCTCCGTCACCGCGCAGGCGAGGCGCAGCAGGTCGGCGCAATCGGCCATCAGGCGCTCATAGGTCTCGCCGACGCGGTACCACTCGACCATCGTGAATTCCGGATGGTGCAGCGGCCCCCGCTCGCGATTGCGGAAGACGCGGGCGAAATCGACGATGCGCGTCTCGCCGGCGGCGATCAGCTTCTTGGCAGCGAATTCCGGAGAGGTGTGGAGAAAGAGCGGCGCCCGCCGTCCGTCGATCGTTACCGCCTCCGTGGCGAAGGCGTGCAGGTGAGCCTCGTTGCCAGGCGAGACCTGCAGGATGCCGGCCTCGACCTCGGTGAAGTGCCGTTCCGCGAACCAGCCGCGCAAAGCTACCTTGATCCGCCCGCGCGCCGTCAGGAAAGGCCGGCGGTCGGCGTGGCGGTGAATGTCCCACCAGGGCGATGGCTGCTGGCTCATGCTCGTCCGGTCCCCTGATCGACCCATGACTTTCGGCGTCATTGCGGACGCGCCCTCCCCCTCATAGGCTCCGCCGCGATCAACGCAACCGCCCCCGAGCCCGCATGTCCGACACCGCCGCCCCCCACCCACTCGACGCCGCGATGGTCTTCCGCCGCGAGGCCGACGGCACGCTCGCAGGCCACACCTCGCCCGCCTACTGGAACATGGTGGGCCCCTTCGGTGGCATCACCGCGGCACAGTTGCTGAAGGCGGCGATGGATCATCCCGTGCGCATCGGCGAACCGGTGGCGCAGACGGTGAATTTCTGCGCTCCCATTGCGGAAGGAGCCTTCGCCATCACCGTGAAGGAGGTTCGGTCGGGCCGCTCGGTCCAGCACTTCTATGCCGAGTTGGTCCAGGGCGAGACGATCGCCGCCAATGCGACCATGGTCTTTGCCCGCCGCTCCGAGACCTGGCGCCATCATGCGTCACCCATGCCTGTGGCCCCGCCGGCCGACGCCGTTCCGGTCCTTGCGAAGAAGCCGCCGCTCGCCTGGCTGAACGCCTACGAGTTCCGCTATGTCTCCGGCCTGCCGATCCTCAAGAGCGAGGCCCATGAAACGCCGCAGAGTGCGACCTCGCTGCTCTGGGTCGCCGACCAGCCTCCGCGGCCGCTGGACCACGTCGCGCTCGCCTCCCTCTGCGACATCTTCATCGTCCGCGTCTTTCAGGTTCGCGGCCTCAGGACGCCGGCCGGCACGGTGTCGATGACGTCCTATTTTCATGCGAGTGCCGAGGAGCTGGCCGAGCAGGGGACGAAGCCCGTGCTCGCCAAGGCGGATTCGGTGCGTTTCGGCGACCAGTTCCACGACCAACAGGCCGAGCTCTGGTCGCAGTCGGGACAGCTTCTGGCCACCACCGCGCAGGTCGTGTGGTTCCGCGAATAGCGCCGCAGGGGTGGCGCTTTGCCGCGACTTCGTCTATGCGACGGCGCGACAGATCATGCGGGAACTGACCCGCCAATCCCAAGGACCGCACCCGTGCCGAAGGTCATCGCCTCCTCCGTCCGCAAGGGCAATATTCTCGAAGTCGACGGCAAGCTCTACCTGATCGTCTCCGCCCAGAACATCCACCCCGGCAAGGGCACGCCGGTGACGCAGGTCGACATGCGCCGCCTCTCCGACGGCGTGAAGGTGTCCGAGCGCTGGCGCACCACCGAGATGGTCGAGCGCGCCTATGTCGAGGACCGTCCGCACACCTATCTCTACTCGGATGGCGACGGCAACCACTTCATGAACAAGGAGAACTACGACCAGATCTCCGTGCCCGACGACATCCTCGGCGACGCCAAGCCCTATCTCCAGAGCGAGATGGAAGTGAAGCTGTCTGTTTACGAGGGCAATGCGGTCGGCATCGAACTGCCGCAGCGCGTGACGCTGGACGTGGTCGAGACCGAGCCGGTGACCAAGGGCCAGACGGCGTCCTCCTCCTACAAGCCGGCCATCCTGTCGAACGGCGTGCGCACGCTCGTCCCGCCGCATATCGGCGTCGGCACGCGCATCGTCGTGATGACCGAGGACGGCTCCTATTCCGAACGCGCCAAGGACTGATCCTCCGCGCCGTCAGCGTTTCCGATCCAAAGGCCGGGCCGAAAGCCCGGCCTTTTTCGTGGGAGGGGATCCAGAGGCAGGTACATGCACGACTTCGGGCGAAGGTCCGCAGCCCACAGGCGCTCACGCCTTGGCCAGTGCCTTGGCGAAGGAGTAGCTGTCTGGATAGACCTCGTAGGAGACGACACGATCACCCTCGAAGCGGAAGACGTTGGCGGCGCGAACCTTGAGCTCCTCGCCGCTGGCGCGCACCCGCCAATGCCCCTCGAGGATGGTGACGATGCCGGCATCAGCCTCGATGCGGTTGACGGTGTCGATCGAGACGATCTCCAGATGCTCGGCGACGCGCTTGAAGAAGGTCAGCACCTTGGTGCGCCCCTCCCAGAGCCCCGCCCAGGGAACGATCCCCGGCGGGCCGTTCCAGCGCACGGTGACGTCATCGGTGGTCACCGCGGCGAGCGCTGCGGCGTCACCGGCCTTGAGGGCCGCATACCAGCGGTCGAGAACGGTTTGGCTCATGCCGTCTTCATGCCGGGCTGGAGGCGTCAGCGCAAGACACGGATGATGCGGGTGAGGTCTAGCAGGGTGACGAGCGCCGAGGCGACATAGGTCAGCGCCGCCGCCCGCAGGACGGAGCGCGCCGCCGGAACGTCGTTCTCATGCAGGTAGCCGCCTTTCGACAGCACCGGCAGCGCCTTGCCGAAACTTGCGTCGAACTCCATCGGAAGGGTGACGAGATGCATGGCGAGCCGCGAGCCGAGGAGCGCCAGCGCCACCACGATCTGGAGCACCACGATGACCGGCGACCGGACGAAGACCAGCACGAGCGGCGCCGTGGCGAAGAGCACCGCCGCGGCGATCTCCAGCTTTTGCGCCGCCTCCGCCATCCGGATGCGCCAGAGGAACAGCCGGTCGCCGTCCCGGTGCTGCACGGCATGGCCGACCTCGTGGGCGGCGACCGCCACCGCCGTCACCGAGCGGCCGTCATGAACGTCGTGCGAGAGCCGGACGACCCGGCCGATCGGATCGTAGTGGTCCCCGGCATCGGTCCGCTCGACCTTGACGTCGGCGAGGCCGGCCTGTTCCAGAAGGTGCCCGGCGAGTTCGCCGCCGGTTCCGGGGAAGTCCTCGCGCGCGGCGCCGTGACGCGTCATCTGCGCCTTCACCCACCATTGCGGGCCGAAGATCAGGGCGACGAGGGCGATGACGCCGAGGAGAATGAGAAAGGGCATGACGCCCCTTAAGTCGTCATGCCCTGCCGCGAAGTTCAAGGGGCCGCGGACGAACCGCGACCGATGGCCCCACCCGTCACGCCAGCCAGCGCTTGCGCCGCTTGTAGCTCTTCACGTCCCGGAAGCTCCGCTTGTCGCCCTCGGAAACGCCGAGATAGAATTCCTTGACGTCCTCGTTCTCGCGCAGCGACTTGGCATCGCCGTCCATCACGATACGGCCCGTTTCCATGATGTAGCCGAAGGTGGCATAGCGCAGCGCCATGTTGGTGTTCTGCTCGGCGACGAGGAAGGACACGCCCTCGCGCCCGTTGATGTCGCGGACGATCTCGAAGATCTGCTCGACGATCTGCGGCGCGAGGCCCATCGAAGGCTCGTCGAGGAGGATCATCTTCGGCCGGCTCATCAGCGCCCGCCCGATGGCGCACATCTGCTGCTCGCCGCCCGAGGTGTAGCCGGACATGGAATGGCGGCGATCCTTCAGCCTTGGGAAATAGGCGTAGATTTTCTCGATGTCGTCGCGGATCGCGGCCTTGCCATCGCGGCGCGTGAAGGCGCCGGTGAGCAGGTTCTCCTCGATGGTGAGATGGCCGAAACAGTGCCGGCCCTCCATCACCTGGATGCAGCCGCGCCGCACCAGTTCGTTAGGGGACAAGGCCTGCACCTCCTCGCCCTCGAAGACGATGTGGCCCTTGGTCACCTCGCCGCGTTCGGCGTGCAGGAGATTGGAAATCGCCTTCAGCGTGGTCGTCTTGCCGGCCCCGTTGGCGCCGAGGATCGCGACGATGCCGCCGCGCGGCACGACGAGGGAGACGCCCTTCAGCACCAGGATGACGTGGTCGTAGATGACCTCGATGTTGCTGACGTCGAGGATCAGGTCCTGGGCAGGCGCGGTGGCGATGGTGGCGCTCGTCTGGGCGGTCATGAATCCATCCGGTTACCGGAAAGGCGGAAGGGACCTGCCGCAGGAGACCTTGCGATGCAGGTCGGGAGCCGCGGCTGACCGCGGCCCCCGATGTCGTTCACAGGCTTACGACCGCTGGTCGCAGGCCTCGGTGCGGCGCGGCCAGCCGGCATTGGCTTCCGCGTACTTCTTCGCCGCATCCTCGATCAGCGGGCGGACCAGGTCGCGGATCGGCGCGATCCAGTCGCTGTCGCGCACGTAGCGGGTGCCGTCCCAGCGGGCCACGAAGACGTTGTTGTGGCCGTTATGGTCCGCGCAGGTAATCCGCACGGGCGCCGCGAAGCCCTCCATGCCGATCTCCTTCAACCGCGCCTCGGTGATGTTGAGCGACTCGAAGCCGCGACGCACATCCTCGCCGGTCACCACCTTCTTGCCGGTGAGCTGCTGGGCGGTGCGGATCGCCTCGACCATCAGCATCGAGTTGTAGACACCGCGGTTGTAGAGGTTCTCGCCCACGCGCGAGCGCGCATCGACTCGCGACAGGTTCTTGTCGACCACGTGCTTCAGGATGTCCTGGATCACGGGGAAGTCCGTGCCGGCCTGATGGAAGTTCAGGATGCGGTAGCCGGCCGCCTGGGCGCCACCGGCGCGGGCGTCGTCATCACCGCCGGCCCACCAGACGCCGACGAGGCGGTCGATGGGGAAGTTGTTGCGGATCGCCTCACGCACCGCGGTCGGGTTCATGGCGCCCCAGCCCTGGTTGTAGAGGTAGGTGGGGCGGTCGCGGCGGATGTTGAGCCAGATCGCGCTCTGGTTCTGCATATCGGCGGCGGCCACCGGATAGAGCCTCAGTGTGAAGCCGTATTTCTCGGCCATGGCCTGGAGAACCGGGATCGGCTCCTTGCCATAGGGCGCATCGAGATGGATCAGGCCGAGCGTCTTGCCGCGCAGCTTGTCGAAGCCGCCTTCGCGCTGGGCCATGTAGGAGACCATGACCGAGGCGCCGTCCCAGTAGGTGGCCGGCGGGTTGAAGATCCACGGGAAGGTGTTGCCGTCAGCCGAGGCCGACAGGCCATAGGCCATGGACAGCATCGGCACCTTGTCGACGGCGGCGCGCGGAATGAGCTGCAGCGTGATGCCGGTCGAATAGGGGTTCACGACCACCGGATTGCGCGAGCGCAGCGAGTCGTAGCATTCGACGCCCTTCTTGGTGTCGTAGCCGGTCTCGCATTCCTCGATGACGATCTTGACGCCGTTGATGCCGCCATCGCGCTGGTTGATCATCTCCAGGTAGTCGCGCATGCCGTTGGCGATCGGAATGCCCGACGAGGCGAAGGGTCCCGTGCGGTAGCTGAGCAGCGGGATGAAGATGGTGTCCTGGGCCTGGGCGCTCGCCGGCTGGGGCGCCGCCGAGGCGAGCCCTGCGGCGAAGGCGACGGCCATCGTCCACTTGAAGCCATTCATGGAAGTTCCTCCTTGGAAGTCCGGACGCTTCTGCCCGGGTTGGTCCTGTTGTTCTTGCCCGCCTTGCCGGAGGGTCTCTCGGGTTTGGGCGCTGCCGGCCATTCAGTAGGGGAACGGCCAGACGCGCAGTTTCTGCTTGGCGATCTGCCACAATCGCGCGAGCCCGTGCGGCTCGACGATGAGGAAGATGATGATGAGCGCGCCGACCATGATGTGGGTCAGGTGCTCGGCGACCGCACCCGTCAGCGGGATGCCGATGGCCGGCACGCCGAACTTCAGGATGGTCGGCAGGGTCGAGATGAAGAAGGCGCCGAAGAACGAGCCGATCAGGCTGCCGAGGCCGCCGATGATGACCATGAACAGCACGATGAAGCTCTGGTTGACGTTGAAGGCGTCGTTCGCCTCGCCGCCGCCGTACCACAGGAACATCATGCAGGCCCCGGCGACGCCGCAATAGAAGGACGACACGGCGAAGGCGAGAAGCTTGGTCGGCAGGAGCTTGATGCCCATCAGCTCGGCGGCGATGTCCATGTCGCGCACCGCCATCCAGGAGCGGCCGATGCGGCCATGCACGAGGTTCGAGGCGATCCAGGTGAGGAAGACCACGATGCACAGCAGCACGAGATAGCGCACCTCGGGAGCAGACCTGGCGCCGGTGATGGCGATGCCGAAGAGGGTTCGCTCCGGCACCTCGATCGCGCCCGAGGCGTTGTAGTTGTAGAGCCACGGGATGCGCACGAAGCACCATTGCAGGAAGAACTGCGCGGCAAGCGTCGCGACCGCCAGGTAGAAGCCCTTGATGCGCAGGCTCGGCAGGCCGAAGACGACGCCGATGGCGGCGGAGAAGAAGCCGGACACGATGATCCAGACGATGATGTTCACGCCCGGAAAGATCGTCGTCAGCTTGTAGCAGGCATAGGCGCCGACCCCCATGAAGGCGCCAGTGCCGAGCGAGATCAGGCCGGTATAGCCGGTGAGGATGTTGAGCCCGATCGCGGCGAGCGCGAAGACCAGGAAGGGCACCATCACCGACAGGATGATGAACTCCGAGGCGAACAGCGGTACCGCGATGAAGGCGATGGCGAGGATGGCGATGATGCCGATGCGGTCCTGCAGCAGCGGGAACACCGACATGTCGGCCTTGTAGGAGGTCTTGTACTGGCCGGCTTCACGATAGAACACGGGTGACGCTCCTCAGATCCGCTCGATGATCTTGTCGCCGAACAGGCCCTGCGGCCGGAACATCAGGAAGGCGAGTGCGATGACGTAGGCGAGCCAGCTCTCGATGCCGCTGCCGAACAACGGGCCCCAGTAGAACTCGCCGATCTTCTCGCCGATGCCGATGATGAGGCCGCCGACGATGGCCCCGGGCACCGAGGTGAAGCCGCCGAGGATCAGCACCGGCAGGGCCTTCAGCGCGATGGTCTGCAGGCCGAAGGACACGTCGGAACGCGCGCCCCACATGATGCCCGTGAGCAGCGCGACGATGCCCGCGGTGAACCAGACGATGATCCAGATCTGGTTCAGCGAGATGCCAACCGACAGTGCCGCCTTGTGGCTGTCGGCCACCGCGCGCAGCGCCCGGCCGATGCGGGTGTACTGGAAGAAGAAGGCGAGCACCGCGATCATGAGAATGGCGATGACGGCGGCCGCGATATCGAGCTTCTGAAGGCTGACGCGCCCGCCGAGGATGTTGAGATCGATGGCCCCTGACGGCAGGCCGAGCTGTTCGGCGATCATCACCTTTGGCGAACCGCCGAAGATGGTCTCGCCCAGCCCGATGAGCAGGTAGGTGAGGCCGAAGGTCGCCATGAACAGGATGATGTCGGGCTGGTTGACAAGCGGGCGCAGCACGACGCGCTCCACCGCCACGGCCAGGAGAAACATGACGGCGAGCGCGACGACCAGGGCCGTGTAGGCCGCCAGCATTCCCGTGAAGCCGAAGGCGGCGAACTTCTCGTAGACGCCGACGAGGGTGAGGCCGGCGAAGACGACCATGATGCCCTGGGCGAAGTTGAAGACGCCGGAAGCCTTGAAGATCAGCACGAACCCCAGCGCGATGAGGGCGTAGAGAACGCCGCCGACGAAGCCCTCCCAGATGGTCTGCAAGAAGAGGTCCGGAATGGTCACCATCTCGACGAAAGGACCGATGAGGATGCGATAGGCGATCGAACCCTCGGGGATGAGGCCCGTCACCCCGCCAATCACGATCAGGACGAGGGCCACGGCGGCCGCGCCCCAGCCGATCAGGTCCTTGCGGAGGGGTTTCTCGATCGGCGCGGAAAGAGTGGCGTCTGTCATCGCTTCGTCCTCAATGCGCCACGCCGAGATAGGCGTCGATGACCCGCTGGTCGCGCTTCACCTCGTCCGGCGTCCCGTCGGCGATCTTGCGGCCGTACTCGAGCACGACGACGCGGTCGGACAGGTCCATGACGACCCCCATGTCGTGCTCGATCAGCGCGATCGTCGTGCCGTACTGGTTCGAGACGTCGAGGACGAAGCGGCACATGTCCTCCTTTTCCTCGAGGTTCATGCCGGCCATCGGCTCGTCGAGCAGCAGCACGTCGGGTTGCATGGCGAGCGCCCGGCCGAGCTCAACGCGCTTCTGCAGGCCGTAGGGAAGCTTGCCGACGGGCGTCTTGCGGATGTGCTGGATCTCGAGGAAGTCGATGATCTCCTCGACGAACTTGCGGTGCTCGATTTCCTCGTCCATCGCCGGGCCGTGGCGGAGCACCTGCCAGAAGAAGCTGCGGTTCATCTTCAGCGTGCGGCCCGCCATGATATTGTCGAGCGTCGACATGCCCTTGAACAGCGCGACGTTCTGGAAGGTGCGGGCGATGCCGCCTGCCGCCGCCTCGTGCGGGCGCATCTTCGGCCGGGTCTTGCCCTTGAAGGTGATGCGTCCTTCCGTCGGGTGGTAGAAGCCGTTGATGCAGTTCAGCATCGAGGTCTTGCCGGCGCCGTTCGGGCCGATGATGGCGCGCACCTCGCCCTTCTTGATGTCGAATGAGACATCGGTCAGCGCCTTCACGCCGCCGAAGGCGAGCGAGACGTTCTCGACAGCGAGGATCACCTCGCCGGCTGCGATGTCGGTCGGTGACGGAGCCCTCATTCCGCGGCCTCCCTGTAGGCGGGACCGGCGGCCGGATAGACGGTCATGTCGATGATCTCCACGTCGCCCTCGATGACGCCCTTCCGTCCGTCCTCGAAAGTCACCTCGGTCCTGATGCGCCCGCGCTTCGAACCGTCGTAGAGCGCATCGACCAGCGGCAGGTAGCGCTCGGCGATGAAGCTGCGGCGCACCTTCTGGGTCCGCGTCAGTTCGCCGTCGTCGGCATCGAGTTCCTTGTGCAGCACAAGGAAGCGATGGATCTGCGCGCCGGCCATCAGCGGCTCCTCGGAGAGCGACCGGTTCACCTCGTCGACATGGGCGGCAAGCGTCTTCAGCACGTCCTTGTGGCCCGCCAGTTCCTGGTAGGAGCCGTAGGAGACGTTGTTGCGCTCGGCCCATGAGCCGACCGCGGTCAGGTCGATATTGATGAAGCAGGTGACGAAGTCGCGGTCCTGCCCGAAGGCGACGACCTCCTTGATGTTCGGATAGAACTTGAGCTTGTTCTCGATGTATTTCGGCGCGAACAGCGCGCCCGAGCGCAGCTTGCCGACATCCTTGGCACGGTCGATGATCTTCAGGTGGCCGGTCTTGGGGTCGAAGAACCCCGCATCGCCGGAGCGCACCCAGCCGTCGGGCGTCTTGGTCTCGGCGGTCTTTTCCGGGTCCTTGAAGTAGCCGAGGAAGACGCCGGGCGAGCGGTAGAGCACCTCGCCGTTGTCGTCGATCTTCAGCTCGACATCGATGTTGGGCTTGCCGACCGTGTCGGCATAGATCTCCCCGTCCGGCTGTGCCGTGATGTAGACGCTGGCTTCCGTCTGCCCGTAGAGCTGCTTGAGGTTGATGCCGAGCGAGCGGAAGAACTTGAAGATCTCCGGGCCGATCGCCTCGCCCGCCGTATAGCCGACGCGGATGTTGGTCAGGCCGAAGCGGTTCTTCAGGGGGCCGTAGACCAGCACCTCGCCGAGGGCATATTTCAGCCGGGCAAGGAAAGGCACAGGCTCCTTGTTGAGGATCTTCTCGCCCCATTCCTTGGCGACGCCGAGGAAGTAGTGGAACATCTTCTTCTTGAAGGGGCCGGCATCCTCCATGCGCACCATGGTCTGGGTCAGCATGTTCTCGTAGACGCGCGGCGGCGCGAAGGCATAGGACGTCCCTATCTCGCGGCGATCCTCCACCACGGTCTCGGCACTTTCCGGACAGTTCACGCAGAAGCCGAGGACATAGGACTGGGCGTAGGAGAAGATGTTGTCGCCGACCCAGGCGAGCGGCAGATAGGCGATCGTCTCCTCGGTCTCGGTCAGGTGGTCGAAAAGCCCGCCGTTCCTCGCCGAGACGATGACGTTGTCGTTCGACAGCATGACGCCCTTGGGGCGGCCGGTGGTGCCGGACGTGTAGAGCATGATGGCAAGGTCCGCCCCCTTGCCGAGGGCGATCGCCTCGTCGAGGGCCTTGACCTTGGCGCCGTCCGCGCCGGCCTTGCGGCCGATCTCCTGCACCTCCTCGAAGGAGTGCATGTGCGAATGGTCGTAGTCCCTGAGGCCGCGCGGCTCGTCGTAGATCACATGCGAGAGGTGCGGCAGGCGTTCGGACACGGACAGGAGCTTGTCGACCTGCTCCTGGTCCTCGACCATGGCCATCGAGGCCTCGGCATGCTCCAGGACATAGGCCATCTCGTCGGCGACCGAGTCGGAATAGACCGGGACCGGCACGCCGCCCCAGGACTGGATCGCCGCCATCGACCAGTAGAGCTTCGGCCGGTTACGCCCGACGATGGCAACCTTGTCGCCGCGCTTCAGCCCGAGTTCCCCGAGGCCGAGGGCGAAGTCGCGCACTTCTCGCGCCACGTCCGCCCAGGTCCAGGTGCGCCAGATGCCGAGATCCTTGTGGCGCATGGCGGGGCGCGTCGCGAAACGCGTCGCGTTCAGCGCGAGCAGCTTCGGAAATGTGTCGTGGGCGCCTGATGCGGCGCGCGCGTCGGCGTGGTTGGCCACGGCCGGCGTCCTCCCTGTTTTCCTCGTCCGGTTGGTCCCGAAGGACCCGCCGGCATTCCCTCTCACGACCCTTTGTCGGGTTCTGTAGTGCTCTGGCCGTCCCGCGCGAGGGGACCGGTCGAAGTCGAGCGGATAGTTGAACGCGCGGTCGATGAAATCAAGGGGACCAATGGCTAAGGTCGGCTCGGCCGGACGACGGATGGCATAGGAACACGCCGTGAAGGCGGCGCCAGCGGGAGACAAGGGCGCTTCCATGCCGATTTCCTTCAAGAATCCCTCAGCCGGCATGCTAGGTGGGAAGCCATGACGGGCTCCCCCTCCAAGGCCGCCACCATGGGCATCGCCCCGCTCGCGCGCGGCGAGAGAACCCATTTCTTCGCAGCCAGCCGCTTTGGCGGCATCGACTGCCTCAGCGCCACCTTCCGCACCCACGTCTATCCGCCGCACAGCCACGACACCTATGTCGTCGGCACCATCGAGACAGGAGCCGACGCGGTCTCCGCGCGTGGCTTCAAGGGGCATGCGGGCCCGGGGGATCTCGTCTTCATCATGCCGCAGGACGTCCACGACGGAGCGCCCGTGGAGGGTGGCTACTCCTATCGCATGAGCTATCCGGGCGAGGACTTCATGCGAATGGTCGCCGAGGCGGTGGGACGCAAGCCGGTCAGCGGCGCGCCCTTCTTCCGGGCGCCGGTCGTCCACGACCCTGAGGGCGCGCGGCTCTTCTCGGAGGCGCATCGTGTGCTCGAGGCAGGACAGGATGGCCTCGCCGGCGAGGAACTCCTTCTGCGCGCCTATGCGCGGGCGCTCGTGCTCCATGCCGGCCTCGCCGAAGCGGATGCGGGGGACGAGGCCCGGCCGGTGCGGCGCGTGCGCGCGATGATCGAGGCGCGCTATGCCGACGACCTCAGCCTGACGGAGCTCGCAGGGGAAGCGGGCTACTCGACCCATCACCTCATCCGGACCTTCCGCCGCGACGTCGGCATCACGCCGCATGCCTACCTGATCGACGTCAGGGTGCGCCGCGCGCAGGAGCGGCTGCGGGCCGGCTGGGCTCCGGCGCGGGTCGCGGCCGATGTCGGCTTTGCCGATCAGGCCCATTTGACCCGGGCCTTCCGGGCGCGGATCGGTGTGCCACCTGCCACCTATCGCCGGGCGGTGATGGTCTGATCACAAGCGGCAGCACAATGCCGATTTCGTTCAAGAACCATCCTCGCCGCTCTGCGATTCTGTGGTCATGAGCCGCACTGCCCCCTCCCCCCTGTCCGAGTTTCGCGACGGCGTTCTCGAACTCCTGCCCGCCATGGTCGCCGCCGCGCCGATCGCACTGCTCTATGGCGCCATCGCCACGACCAAGGGGCTGTCGCCTCTCGAGGTCACGCTGTCGTCGGGCCTGATCTTCGCCGGCGGCGCGCAGCTCGCCGCCATCGAGTTGTGGACGACGCCGGTGCCGCTGGCCGCCCTCGTCCTCTCCACCTTCCTCATCAATGCGCGCTATGTGCTGATGAGCGCTTCGCTCGCCCCCAAGGTTGCCCATCTGTCTTTTCCGGGCCGCCTCCTCGGTTTCCACGTGCTCGCCGACGAGAACTGGGCCTTGGCGGAACGGCGCGCCCTGCGCGGCCCGATCACCGCCGCCTATTTCTTCGGCTCGGGGGCCGTGTTCTGGGTGAACTGGGTGGCCTGGTCCTGGGCCGGCACCATTCTCGGCCCCCTGCTCGGCGATCCGCGCCGCTTCGGTGCGGACTTCGCCTTCACGGCGATCTTCATCGGCCTTGTGGCCGGGTTCGTCACCACCACCCGCGCCGGCATTGTCGTCGTCACCAGTGCCGTGGCCGCGACCGCAGCCTTCATCGCGTTTGGCTCACCCTGGCATGTGCTCGCCGGTGCGCTGGCGGGCATGGCGGCGGCGGTGCTCGCCTGGCGGCCCGATGCTGCAGAGGCCGGCGCATGAGCCTCGACCCTGTGACACTCGCCGCCATTCTCGGCATGGCGCTCGCGACCTATGGCTGCCGGCTGGCAGGACTGCTGCTGGGAGGGCGGCTGGCCCTCTCGGGCCGGGCGCAAGCGGCCATGGATGCGATTCCCCCGGCCGTTCTGACCGCCGTCATCGCTCCCACCCTGCTCGCAACCGGCTGGCCCGAGACCGTCGCGGGCGCCCTGACGATCCTCGCGGCCATGCGCCTGCCGCTGCTCGCGGTGATCGGGATCGGCGTCGTCAGCGTCGTGGCCTTGCGGGCGCTGGCGGGCTGACGGAACGATCCTCCGCAGAAGCCTGCGCCACCCAGCCCAGGACGCGACGGTGCAGCGCGCCGCTCTTGTCGATGTTCAGGTGATTGATGCCGGCCATGTCGCGCAGGTCCTGGTTCTCCAGGAGCCCTGCGAAGGCAGGTCCACGGTTCACCGGAACGGCCCATCCGTTGTTCGACTGGAACAGGTTGATGACCCGCTTTGCGCCGCCCCGCAGTTCCTGACGGGACGTCGGATCGAAGGTGACGACCAGTGAAACGGGGGCAGCGCCGGCCGCCTGCACCCGGTTGGCGATGCGGATGGCCGCGTCGGCCCCCAGCGAGTGCCCGATCAGCACGACCGTCTCGCCGGGAGCGGCCAGCCGGCGCGCGATGATCTCCGCCGTCAGGGCGTCCGCACTGGCCGGGCCATAGACGCGGGCGGCGTGCCCGTCGCGGCGCAGATGACTGCCGAGACGATCCATTCCGAGGGAAAAGACCTCGAAGAGGCCGCGGATCAGGAAGATGCGGGCCGGTTGCCTCTCCTGCGCGGTGGCCGGGGCAACCGCGGCGCGTTGGGCCAAAGCCGGTGCCGCAAGGCCGCAGAGGCCGCTTGCCAGAGCGGCGGCGGCAAGGCGCGTGACGATCCGGTTCATGCTCTTCCCCGCGAGACAGTGATTCCGCGAAGCCTTCGGCGATGCAGGCTGAACGCGAGCTGAACCCTCAGCCCCGCGGACGTCCGAGCCCCGCTGCGATTGCGATGCCCGAGGCCACGATGAGACCTATACCGGCGAAGGTGAGGACATCCGGACGCTCGGCGAAGAAGATCATGCCGATGATGAGGGCGAAGGCCGTCTTGGTGTAGTTGAAAGGTCCGACCTGCGAGACGGGCGCGAGGCGGAACGCCGTGATGATCGCAGCCTGGCCGCCCGCCAGCAGCAGGCCCGCGAGCCCGATCATCAGCGTCTGCTGCACGCCCATCGGCGCGAGACCCTGGATCACCGCCAGCGCCAGGGCCGCAACCATGACCACGCTGACGGTCGAGAAGGTGACCGTCGCCGAGGAGATGTGGGCGGGCAGGAACTTGACCGTGATGTCGCGGAAGACGAAGCAGACCGTGGTGGCGAGGACGAGTCCGATGGCCGGATCGAAGCCGGTCGAGAACGGCCGGGCGATGAGCACGATGCCGGCGAAGCCGCAGATGACCACCATCCACTGGACCGGCGTCACCTTCTCGCCGAGGACCAGAACCGCGATGGGCAGCAGGAACAGCGGCATGGACTGCGAGACGGCCGTGACGTCGCCGATCGGCATGCGCCACAGCGCCTGGAACAGGAAAAAGACGGCGAGGCCTTCCGCCAGCGACCGGCCGACGACAAGCGGGTGCCAGTAGCCGCGCAGCGACAGGCGCGCGCCGGAGAGGACATACCAGGCGGCCACCCCGAGCGTGGCGAAGATGCCGCGCACGCCGAGCGACTGCGCCACCGTCATCGATCCCATATGGGCCTTCACGATGGCGTCGTTGGTGGCGAAGAGCAGCATGGCGAGCGTCATCAGCCCCATGCCGAGACGCAGGTTGCGCGGATCGGAGGGTGAACTCACGCGACGCCCGCCCGCAGCAGGTCATGCACATGCAGGATGCCGACAGGGCGGCCGTCCTCGACCGCAAAGAGTGCGGTGATCTTCAGCCGGTTGACGAGGTCGAGGACCTCGCTGGCGAGCTGGTCGGGCCGCGCCGTCTTCGGCCCGCGCGTCATCACCTGCTCGACGGGAAGGGCGAGAAGGTCGGCCTTCATGTGGCGGCGCAGGTCGCCGTCGGTAACGATCCCGGCGAGGCGCCCCCCGGCATCGACGATGCCGCAGCAGCCGAAGCCCTTGGCGGTCATCTCGATCAGCACCTCGCTCATCGGCGTGCCGAGGGCCTTCAGCGGCAACGCCTCACCCGCATGCATGACGTCTCTCACCTGCGCGAGCACAGCGCCCAGCTTGCCGCCGGGGTGGAAGGTGCGGAAGTCGGCGGCGGTGAAGCCGCGCTCCTCGAGCAGGGCGATGGCGAGGGCGTCGCCGATGGCGAGTTGCATCAGCGTCGAGGTAGTGGGGGCGAGACCGTTCGGACAGGCCTCCTCGGCCCGCGGCAGGTCGAGCACCACGTCGGCCGCCTTGCCGAGCGCCGACTCGCCGGCTGCGGTGATGGCGACGAGGCCGACGCCGAAGCGGCGGGAGAAGGCGACGAGGTCGCGCAGTTCCACCGTCTCGCCCGACCAGGACAGCGCCAGAATCGCATCGTCGGCGGTCACCATGCCGAGATCGCCGTGGCTCGCTTCGCCCGGATGGACGAAAAAGGCCGGCGTACCGGTGGAGGCCAGCGTCGCGGCGATCTTGCGGCCTACATGGCCGGACTTGCCCATACCCGTGACGATGACGCGGCCGCGCACCTTCATCAGCAGGGCGACCGCGGCGGCGAAGGGTTCGCCGAGGCCGTTGGAGAGCGCGGCCTGGAGGGCGGCAAGGCCCGCAGCCTCCACCGAGAGGGTGCGAAGCGCCGAATCAAGGGCTGTCGAAAAGTGTGACTGCGATTCCATGGGTGCCTGACGGGCCGGACGGACGGCGAAGACCCCTGCCGGGACGGCGGCAGGAGGGCGGCACCGTCTAGCATGATGCGGCGCGGTACGCATCCTCGCTACCCGAGCACCTGTCCCGTCAACCGCGCGTTAACCACGGCCGTTTACCTCTCGTTGAGGAAATCCGCGGGGGACAGTCGCGTCTTGGGTCATACCGCCCGCCTGCTCTTGGGTGTCAGCGCCTTGGCGCTCGTCCTCGCCGGGACGGGCATGCCGGCGTTTACGCAGCGCCTGCGGACCACGGCGCCGCCGGCGAGCGTCGGCGACGCAGCCTCCGACCAGGGCTGGCAGGGGCTCGGCCCCGTCGAGCCGCCGACATCCGATGCAACGACCGGCACCCGAAGCGATGCGGAGGCGGCCGGCCTGCGCACGGACCCGCCCCCGCCCGCGCCGGGCGAATCGCGCACCATCGCGGCCCAGCGCGAACGCCAGCGCGCCGAGGCCCGTCGCGCACCGTGGCTGAATCGGCCGACGCGCCCGTCGGCCCTGCCGCCCGATCCAGGGGTCGCCGCGCCCGCGCCGGTCACCACGCCCGCCCCCCGACAGACATCTCGCCCGGCTCCGATGGCCAACCGGCGGACCGGTCGCATACCGCCGCGTCCGGCCGCCCCGGCGGCAGCCGCCGGGCAAACCGGACTGCGCACGCTGACTGCGGTCCCGCCCTCGGCCCGCGCCGCCAGCACTCTTGCGCCGAGCCGGGAGGACTCGCGCGCGCTCGACCGCGGCCTGCGTGGCGTCGCCCCGCCGCGGCAGCCCCGCCGGCCTGTCGATGTACCCATCGTCACCGAGCGCACGCAGCAACCATCGGGCCGGGTGCTTCCCAATGCCAATCCGCTCGGCCGCAACGTCGTCATCGACCCGCGAACCGGCGAGGTCATCTCCTACGACCGGCGCTCGCAGGCCGAGGCCGATCCCTTCGCACCGACCGGCATCCGGCTCGGCAGTTTCGTCGTGACACCGACCGTGGATGCGACGCTCGGTTATGATTCCAACCCGCGCCGACTCCCCTCCGGCGGCTCTGGATCGCTCTTCACCCAATCCTACGGCGAACTGCAGGCACGTTCCGACTGGTCCCGCCACGAGCTGACGGCCCGCATCCGTGGCACCTACTCCGCCTTCTTCTCCGATCCCGGCGTCAACCGGCCCGAGGTCAGCGCAACGGCCACCGGCCGCATCGACGTGACGCGCGACACACGCCTCGAGGGCGAAGCCCGCTACGTCCTGAACACCAACTCGCCGGGCTCCTCGAACCTGCCGTCATCGCCGGACGGGCTGCGCAACCTGCCGCTCATCCACCAGTACGGCGCGACGGCGGGCGTCGTTCACGACATCGGCCGCCTGCAGCTCTCGCTGCGCGGCACCTTCGACCGCTTCACCTACGACGATGCCGTGACCAACGCGGGCGTGGTGATCCCGCAGGCCGAACGCGACTACAACGCCTATGGCGGCCGCCTGAGGGCCTCCTACGAACTGTCGCCGGGCCTGCGGCCCTTCGTCGAGGTGGGGCTGGAGCAGCGCCGCTTCGACCGGCTCGTCTCGTCCGGCGGCACGCTGCAGGGCTCCACATCCACCACCTGGCGCATCGGCTCGACCTTCGAACTCACCCGGCTGCTGACCGGCGAGGTTTCTGCCGGCTATCTCGTCCGCGACAATCTGGAACCGACCTTCGGCGACATCGGCTTGCCGGTCTTCGACGCCTCACTGGTCTGGACCGCGACGGCGCTGACCACGGTTCGCCTGACTGCGAAATCGATGATCGACGAGAGCTTCACCACCGGCGCGTCCGGCATCGAGAAGCGCGACGTCTCGATCGAACTCGAACATGCCTTCCGGCGCTGGCTCACCGGCACGGCGCGGCTCGCCTACGGCCACGACAATTATCGCGGCACCGCCCGCGTCGACCAGCGCATGGTGGCCTCCCTCGGCCTCGTCTATCGGGCCTCGCGCAACCTGCAGATCCGCGGCGAGGTCCGACGCGAAACCCTTCAGTCCAATACGGCGAACCAGAGCTACTCGGCGAACGTCGTCCTGTTCGGGCTGAGGCTTCAGCGCTGAGCCTCAGCCCTTCAGGCGAGCGATCTCGGCCCTGAGCGGCCCCGCCAGATCGGTCCGGCGCAGCGCATAGGCGAGGTTGGCGGTGAGGAACCCCAGCTTGGTGCCGGTGTCGTGGATTTCGCCATCGAAGGTGAAGCCGAAAAAGGCCTGGCGCTCCTTCAGCTTCAGCATGCCGTCGGTCAACTGGATCTCGCCGCCGGCGCCGCGCTCCTGCGTCTCCAGGATGCGGAAGATCTCGGGCTGCAGGATGTAGCGGCCGGAAATGGCGACGTTGGAGGGCGCTG
The DNA here is from genome assembly GCF_053471285.1 of Phreatobacter aquiterrae. Taxonomy (NCBI): domain Bacteria; kingdom Pseudomonadati; phylum Pseudomonadota; class Alphaproteobacteria; order Hyphomicrobiales; family Phreatobacteraceae; genus Phreatobacter; species Phreatobacter aquiterrae. The sequence continues at coordinate 91,454 of NZ_JBJPHW010000008.1, read as the reverse complement.
TGCCCTTCGGCGGCTTCTCCACCATCTCGCCGATCTCGTAGCCGCCGCCGGCGGCCGGCTTGCCCTTGCCGATGATGCCGTACTGGTGCGTCTCGCTGTCGGGAACCTCGTATCCGGCGACATAGTTGCCGCCGGTCGCGTTGTAGGCCTCGATCATCGCGGCGATGCAGCCCTTCGAGCCCGGCTTCGCCAGGTGCAGCATGTCGGGCAGCAGCAGTGCGAAGGGCTCGTCGCCGACGATGTCGCGGGCGCACCAGACGGCGTGGCCGAGCCCCAGAGGTTCCTGCTGGCGGGTGAAGGAGGTCGCTCCCGCCGCCGGAAGGTCGCGCTTGAGCTCCTCGATCTGCGCCGTCTTGGCGCGCGCGGCGAGCGTGGTGTCGAGTTCGAAGGCCTTGTCGAAATGATCCTCGATCACATGCTTGTTGCGGCCGGTGACAAAGACGAAATGCTCGATGCCGGCCTCGCGGGCCTCGTCGACCACGTGCTGGATCACCGGCCGGTCGACGACGGTGAGCATCTCCTTCGGGATCGCCTTGGTGGCGGGCAGGAAGCGCGTGCCGAGCCCGGCAACGGGGAACACGGCCTTGCGGATGCGACGAACCATGAAGCAGACCTCGTGAGGAGGAACAAGAAAGGCGCGCTCTCATAGCGCAGCAAAGCTGAACGCCCGGTGAGCGTCGAGGTTCCCGTCAGACCGCTGGAAGTCCGCGGGCGAGACGCCAGCCGCTCCACACGACGATCGCTACCAGGGCGAACCCGCAGAGCCCGTACCAGGCCATGTTGAACCAGTAGGAGACCGGCTGCTCATCTCTGTGGACGGATCGCCGCCACACCGCGAACATGCCGGTCCGCCAGCCCTCGAGAACCAGCCAGAAGCAAAGGCCGGCGAGGGGTGCCGCCAACAGGAGCGCCAGGATGAAGGGCGTCGCGGGATGGCCCGATGCGGCCGCAGCACCCGCATAGAGCGCAAGGCCGAGGCTGCCCGCCAGAAGGCCGGTCAGGGCGACACGGCGGAGGATGTCGCCGAGGCCCTCCGGCATGTGCGGCGGTCGGCTCATCTGTCGATGGCCGGCGCTGCGAGTTGCGGCGGATCGGCCTGGAAGGCGTTGAACACCATGTCAGGCGCCGAGGTGTTGTGCCGCGAGGCCGAGAGACGGCCGGCCCAGAGGTCGGTGGCATGGGCACGACGGAACGGCATGATCGCCTCCTCGCGCCAGCCCGGCGCATCCTTTTCGCGCACGGCGATGCGCGCGACGTCGGCGTTGAACTCGGTGACATACATTGAGCGCAGCGCCGCGAAGGGCGTTCCGGCGATGGGCAGCGCGAAAGCGACGTCAAGGCCGATGAGTTCCTGGTTGAGCGTCGACAGGCGCACCGTCGCGCTGTTGCCGTCCGGAAAGGTCAGGGTGAAGGTCTTGGTCTCCGGATCGAAGGCGACTTCCCTGATCTTCACAATGGGGCGGCCCTCGACCACGACGGGGCCGACGAGGAAGGACGAGCCATAGGCCGTCCAGCGCAGGTTGGAGGGAGGCAGCGGCCGGGCGCGCCAGTAGCCGTCGGTCGGATAGAGGACCAGCACCTCCTCGGCGCGGTCCTTGTAGCGGTACCAGAGCTGGACGAGGTGGATATCGCGCTCGACCCGGTCGCCGACCTTCACCGTGGTATCAGAGGCGCGCCAGAAGCGCTGTTCGCGATAGCCGATGACCTGCCATTCGACCGTCTCGTAGAGGGTGATGCGCTGCGGCATCGGCTGGGCGAGGGCCTCCTCCTTCATCGGGCAGGCGGTCCAGTCGGGGGCGAAGCGATCGACCGTCAGCGAGCCGATATAGGCGGGATGGGCCGCCTCGACGCGGAAGGCGCGCACCTGCGGATTGGTCAGGTTGAGGGTGACGTTGTCCTTCTCGGCGCAGAGCACCGGCTCGGAGGCGTTGGTGATCTCCACCGGCAACCCGTCGAGGGAGGCGGCATGTGCAGCTGTTACGAACAGCAGGATGGCGGCAACAACGGCAAGGCGCATCGATCAGTCCTTCACGATCACCGCATAGACATCGCCGGAATTGGCCTCGTGGGGAAGGCCGGCAATGTGGCGCGCCATGTCGGCGGCCGACACGGGGGCATCGAAGGTCATGCACTGGCTCTCGCCGAGTGCCACGTTGAACCGATAGGCCCCGAGCGCCGCCAGCCGGTCGAGACAGGCCTGGGCGACGTCCCGCTGGATCGTCGTGAACTCGAAGGACAGCGCCGGCAGGGGCCGGGTCAGGCCCGCCAGCACGTCATCCTCGAAGCCCTCGACGTCGACCTTCACGAAGTCCGGTACCCCATGGTCGGCAATGAGCCGGTCGAGGGTCAGGCAGGGCACGGTGATCTCGCGGTCCCAGACCTGTCCCTCCCAGCCGCCTGCTCCCGCCGCCGAAGCGACAAAGGCGGTGGAGGCCGTGGTGACCGTCGGATTGGCGGTGTTCACCTTCAGCGTCAATTCGCCTTCGGCGGCCCCGCAAGCCGCGCGCAACAGGGTGACGTCAGGGTCGCCCTCGAAGATCTGGCCGATGACGCCGGCAGGGCCGGGCTGGGGTTCCAGCGCCACCACGCGCGCACCGAGCCGGCGGAAGCTCGCGACCCGATCCCCGACATGGGAGCCGATGTCGAAGGCAAGGCCACCGGGTCCGACGAAACCCGCATAGAGCGCGTCCATGGCGGCGTTCTTGGCGGGGTCGCCGTGGTAGGTGACGACCGATCTCGCCACCGCGAGAACTTCAGCGATGCGCCGCTCGAGTTCGCTCATGACTGACGCGCCCGGGCGATCTCGTCCGGCATGGCGAATTCCTCCGGAATGCCGCAGAGGCGATGGCTGACGAAGAAGCGGCCGAGCGCCGGCGAGGCCGTGAGCACGGCGAAGGGAACCGCGATCAGGAACCCGGCGGTCAGCGGCAACGACCACAACGCCGCGGCCGGCGAGGCGAGCCACAGAAGCCCGAACACCGCCCAGCCGAAGGCCATCTGCGGCCAGAAGGCCTCCCAGGCCTCGCGCCACGACAGCGCCATGGCGTCACGCTGCTGGCCGCCCCAGGTGACCGATTTGCCGAAGGCGAGGCCGATCATGAAGATGGTGATGCGGAACGAGGTGAGCGCGCCGAGCAGGAAGGAGAACACGAGTTCGGTTGCCGCCGCTCCGAGGAAGTGCGCCCGCCCGCCATAGCGCTCCGTGCCGCCCTCGCTGAGGAGGATGTGCGTGAAGCCGGCAATCTTCGGCATCAGGTACATGAGGAAGAAGATCACGTAGACGGTAGCGGCAAAGCCGACGGGGAAGGCGTCGCGGCTCGGCCCGTGCCAGGCGAGAAAGGGCGAAAGCGCGATCATCAGCGTCCAGGCCGGCACGCCAACGAACATCAGGATCGCCCAGAGGAGCTGGAAACGGCTGATGAGCTTCAGGCCCGGCTGATCCAGCAGCTTCACATACTGCATGTTGCCCTGGCACCAGCGCACGTCGCGCCGCGAGAATTCGAGGATTGTCGGCGGGTTTTCTTCCCACGAACCTTCCTCCTCCGGGAGCACGCGCACCTCGTAGCCGGCGCGGCGCATGAAGGTCGCCTCCACCTGGTCGTGCGACAGCACATGGCCACCGAGCGGGGGGCCGCCGGAGAGCACCGGCAGATGGCAGTGGTCCATGAAGGGGCGGATGCGCACCAGCGCGTTGTGCCCCCAGAAGGGGCCGCAATCGCCCACCCACCAGGCCTGGCCCATGGTGTAGGAGCGCATGCCCTGCCGCATGCCGAACTGGAAGATGCGGGCGAAGGCCGATGACGACGGCATGCCGACGACGAGGCTCTGCAGGATGCCGAGCTTCGGATAGGCCTGCATCATGCGCACATGCTTCACGATGGTGGCGCCGGCCATCAGGCTGTCTGCATCGAGCGGCAGCATCAGTTCGTAGCGGGCGCCCCAGCGGTCGAGGAAGTCGCGGACGTTGCCGGCCTTGAACGCCGTGTTGTCGGTGCGCCGGCGGTAAACGACGCGGCCCTCCCCGGCTTCCGCTGCGAAAGCGGCCGCGGCCTTCTCCTCGCGCTCACCGATGGCGGTGTTATTGGTGTCGGACAGGATGAAGTAGTCGAACTGGGTGCCCTCGCCCGTTGCGTCGATGCTCTGCTTGACGATCTTGAGCCGTGCGATGGCCCGCTCGGGATCCTCGTTGCGCAGCGTCATGAACACCGCCGTGCGGATGGTCACCGGAACACGCTCGTCACCGGCCCGGGCGAAGGGTGCGACCTCCATCATCGCGTCCCCCTCGCGGTGGAGGAGCCAGAGGCCGATCAGCGCGTTCCAGAAGCCGAGCACCGTCCAGGGCGTGGCGATAGCGAAAGCGATCGCCAGCACGATGTCGACGATCGTCCAGCCGCCGGACCCCAGCACCGACCAGGCGGCGGCGTTGAGCAGGAACCACGTTGCGACGTTCAGCCCCAGCACGATCCAGCGCCGTCTGCTCAACTCTGCCGTGGACTGGATACCCGCCGGCGTCGTAGAGCCGTCCTGCGGTGGCGAGCCGCCGGTCGCGGCCGGGAACGGCGAGAGATCGTTCATCGTTGAGCCTCCGTCACCCTCGCGGGCGGCGACACGGGAGAATGCAGCATGGCGGCGACCGCCCGAGCCCTCTGGTACGCCTCACGCCGGACAGTGGACCTGCGTGATGCAACGCTGGATGAACGCGGACCGGCCGACGCCGAGATCCGCATGCTCTATAGCGGGGTCAGCCGCGGCACGGAAAGGCTCGTCTTCAACGGCCTCGTCGCGGCCCCCGAGCGCGAGCGCATGCGGTGCCCGCTGCAGGAGGGCGATTTCCCCTTCCCGGTGAAGTACGGCTACTGCGCCGTCGGCACCGTCGAGGCCGGCCCCGAGGCCCTGGTGGGACGGACGGTGTTCACGCTGGGGCCGCACCAGACGCGCTTCCTCGCCCCGACCGACAGGGTGTCCGTCGTCCCGGTCCCGGACGATGTGCCGGCCCGTCGCGCCATCCTCGCCGCCAACATGGAGACGGCGCTGAATGCGGTGTGGGACTCCGGCGTCGGCCCCGGCGACCGCATCGTCGTGGTGGGTGGCGGCGTTCTCGGCCTCCTCGTCACCTTCCTCGTTTCGAAGATCCCGGGAACCGAGGTCACCCTCGTCGATCCCGAGCCCTCGCGCCGCGACTTTGCGAAACTCTTCGGCGTGAAGTTCCAGAAGCCTCTCGACGGCCCCTCGGACTGCGACGTCGCCTTCCACGCCTCGGCGACCTCGGCCGGCCTTGCCTGTGCCCTCGCCTGCTGCGGCGACGAGGCGACGGTGGTAGAACTCTCCTGGTTCGGCGACCAGGATCCAGCCGTGCCGCTTGGCGCCGGCTTCCACTCGAAGCGCCTGAAGCTGATCTCCTCGCAGGTCGGCATGGTCGCGACATCCAGGCGGCCGCGCTGGTCGTATCAACGCCGTCTCGAGAAGGCGGTCAGCCTGCTCGCCGACGACCGCCTCGACCAGTTCATCACGGCGGAGGTCGCCTTTGACGACCTGCCCGCCGCCCTGCCCCGCATCCTCGAACCCGGCGCGCATGGTCTTATGACCGCCGTGAAATACTGATCAGGAGAGGTCCATGTATTCCGTCGAAGTCCGCGACCGCATCATGATCGCCCATTCCCTGCCCGATCCCTTCTTCGGGCCGGCGCAGGGCAAGCATGGCGCGAGCTTCGTCGTCGATGTCGCCTTCTACCGCGAGACGCTCACCCCCCAGAACGTCGTGGTTGATATCGGCGCGGCGCTGGAGGTGCTCGGCAAGACGCTGAAGCGCCTCGCCTATCAGGATCTCGACACGCTGCCCGAATTCGCCGGAAAGCTGACGACCACCGAGTTCCTCTGCAAGTATGTCTTCGACCGCATGGCGGAGGCCGCCGCCTCCGGCGCCCTTGGCGCCGACGCATCCGGGCTGGCGAAGCTCCGCGTCACCCTTCACGAGCACGATCTCGCCCGCGCCACCTTCGAGGCCGCTCTGCCGGGCATCGCGTGACCGTGCCGGACGGCGGGTCCTCCTCATGAACAGGGCGGTGTTCGCCATTCCCGGGGATCTCACGACCCCGACAGGCGGCTATCGCTATGACCGCGAGGTGCTGGCGCGGGCCGGCTCGGCGGGCATCGCGCTCATGCATCTCGCCCTGCCCGGCGCCTATCCCTACCCCGCGCCCGACGATCTCCTCAGGGCCGCCGGCACGCTCGTATCGCTCCCTGCCGACGACGTGCTGCTGGTCGACGGCCTCGCCTATGGCGCCCTGCCGGAGAGCATCTGCCTGTCCATCAAGGCCCCGATCGTGGCGCTGGTCCATCATCCTCTCGCGTTGGAGAGTGGCCTTTCGCCCGAGGCCGCCGCCCGCTTCCGCACCAGCGAGAGGGCGGCGCTCGCCCATGCCCGGTGGGTCATCGTCACCAGCAGCTCGACGGCCCGCATTCTCCGCGAGGACTATGACGTGCCGGCCGACCGCATCACGGTCGCCGAGCCGGGCACCGACCCTGTTCCGCGCGCGCGCGGGTCAGGTGAGTCCGTGCCCGTCATCCTCGCGGTCGGGGCGCTGTCGCAGCGCAAGGGCTATGACGTGCTCGTCGAGGCCCTGGCAAGGCTCGGAGGCGAGACCTGGCGCCTCGTCATCGCGGGCGCGACGGATCGCAATCCCGAGACCCATGCGGCCCTGCGCGCCGCCATCGCCCGCCACGGCATCGAACGCCGCGTCACTGTGGCCGGCGCGGTCAGCGATGACGAACTGCACCGTCTTTATGACGGAGCCGACATCTTTGTCATGCCCTCCCTCTACGAAGGCTACGGCATGGTGCTGGCCGAGGCCATGGCTCGTGGCCTTCCCATCGTCACCACCACCGGTGGCGCGGCCGCCGAGACGGTTCCCGAGGGTGCCGCCATCAAGGTGGCGCCCGGCGACCCGGCCGGCCTCGCCGCAGGCCTGTCGCGCCTGATCGGCAATCCAGGTCTCAGGGCAGAACTCGCCCATCGCGCCTTCGTCGCAGGCCAAGCCCTGCCCGGCTGGGACGATACGGCCCGCATCGTCGCCGGCGTGCTGGCGCGGGCCGGCTCAGCCCAGACGCCGTCCGCCTGCGAGCAAGGATCCGTCCCATGAGCTTTTCTCCCGAATGGCTGGGGCTACGCGAGCCGGCCGATCATGCGGCCCGCTCGGCCCACCTGCTGGCGCAGGTCCGCAGTCATTTCGACGGCAGGGACAACATCAGCGTCGTCGATCTCGGCTGCGGGGCGGGCTCCAACCTGCGCGGAACCTTCGCCGCTCTGCCCGACCGCCAGAACTGGCGACTGGTCGACTACGACCCGAAGCTGCTGGCCGCCGCGCGCAAACGGCTTGCCGCCTGGGCCGACGTTGCGGCGCCTGACGGTGAAGGCCTCGTGATCGAGAAGGACGGCAAGGCGATCGCCGTCGCCTTCCACAAGGCCGACCTCAACCTCGCCCTCGACACCGCCCTTCCCGTCGATGCGGACCTCGTCACCGCAGCCGCCCTCTTCGACCTGGTCTCGCCCGCCTGGATCAACCGCTTCGTCGGTATCCTCGCACGACGCCGCCTGCCGCTCTACACGGTGCTGACCTATGACGGCACCGAGCGCTGGGAGCCGCCGCATCCCGCCGATGGCGCCATGCTCGCGGCTTTCCACGCCCATCAGGGGACGGACAAGGGCTTCGGCCCGGCCGCCGGCCCGCAGGCCACGGACCTGATGGCAAGCGCCTTCGTCGCCGCCGGCTATGATGTTCGGCGCGCCCCGAGTCCTTGGCGCCTCGGTGCGGACTTCGCCGTTCTCGCTCGCGAACTGGTCACGGGATTTGCGGCGGCCGTTCGTGAGACGGGCCAAGTGCCCGAGACCGTGATCGACGCCTGGCTCGACGCCCGCCTTGCCAGCGTCACCTGCGTGGTCGGTCACGAGGATCTTTTCGCCGTTCCACGCTGACCCCAGACAGGCAGAAGCCCCGGTGCATGGCCGGGGCTTCGCCTGGAGGTCTTGGAGGGTCGTGGAGGTCTGGCAGGCAGGCGTTGCGATCACTCGCAGACGCGAATGGTGCGGCGCTCCGGGCCGTAGGGGCCATCGACCCAGCGGCGGGTCAGGTAGCACTCGGAGGCGTAGGCGCGGGACTGGCTGGCGGCGATGGCGCCGCCGACGATGAGGCCGGTGGCGAGGGCGCCGACGCCGAAGCCGATGTGGCGGCGATGCCAGGGGCCGGCTTCGGCCTGCGAGGAGACGCCGACCGACAGGGTGGCGACGGCGAGGGCGGCGATGGCGAGGGTCTTGAAGCGGTTCATGGCGGGGTCCCCTTGGGTTCTCGTGGGGCTCCAGCGCCCCTGATACCCATGGGTCGCACCGATCCTGAAAAAGGTTCGGACCCGCTGCGAAATTTTTCGCGGACGGGCCCGAAACTTCGATCGGAATGGACGGGGCTATTCGGCCGCCTCGCCCGACCGCCGCTTCGCGGCGTCCTCGACCGCCTGCTCGGCGGCGTCGAGCGTCTTCAGCGCATCCGGATGGGGCATGGACATGATGTTGTAGCCCGAATCGACGTGATGCACCTCGCCGGTCACACCTCCCGACAGGTCGGACAGGAGATAGAGCGCCGAGCCGCCGATATCGTCGAGCGACACATTGCGGCGCAGTGGCGCATGGCGCTTCTGGAAGTTGAACATGAGTCGCGCATCCGCGATGCCTGCACCCGCCAGCGTGCGCACCGGCCCGGGCGACAACGCGTTCACGCGGATGCCGAGCGGGCCATAGTCGGCCGCGAGGTAACGCACCGAGGCCTCGAGCGCCGCCTTGGCAACGCCCATGACGTTGTAGTTCGGCATGACCCGCGTCGAGCCGCCATAGGTCAGCGTGAGCAGGGTGCCGCCGGGCTGCATCAGGGCCGCGGCGCGCTTGGTGATCTCGGTGAAGGAAAAGCAGGAGATGACCATCGTCCGCGAGAAGTTGTCGCGGGTCGTGTCGGCGTAGCGGCCCTTGAGCTCGTTCTTGTCGGAGAAGCCGATGGCGTGGACGACGAAGTCGAGCCCACCCCAGGCCTCCGCGAGACGGGCGAAGGTCGCATCGACGCTGGCGATGTCCTCGACGTCGCAGGGGATGACGAGCGGCGTGCCGAGGCTCTCGGCCAGCGGCCTCACGCGCTTGCCGAGCGCCTCGCCCTGATAGGTGAATGCGAGTTCCGCGCCGTGGGCGGCAAGCGTGCGGGCGATGCCCCAGGCGATGGAATGGTCGTTGGCCACTCCCATGATTAGGCCGCGGCGGCCCTTCATCAATGCGGTCACGCGCGAACTCCTCGCTGTACTTTCGGCACGCGGGTCGCGGCTGACGACCCGGAGATGGGGATGCGCAAACCGGTCGGTCCACATGGGCGTTCACTGCGAGGTGACGGACCTGCGACCCTTGCCATTCTTCTGCGACTGCCCGGTGACGGGATCACCTCACGCATCGACATGCTTGAGGACGATGGTGGCGTTGGTGCCGCCGAAGCCGAAGGAATTCGACACGACGCAGCCGAGTTTGGCGTCGTCGATGCGCTTGCGGACGATCGGCATGTCGGAGAGCTCCGGATCGAGCTCCTCGATATGGGCGCTCTCGCAGATGAAGCCGTTGTTCATCATCAAGAGCGAGTAGATCGCCTCCTGAACGCCGGTGGCGCCCAGCGAATGGCCGGTGAGCGACTTGGTCGCCGAGATCGGCGGGCTCTTGTCGGCGCCGCCGAAGACCTCGCGGATGGCCTCGATCTCCTTGAGATCGCCGACCGGAGTCGAGGTGCCGTGCGGGTTGATGTAGTCGACCTTCGGACCGACGCCCTGAAGCGCCATCTTCATGCAGCGCACTGCGCCCTCGCCCGAGGGCGCCACCATGTCGTAGCCGTCGGATGTCGCGCCATAGCCGGCGATTTCGGCATAGATCTTCGCGCCGCGCGCCTTGGCGTGCTCATATTCCTCCAGCACCACCACGCCCGCGCCGCCGGCGATGACGAAGCCGTCGCGGTTGGCGTCATAGGCGCGCGAGGCGGTCGAGGGCCTCTCGTTGAACTTCGACGACATGGCGCCCATGGCGTCGAAGAGCACGGACAGCGTCCAGTCAAGTTCCTCGCAGCCGCCGGCGAAGACCATGTCCTGCTTGCCCCACTGGATCATCTCGTAGGCATTGCCGATGCAGTGGTTGGACGTCGCACAGGCCGACGAGATGGAGTAGTTCACGCCCTTGATCTTGAACCAGGTGGCGAGCGTCGCCGAGGCGGTCGACGACATCGCCTTCGGCACGGCGAAGGGTCCGACACGCTTGGAATTGCCGCTTTCCTTGGCCTTCTCGTAGGCATCGATCAGCGCGCGGGTCGAGGGTCCACCGGAACCCATGATGATGCCGGTGCGCTCGTTGGAGATGTCGCCGGCCTCAAGCCCGGCATCGAGGATCGCCTGGTCCATCGCCACGTGGTTCCAGGCCGAGCCGCCACCGTGGAAGCGCATGGCGCGGCGGTCGAGGATCGTCGTCGGGTCGAGGGTCGGCGCGCCTGATACCTGCGAGCGGAAGCCATGCTCGACGAAGGCCGGATCGAGCGCGATGCCGCTCTTCGCCTCGCGCAGGGAGGCCAGAACCTCGTTCGTGCTGTTGCCGATGGACGAGACGATACCCATTCCGGTGACGACGACGCGGCGCATGAGGACCTCTTGGGTTGCAGGCCGCGGCGGGCGCGGCCGGAATGGGGCGATTCAGGAGATCAGGCAGCCGAGCCGAACAGCCCGACGCGCATATCCTTGACCTCATATATGCGCTTGCCGTCGGCCTCCAACCAGCCATCGGCGATTCCGAGCACGAGCCTGGACTTGAAGATGCGCTTGAAGTCGACGCCATAGACCACCTTCTTCGTGGTCGGCAGCACCTGCTCGGAGAACTTGACTTCACCGACGCCGAGCGCCCGGCCGCGCCCCGGAAGGCCGAGCCAGCCGAGATGGAAGCCGGTCAGTTGCCACAGCGCGTCGAGGCCGAGGCAGCCCGGCATGACCGGGTCGCCCTTGAAATGGCAAGGGAAGAACCAGAGATCGGGCTTGATGTCGAATTCGGCGACCACGTGACCCTTGTTGTGCGCGCCGCCATCCTCGCCGATCGAGGTAATGCGGTCGAACATCAGCATGGGCGGCAGGGGCAGCTGCGCATTGCCGGGACCGAACAGCTCGCCGCGCCCGCAGGCGAGCAATTCCTCGTAGGTGAAACTCGACTTGCGCTCGCTCATGCCTGCAGGGTCCGCCTCTGGTCTGCCGGAATCCCGGCCACGATCGGGCTGCTCTCTAACACAGGGGTCCCGGAGGGGCAAAAGGCCGGCCGGCGAATTGCGATGACGGTGGAGAACCCCTGCCGTCAGCGCTGGCCCGGATCGCGCGGAACGGCGCGGCTATTGCGAATGCCTTGCAGATGAACCCGCTTCTACCTAGAATAACGGGATGACCGTTCGTACTCTCATCGACCTGACCTATCAGGATTCTGCGCCGCCGGGCGACAGCAAGCTGTCGACCCACGATCGCGTCAGCCTGCTGCAGAAGACGGGCTGTCCGATCCACGACGTCCGCAGCATGTTGCGCGAGGTCGGCCTCCGGCCGACGCGCCAGCGCATGGCGCTCGGCTGGATCCTGTTCGCCAAGGGCGACCGGCACGTCACCGCCGAGATGCTCTATGACGAGGCGACCAAGGCGCGCGTGCCGGTGTCGCTGGCCACCGTCTACAACACCCTGCACCAGTTTACCGAGGCGGGCCTGCTGCGTGAGATCGCGGTGGACGGCTCGAAGGCTTATTTCGACACCAACCTCTCCGATCACCACCACTTCATCGTCGAAGGCGAGACCACGGTGTTCGATATTCCCGGTCCCCACGTGGCCGTGGACAAGCTCCCCGCCGCCCCAGAGGGCTATGAGGTGGCGCGCGTGGACGTCGTGGTGCGCCTGCGCCGCAAGGACGGCCGCTGACGCTGCTTGCGGCAATGACTCGGCGAATCTGGCCACGGCCGTTGCGGCGCGTGGCCTTTTTCATGCCGGGCTGACGCGGGTAGCCCCTCAGGCGTCGGCGGCGATCGCCGCCGCCCCGACCGACAGCGGCACCGTCGCCGCGAGATAGCCGGCGGCCTTGGCCAGCACGGCCGCGATGATGACCGGCCCGACCTCGGCCACGCCGGACAGTCGGGTGCCGAGAAAAACCGTCACCGTACCGGCGAGGATTGCCGTGCAAACGATCCCGGTCGTGCGCTCCGAGCGACGGAACAGATGGCGCGCCGCGGCCGCGAACCCGATCGACTGGCCGAAGGTCGAGGCTGAGAGGGCGGTGCCGCCGGCGAGCAGCACAATCATCAACGACAGGGCCGCGAGCGTCACGATCGCCCGCAGCAGTATCGAAGGCCATCGCGCCGCAGCGGCCGGCTGGGTCCCGAGGATGGCGAGATCGAGAGCGCCGACGAGCGCCAGGGCGGCGACCAGACAGATGACGGCGATCGTCGCGCTTTCCAGCGAGATCCGCCCGGCCATGGCGAAAAGATGCCGGACGGGCCCGGGTTCGACGCCGCTGCGCCGGGCGAGGCGGAGGGTCGCGACATGCGCGCCCAGCAGCACGGCAAGGTGCAGGCTGGCGAGCAGCAGCAGAACCAGAGGAAGCTTCCAGCCGAGGCTGAGCCGCAGCCGCACCGCCGCCTCCGTGATCGCCCCGGCGGCAAGGGCATAGGGCAGCACGTGGAGCACGATGCGCCAGCCCGCATCCCCCAGAAGCTGAAGGAAGCGGGCCGCGAAGGCCTGCGGTCGTGGAGAGGTCCCGGTCACGCGATCATCATGAACGAGACCATCGCCACAGGCGAGCCGATCAGATCACCACCTCGATGAGGAACGGTCCCTTGCGCTTGTTGGCGCTGGCAAAGGCATCGGCAAAGGCCTCGGCGGTCTCGACGCGGGTCGCCGCGACGCCCATGCCGCCGGCAAGCTTCACCCAGTCGAGGTTCGGATCGCCGAGAGACAGCATGTCGTGCGCCTTCCGGCCCGGATTTTCCGCACCGACATTGGCGAGTTCGCCCTTGAGGATCGCGTAGGAGCGGTTCGCCCAGATGCAGACCGTGACGTCGAGGCGCTCGCGCGCCATGGTCCACAGGGCCTGCAGCGAATACATGCCCGAGCCGTCAGCCTGAAGGGCGATCACCTTGCGGTCGGGGCAGGCCACGGCCGCGCCAACGGCGAGCGGCAGGCCTTCGCCGATGGCGCCGCCGGTCAGCGACAGCCAGTCGTGCGGTGCAGCCCCGTGCGTGTCCTTGAAGAAGTTCCGGCCGGTGGTGACCGATTCGTCGGTGACGATGGCGTTCTCGGGCAGCAGATGTCCGAGCACCGCCGCGATCGAATCCTGGTTGAGATGGCCCTTCGGCAGGTCGGGACGCTTCGGCGTGTTCAGCACCGGCGTCGCCTTGTCGGCGCCGAGGCGCTCGGCGAGGCGGGCGAGCGCATCCTCCGCATCCTCGTGAAAATGCGCCAGCGTCACGACCTCGGCCTCCGGCGGATAGAGGATCGAAGGCTTGCCGGGATAGGCGAAGAAGGCGACCGGCGCCTTGGCGCCGACGAGGATGAGGTGCGTCACGCCCTTGGTGGCGGCCAGCGCCACGTCCACCGGATAGGGCACCCGCTCCAGCGCCATGCGGCCGACGCCGCGCTCGATGCGACCGTTCGAGCCCTCGGCGCGAATCTGCGCGCCGGTCTTGGCGACGATCTTCGCGGCGTGGACCATCGGCCTCTCGCGGACAGCCCAGGTGCCCATGACGATCAGCGGCTTGCCGCCGGCCTCGATCGCACGTGCCGCGGCCTCGACCGCATCTTCCGATACTTTGGCGGGAGCGGCGACCGGAGCCGTGCTGGCGGGACCGGTGCCCTCGGTCCAGGCGGTATCGGCGGGAAGGATGAGGGTGGCGATCTTGCCCGGCGTCTGCATGGCGACGTTGATGGCCTCGGCGCCGTCGGCCGCGACGTCCTTCGACGACATCGAGGTCTTCACCCAGTGCGACATGGTGGCGGCAATGCCCTCGATGTCCGAGGTAAGCGGCGCATCGAACTCACGATGGTAGGTCGCATGCTCGCCCACGATGTTGACCACACCCGAGCGCGCGCGCTTCAGGTTGTGCAGGTTGGCGAGCGAATTGCCGAGGCCGGGACCGAGGTGGAGAAGGGTCGAGGCCGGCTTGTTGGTCATCCGCCAGTAGCCGTCCGCCGCGCCGGTCGTCACGGTCTCGTGCAGGCACAGCACGCAGCGCATGCCATCGACCCGGTCGAGGGCGGCCACGAAGTGCATTTCGGACGTGCCGGGATTCGTGAAGGCCACCGTCACGTCGCCGGCAACGAGGGTGCGCACGAGGCTCTCGGCCCCGTTCATAGGCTTGGTCATCAGTCTGGATCACTTCATCGGAGAGAAGGCGGTGGGAACCAGGATCCGGTTTTCCATCCGCAGGAGAAACGGCGTCGCCGCGTCGAGATAGTCGCCCCAGTTCGGAGCGACGGCCAGCTTGGCGCGGCGCTGTTCGCGATCGGCCATGCTGTCGTATTTCCACAGGTGCACGACCTGGTTGAGGGTGCCGATCTCGGTCACGAAGAAGCCGATTGGCTCACCCAGGATCGGCCACTGGATCGGCTTGGCGAGGCGCTCATAGACGTCGAGAAAGGACTTCACCTTGCCCGGGTGGCACGTATAGCTGCGCTCGTCGATGATCATGGCTGTTCCCTTCCTGTCATGGGCGCGTTCAGGAGCCGCGCAGGCCGATGCGCTGGCCGCCGTCCACGGTGATGGTGGTGCCGGTCATGAAGGCGCCGGCCTCCGACAGCAGCAGCAGCAGCGCGCCGTCGAGGTCCTCCTCCCGGCCGAAGCGGCCGACGGGGATATCCTTGGTCATCTCCGCGCCCTTGCCGGTGAGATAGTCCCGATTGATGTCGGTAACGACATAGCCCGGCGCGATGGCGTTCACGCGGATGCCCTTGAAGGCCCACTCCAGCGCCAGCGCCTGGGTCATCTGGATCACGGCGGCCTTGGAGACGGCATAGGAGGCGTTGCCCTTGCCGACCCCGTAGCCGAGGATCGAGGCGATGTTGACGATGGCGCCGTGCTTCCCCGCCTTGAGCAGGCGCTGGGCCGCCTCGCGGGCGGTGTAGAACACACCGTCGAGATTGGTGGCCATGGTCTTGCGCCAGTCCTCGTCGGAGATCTCGGCGGCGCGGCCCGGCACCGCGATGCCGGCATTGGCGACGACCGCATCCACCGTGCCGAAAGCCTTCTCCGCAGCCTCGAACGCCGACTTGATGGAAGCTGACTCGGTGACGTCGCCGGATACGGCGATCGCCTGGCCACCGGCCTTGCGGATGGCCTCCGCGACGCCTTCCACCTTCTCGGCCCGGCGGGCGACAGCGACGACGGCGGCGCCATGCTCGGCCAGCGCCATGCAGAAGCGGGCGCCGAGGCCGGTGCCCGCACCGGTCACCAGCGCCACGCGGCCGGTCATGTCCAGAAGGTCCCTCGGCGCCATGCGCGCGTCTCCCGTTGATGGCGGCGCACACTGGCAAGGTGCCGCGGCCCCCGCAAGCCGGCCACGCGGTGGACAGCGATGCGTTGCCGGATTCGACGGGCGCAGGCGCCCTCTTGACGGCGCGCGCCGGAAGGCCGCATGTCGCCTCATCTGCCCTGTAGCAGTGTGTATCGAAGTAGCCAGAGGCATCATGCGCCTGCCGACATTCGCCCGCCGCGACGCCCTGAAGCTGATCGCCGCAGCCGGCCTTTCCTGGCCGGCAATGGCGCAGGCGCAGCAACCGCAGAACGGCCAGCAGCCGGCCCAGCCCACGACGCCGCAGCCCCAGTCCCGCTTCGCCTTCGAAGATGTCGTGCGCCGCGCCCGCGATCTGGCCGGCCTGCCCTACGAGGCGCCGCGCCCCGACCTGCCGGCGGTTCTGACGGGCATGAACTTCGACCAGTACCGGGACCTGCGGTTCCGTGCGGAACGCTCGCTTCTGCAGCAGGGTGGTAGCCCCTTCCGCATGCAGATGTTCCATCTGGGCTTCATCTACCGCACGCCTGTGGTGGTGAACGTCATCCGCGAGGGCATCGCCACCCCCATCCCCTACGCCGCAGCCCTGTTCGACTACGGCCGCAACCGCTTCGAGCGACCGCTTCCCGTCGATCTCGGCTTTGCCGGTTTCCGCATCCATCACCCGCTGAACGATCCGCGCGTCCACGACGAACTGATCTCCTTCCTCGGCGCCAGCTATTTCCGGTTCCTCGGCCGCGGCCAGAAATACGGTCTGTCGGCGCGCGGCATCGCCATCAACACGGCGGGGCCCGGGCAGGAGGAGTTCCCGGTCTTTCGCGAGTTCTGGGTCGAAACGCCGCAGGCCGAGGCCCAGTCCTGCCGGATCCACGCGCTGCTGGATGGCGAGAGCCTGACGGGGGCGTTCCAGTTCACGGTCTTCCCGGCGCAGGAGACCGTGGTCGACATCCGCTGCACGCTTTTCCCGCGGCGCGCCATCCCGAAGCTCGGCGTCGCGCCACTGACCTCGATGTTCTTCTATGCGGAGAACGACCGGCGCGACTTCGGCGACTACCGGCCGGAACTGCACGATTCCGATGGACTTCTCATCCATTCCGACACCGGCGAGTGGCTGTGGCGCCCCTTGCGCAATCCGCGCCAGGTGGAGGTGTCGCAGTTCGCCGACCGCCAGGTGCGCGGCTTCGGCCTGATGCAGCGCGATCGCATCTTCGAGCACTACCAGGACATCGATCTGTCCTACGAACTGAGGCCGAGCTACTGGGTCGAACCACGCGAGGGATTCACCGACGGGCGCGTCGAACTCGTCGAACTGCCGACCTCCGACGAGACGAACGACAACATCGTCGCCTACTGGGTGCCGAACCGTCCGATCGAACAGGGCCAGACGCTGACCTTCGCCTATCGCCTCGTCTCAACGATGAACGAGGCGCGGCTTCATCCCGGCGGCTTCGCCCTCAACACCTACCGCACCAAGCCCGTCGCGCTCGGCTCGGGCGAGCAGGCGCCGGCCAATTCGACGCGGTTTATCATCGATTTCGTCGGCGGCGAACTCGACTATCACTTTCCCCAGCCGGATACGGTCCAGGTTGTGCCCTCGGCGACCAACGCCCGCATCACCCGCACCTTCCTCGTGCCAAACCCGCAGACCCGCGGCTTCCGTGCCGGGATCGACGTGGTGGGCGAAGCCGGCCAGACCGCCGATCTCAGGGCCTTCCTGCGCACCGGCACCAAGGCGCTCACCGAGACCTGGACCTTCCCCTGGAAGGTGGAGTGACCCGCAAGAAAACGCCCGGCACAAGGCCGGGCGCTGTCCTTTGTTGCAGGAACGGGACGATTACTGGATGACCTGCACGTCGCGACGGTCGGACGGGCTCACCAGATAGAGATTCTCGCCGACCACGATGTAGCGGTACTCGGTCATGCCAACATCGGCCGGGAAGGCGCGCAGTTCAATGTCCTGCGGCAGGGCGGTTCCGCGCGACACGACCATGCCGTTCGGCAGGACTGTCGCCGCCGGGCGCTGCGACTGCCAGTGGGTGCGGATCACGCGCTGCTGTTCCATGTTCACAGCGTTGATGTTGCCGGTGTTGCGCGGCGCGTTGGCGTCGGGACGACCGCCCGGCGCGCTGCCGCCGGTCTGGGCATAGGCGGCGGTGCTGGCGGCAAGGGCGATGGCCGAAGCCATGAGAATCGTCTTCATCGGATCGTCTCCGTGCCGGGGCCACAGGATCTCTTGAATCCCGCGGCCTTTCTTGGAGGGAATGCGGCGCTTGTCCTTTCAGGGGAGAGTGGAACTGGCCGTCGTGTGAACAACGTGAGGAGGTTGGGCCTGTTCCGGAATGAACTGTGACCATTCAGGGGCAGCCGTATCGCCGATGCTCGCCCTCGATCGCCGGCGGCTTCCCGGGCGCGATCGGGCCTGTATGCTTTCCGGGTGGCGCCGACATTGAGGCCCCAGGCGGGAGGAATGACAATGCGGACAAGGCCAGTCTTCCTGGCGCTCGCGCTGGCGATCGCCGTATCGGGCGCGCATGCGCAGGACCTGGGGCAACCGGGCGACGCTCCGGCCGAGGCGTCCATCGTCGGCCCCTGGGTTGGCACCTATACCTGCGGCCAGGGCCTGACCGGCATTTCGCTGACCATCACCGAGGTGGGCGATGGACGCGCCGAGGCGCTGTTCCACTTCTATGCAGTGCCTGAAAACCCTGGCGTGCCCACCGGCTGCTTCCTGCAGACCGGCTCCTACAATCCGGCAACGCGCCGCGTCACCCTGCGCGGCGGACAGTGGCTCCTTCAGCCGCCGGACTATGTCACCGTCGGATTCTCGGGCCAGTTCGACCGTTCGGGACAGCGGCTCACCGGAAAGGTCATCGGCCCGCGCGGCTGCACCACCTTCCGCATGGAGCGGCGGGAGGAATCGACGCCTGTTCCTGCCCGCTGCAGGCCGCAGGTGGCCGCGCGCTGATCAGGCCAACCGGCCACGCGCGTCACATGTGGCCTTGCCTCAGGCGGCGTCGCGCCGGTGGTCCATGGGGCCGCGGCGCAGGGTGCCGACGAAATCATGCACTTCGGCGGCGAGGCGTCCCGCCTGGTCCGACAGACCGGCCGAGGCCTGCTGGGTGGTCTCGGCGAGTTGCCCGGTCTCGGCGGCATTGCGGGTGACACCCTCGATGTCGATCCCGATGCCACGGATGCCATCCACAGCCTGTTCGATGTGGACGGCGATGCCCTGGGTGGCGCGCGTCTGCGCCTCGACGGAGGCAGCGACGTCGCGGGTGATCTCATCGACCTCGGCGATGATCCGGCCGACCTCTGAGATCACCTCGACGGCGGCGCGCGTCGCCCCCTGCACGTCGGCGATATGGGCGGATATCTGGCTGGTGGCCTCGGCCGTCTGGCTCGCCAGCGACTTGACCTCCGAAGCGACGACGGCGAAGCCCCGTCCCGCCTCCCCGGCCCGTGCGGCCTCGATGGTCGCGTTGAGGGCAAGGAGGTTGGTCTGGGCCGCGATTGATGTGATCAGTTCGACGACCTCGCCGATCCGCTCGCCCGCCTGGCTCATATGGCTGATGGTCTCGGTCGCCTGCGAGGCCTTGTCGACCGCGATCCTGGCGATTTCCGCCGACCTGCCGACCTGATCGCCGACGCTGCGGGCCGATTCGGTCAGTTCCGAGGTCGCCGTCACCACCTTTTCCATGGTGTCGGTCGCCGCTTGCGACACGCCGGCAACCGACACGGCGCGCTCGCGCGTCTCGCCGGCCCCCTGGCTCAGCCGCCCGGCCGTCTCGCCCATGGCGTTGGACGCAGCCGAGACGTTGTTGACGATGGAGGCGATCATCGTCTCGAACTTGCCGGTCTCGACGGCAAAGCCCCCGACCCTCGCCTGAATGGCCACCATCGCCTCGTTGATGGTGCGCGCCGCCAGCAGCAGGGCGCCATGCAGCCCCTCCTCGCGGATATGGCGGAAGTACTTGTTGGACCGGACCGCCTGCATGGCGGCCGCGGATTCGCGGACATAGGCGTCGCAGCGGTCGATCATCCGGTTGGCCGCGTGCATCAGCGTGCCGACCGCGCCGCGGTCGTTGATGTGCAGGATGCGCGCCTCGAAGTCGCCCATGGCGACGGCGTTCATCACCGTGCTGGCGCGGCGGATGTCACGATTGAGCGCGGCAAGGAACCAGCCTGCCCCGGCAAGGCCCGCGAGAGCGACGAGGTTCGCGATGCGCGCGGCCGATCCCGCACCGAGCCAATCCAGAGCGAGGCCGCCGATGACGGCAGCGCCGGCGAAACCGGCCGAGGCGGAAGCCTTAGAGAGCGAGGACAAGTTCATCATAGCCCAGGTTCTTCGAGGTGACGAAGTCAGCCAGCGCCTTGGAACTGGCGGCCAGCGCCTCCTTGCCGTTGCGATGGCTCGCTTCGAGGCGCAGGAGATCGGCATAGATCGGCGTGATCGTGTCGATGACCGAGCGCCTGGGCACCCGACGGTTCGAATGGAAGGCGACCAACTGCCCGCTCGCATCGTATGAGGGCGTCACATGGGCGAAGACCCAGTAGTGGTCGCCGTTCTTCGCCATGTTCTTCACGTAGGCGAAGACCTCGTGCCCCTGGGCCAGCATGTCCCAGAGCAGCTTGAACACAGCCCGCGGCATGTCGGGGTGGCGGATGATGCTGTGCGGCTCGCCGAGAAGTTCCTTCTCGGAATAGCCCGCGATGGCGAGAAAGACATCGTTGGCGTAGGTGATCCGTCCCTTCGTGTCCGTCTTGGACACGATGATGTCGGCCGGATCAAAGAAAACCTCGCGTCCGGTCGGACGTATGACCCTGGCCATGGACTATCTCTCCATTGAGATGACCACAGCTAAGCGGGGAATGGTGAACAGGGGGTTAGCGGAGCACCCCTGCCCTATGAAAAACGCTGCAACCACATGCGTTTTGCGGGACATCAAGTGACACGAGGCCAACCCGACGGCCGCGCGGGATCGGGTTGACCTCGGAAGCGCAGCCGGCAGCCCGGCGTCAGGCGGTCACCTTGTCGAAACCGCTGCGGATCTTCTCGATCGGCAGGTCCCGACCGATGAAGACGAGGCGGCTCTCGCGCTTCTCGTCGTCCTTCCAGGCGCGCTGGTGATCGCCGTCGAGGATCATGTGGACGCCCTGGAAGACGAAGCGTTCGGGGTCGTCCTTGAAGGCCACGATGCCCTTGCAGCGCAGGATCTTCGGGCCCTCGACCTGGGTCAGGTCCTGGATCCACGGGAAGAACTTGTCGGGGTCGAGCGCCTTGTCGGTGCGCAGCGACACCGACTGCATGTGCTCGTCGTGATAGTGCTTCAGGCCGCCATGGCTCGGGTGGTCGCAATCCGCGCCGCAGGCATGGTCGTGATCGTGATCGTGATCGTGATCGTGAGAATGGCCATGGTCATGATGGTGGTCGTGGTCATGGCCGTGATGATGGTGGTGGCCGTCGTCCTTCTGCAGGAAGGCCGGCTCGATCTCAAGGATGCGCTCCAGATCGAAGGCGCCGCGACCGAGCACGGCCTCCAGCGGCACTGCGCACTTCTGCGTCTTGTGCAGCACCGCATAGGGGTTGATCGCGCGGATGCGCGCCTCGACCTCGCGCAGTTGCGCGGGCGAGACGAGATCGGTCTTGTTGAGCAGGATCACGTCGGCGAAGGCGATCTGGTTCTTCGCCTCCGGCGCGTCCTTCAGGCGGTCGAGCAGCCACTTGGCGTCAGCCACCGTGACGACGGCGTCGAGTGCGGTCCTGGCGCCCACTTCCTCGTCGACGAAGAAGGTCTGCGCCACCGGCGCGGGATCGGCGAGGCCGGTCGTCTCGACAATGATCGCGTCGAACTTGCCCTTGCGCCGCAGGAGCCCCTCGATGATGCGGATGAGATCGCCGCGCACGGTGCAGCAGATGCAGCCGTTGTTCATCTCGAAGACTTCCTCGTCGGCGCCGACGACGAGGTCGTTGTCGATGCCGATCTCGCCGAACTCGTTGACGATGACCGCGAAGCGCTTGCCGTGGTTCTCGGTGAGAATGCGGTTGAGCAGCGTCGTCTTGCCGGCACCGAGATAGCCGGTCAGCACGGTAACCGGGATCTTCTGGAGAGCGGCGGTAGTGGGCGAGGCGTCGGTCATGGTCATTCCATCAGCCTGGAAAGGATCAGGGCTCATATAGGCGGGCAGCGGGCGGGGCGAAATAGGCGATCAGCCCTGCGCCAGAGCCCCCGCGATCTGCAGGGCGTTGTGCCGCATCATGTCGACATAGGTCGCTGCCGGGCCGCCGGCCTCCGACAGCGCGTCGGAATAGAGCTTGCCGCCAATCCGCGCACCCGTCTCCGCCGAAATACGCTGGATGGAGCGCGGATCGGAGATGTTCTCCATGAACAGCGCCGTGACCTTGCCCTGGCGGATCTGCCGGACAAGGGCGGCAATCTCGCGGGCCGAGGGTTCCGATTCCGAGGACACGCCGCGCACCGCGAGGAAGTCCACCTCATAGGCCCTGGCGAAATAGCGGAAGGCATCATGCGTGGTCAGGAGCCTGCGCTTCTCGCGGGGAATGGCCCCGATGGCCGCACGGATCTCCCTGTCGAGCGCCTCCAGCATCGCGTCATAGGTCGCTGCATTGCGCACGAAGGCCTCCGCATGGGCTGCGTCCGCCTGCGACAGGCCAGCCACGATCACCTTCACGTAGAGCCGGACATTGGCGACATCCTGCCAGGCGTGCGGATCGTTCGCGCCGTGGGAGTGGCCGTGCGTGTGCCCATGGGTATCGCCCCCGGCGGCCTTCAGCGCCGTGACACCGGTCGACGCCGTCACGACCGCCGCGCGGGTGCCCGACGAGCGCACGAGCCTGCTCATCCAGCCTTCGAATCCGAGGCCGTTGACGACCACCACCTTTGCGGCAGCCAGAGCACGCGCATCCGCCGGTGTCGGGGCGTAGGAATGAGCGTCGCCGTCCGGGCCGACGAGGCTGGTCACTGCGACATGCTCGCCCCCCACCTGCCGGACGAGGTCAGTGAGGATGGAGAAGGTGGCAACGACCGGCAGGGGCGTCGTCGCCTGTGCCAGGGTGCGATGGCTCAGGAGCGGGGCGGAGAGAAGGGCCGAAACGGCGTGGCGGCGCGTGAACATGCGAAACGTCCTCTGGTCGGGACTTCAGGCCTCGCGGTGCCGGGCCGGCCAGTAGGTGGGAACAAGACCACCATGAGGACCGAAGACGAGCGACACCAGGTAAATCACCCCCGCCATGAGGACGATCGAAGGACCCGAAGGTGTCGACATGTTATAAGATAACACAAGCCCTGCATAGCCCGATATGATCCCGAAACCGATGGCGATGGCCGCCAGAGCCGTGACATTGCGACCCCAGAACTGGGCGGCGATGGCCGGGAGCATCATGAGGCCGACGGCCAGCAGTGTGCCGAGGGCATGAAACCCGGCCACCAGATTGAGCACGACCAGCGCCAGGAAGACGAGGTGCGATGGCGCGCCCGCGCGCGAGACCGAGCGCAGGAAGCCGGGATCGACGCAGTCGAGAACCAGCGGCCGCCACAACACGGCGAGCGCCAGAAGGGTCACCGTCGTGATTGTCGCCAGCAGGATGAGGGTCGGATCATCGAGCGCCAGAACGGAGCCGAACAGCACCCGGAACAGGTCGACGTTCGAGCCGCGCATCGACACGATGATGACCCCGAGGGCCAGCGACATGAGGTAGAAGGCCGCCAGCGAGGCATCCTCCTTCAATGCCGTGAAACGGGCGACGAGGCCGGCTGTCAGCGCGACGGCGAAACCGGCGACGATGCCGCCCACCGTCATCGGCACCAGCGCCAGCCCGAACAGCAGATAACCGACCGCGGCCCCCGGGAGGATGGCGTGGGCCATGGCATCGCCCATCAGCGACATGCGGCGCAACATGAGGAAGACGCCGACCGGCGCGCCGCCCAGCGACAGGGCGATGGCGCCGGCCAGCGCACGGCGCATGAACTCGAACTCGACGAAGGGGCCGATCAGGGCGTCATACATAGAGAGCAGCCTTCACGCCGCTTCGGCGCAGATGCCGGCGTGATCGTCGAAGGCTTCCGTCATGCGGCGCGCCGCGAGCAGGTTCTCGGGCGTCAGCACCTCGTCGGTCGGACCCCAGGCGATGGCGCGGCGCGCCAGCAGGAGCGATTGCGGGAAGGCCTGGCGCACGGTCTCCATGTCGTGCAGCACGGCAACGACCGTGCGGTGCTCCGCATTCCACCGTCGAACCAGATCGAGGAGGTCGGCGGAAGTTTTCGCGTCGATCGCCGTAAAGGGTTCGTCGAGCAGGATGAGCTGGGCGTCCTGGACGAGGAGGCGCGCGAACAGCATGCGCTGGAGCTGCCCGCCTGACAGCGTGCCGATCGCCCGCGCCTCGAAGCCGGTCATGCCGACAGCTGCGAGGGCCTGTTCGACCGCCCGGGTGTCCGCCTTCGACAGGCCGCCGAACAGGCCCGTGCGCCGCCACAGGCCCATAGCCACCATCTCCATGACCGTGATCGGAAACGTCCTGTCGATCTCGGCGGCCTGCGGCAGATAGGCGATGGCGCGGCGGTCGGTGGCGGCCATCTCGACGGCGCCGCTGAGCGGGCTGATCGCACCCGCAAGTCCCTTGAGCAGGGTCGACTTGCCGGCCCCATTGGGGCCGACGACGGCCAGCAGGGCTCCCGCCTCGATCGTCCCGTCGACGTGATGGACGGCCGGGTGGCGATCATAGCCGAGAGTCAGGTTGCGGATGCGGATGGCGGACATCGACGGCCTCAGCCCATGGCCCAGAGGACAAGCACCCAGAGCACCGCGGCAAGGCTGCCCGCAATGATCAGGCGTCCGGCGACGGACATGGTGAGCGCCGACACGGTGGCGGAGGGTCGCGCGCGGCGATGCGCGTGACCCTCGTCATGATGATGGCCGGTGTGATCGTGCTCACCGGCGGACGAAGCGTGGGCAGCCAAGGTGCAGTGTCCAATTTAGTGAAGGGTAAGTTATATAGTATCAGAGCAGCGACGTCCAACCGCGTCCTCGCGATCCGCCTGTGACGGTGAACGATGTCTCTCACGTGCATCGACCGCATCGCAGCCCGGCTGCGACGCCTGCCAATCCTGAATTGTGCCGACGCCTTGCGTCCCGGAGACCACCACGACCTGACTGGAAGCCGCGCCTGATATCCTCGACGGCGACTGGCTCGCCTGGACGCTGCCGCTCTCTCCCGACGGCGGCGAGGAGGTCGTGGCGACGCTGGTCCAGCGGCGCGGAGTACCGCGGTCGCGGCGCGCGGTCCTCTATGTCCATGGCTACTGCGACTACTTCTTCCAGACGCATCTCGCGGAACGCTGGGAGACGCTGGGCTTCGATTTCCACACCCTCGATCTGCGCCGGTATGGACGCGCCATGCGGACTTGGCAGATCCCGAACTTCTGCACCGACCTCGCGGTCTATGACGAGGAGCTCGACGCCGCCGTCGGCATCCTTCGGCAGGAGTTGGGCTACGACCGGCTTGTGGTCATGGCCCATTCAACCGGCGGGCTCATCACGGCGCTCTGGGCCAACAGGAGGCACGGACGCGGGTCCATCGACGCCATGGTGATGAACAGCCCGTGGTTCGATCTCGCCGGCGGCTGGCTGCTGCGCGGGCCCGTCACCGCGGCCATCGACGTGATCGGCGCCGTCTCTCCGTCCGTGGTGGTCAGTGGCCTCGGACCGCACTACGGCCGCAGCATTCACCGATCCGGCGCTGGCGAGTGGGACTATGACCTGAGCTGGAAACCCATCGACGGCTTTCCCGTTCGCACCGGATGGTTTCGCGCCGTCCGCCGCGGCCATGCCGAACTGGCGGCCGGCCTCGCCATCGGTGTCCCCGTCCTCGTGTGCTGTTCCACGGCGAGCGGTCCGAACGACCGCTGGCACGACGCGATCATGTCCACTGACAGTGTCCTCGACATCGCACAGATCGTCGCGAGGGCCCCGCGCCTCGGACCCGACGTCACGGTCGCGCAGATTCGGGACGGCATTCACGACCTGACCCTCTCTCCGGAACCAGCCCGATCACGCTTTTTCGAAACCATGGCGAACTGGATCGGCGCTCGCGTCCCGCCTTCCTTGTGAGGCAGGGCAACCTTCCGGGCGATGGCGCGTTGAACAGGAGACAGACACACCATCGGAGCACGCCATGACCCATCGATCCTTCCAATTTCGAAATCTTGCCCTCGCCGGCACCGCCCTTCTGGCGGCCGGCCTCGCCCTGCCATCCACGGCCGAAGCCCAGCAGCGGCCCGTGCGCGTCGGCGTTCTGACATGCAACGTGGCGCCGGCGGTCGGCTTCATCGTGGGATCGCGGCGCGAGATGAGCTGCCTTTTCCGGCCGGACGGCCGCGGCAGGCGTGAAGCCTACGCGGGGGCATTCAGCCGCGTCGGCCTCGACATCGGCGTGACCGGACGCGGCGTTCTGGCGTGGACGGTCTTCGCCCCGACCCGGCGTCTGGCTCCCGCACAGCTGGCCGGCAACTATTCGGGCGCGAGTGCGCAGGCCACCGTCGCCGTCGGCCTCGGCGCCAACGCCCTCGTCGGCGGCTCGCGCGACACGGTCGCGCTGCAGCCGCTGTCGGTGCAGGCCCAGACAGGCCTCAACCTCGCGCTCGGCGTCGGCACCCTCAGTCTCCGCCGCGCATCGCTGCGCTGACGCGATCCATCACGCATGAAAACGCCGGCTCCACTGGGGCCGGCGTTGTCATGCGAAGTCGCTGATTACTGGCGGTATTGCTGGATTCGCGTCGTGCGCAGGCCGGCCAGCCCGTGGCGGTCGATCGAGGCCTGCCAGTTGAGGAATTCTTCGACGGTGAGCGTGTAGCGCTTGCACGCCTCTTCGAGGCTCAGGAGCCCGCCGCGCACGGCAGCGACCACTTCGGCTTTGCGCCGGATCACCCAGCGATGGGTGTCGGGCGGGGGCAGATCAGCGATCGTCAGCGGACTGCCGTCCGGTCCGATCACATATTTCACCCTGGGACGCATGGGCTCGGTCATACTTACTCTCACACAACGCACGCGACTGACCACGTCATGGGAAGAGAATACCGGCAGGTTGTTAAATTTGGCCTAAATGAGAAACGACAAAGAAATTCAACTTGACGGGCGATCGATTCACGGCGGGGCAGCTTCGGTCCCGCATCAGTCGTCTCTGGTCCGGTGAGGGTCATCGGCCGGATCCGTGGCTGTCAGAGTGCGATGCCGAGAATGCGGGCGAGCGGGATGTTGAGGCTGCCGACCGTGACGCGCGGCGTTCCGGTGGACATGTCGACGGCGCTGACCTGGCCCTTGTGGGTCACCGCGACCTGCGTCGTCGCCGTGCCGGTCCCGCTGTAGAGTTCCATCGTGTAGGGCTGGCTGCCCATGGACTGGCCGTCCGAGCGCTTGCCGTCCCACTGGTATTCGCTCGACTGGTTTGCCGTCAGCGAAACCTTCTTCTCCTGGACGACCACGCCGCTGGAGTCGCGGATGCGCACCGTATACTCGCCGCTCTGCGCCGGCGTGAAGGTCCAGGTCGCACCGGTGGAGGTCGGCGACACCGTGCTCGCGTCATAGGTGACGGTCTTGCCGAGATAGCCGAGCGAGGTCGTCGTCTGGTTGCCCGTAAAGGCGGCGATCATGTTGTCGAGCTTGGAATTGGTCGCGATCTGCTGCTCGACCTGCGAATATTGCACCAGCTGCTGCGTGAACTGGTTCGCATCCATCGGCTGGGTCGGGTCCTGGTTCTTCAGCTGCGTGGTCAGCAGTTGCAGGAACGTGTCGAAATTGTTCGACAGACGCGACTGGGCCGTGCCGGTCGCCGACGTGGTCGTTGTGTTCGAGACCGACGAGGTGGTGGCCATCTCGCGCCTTCCTTTCAGATCCGGATGTCGACGCCGCCGCGCATGGCGGCGGCTCGGGCATAGGTGGCGGCGCTCGCCTGAAGGGCGGCGACGGTGTCGGGGTCTTCGATGACGACCTGCCGGGGATGGGACCCATCCTCGGCCTGGCGATCACGGGCATTCTGGCTGCCCTGGTCCTTCAGGGAGAATTCGAGGCTGTTGTCCCCGGTCTGCACGCCTGCCTGCGACAGGGCGCGTTCGAGGTTGCGCTGGTCGCGCTGCAGGAGGTCGAGCGTCTCCTGCTTTTCCACCACGAGTTTCGATTTGACCCGGCCCTCGCGGTCGATGGTCAACTGGACGTCGATGCGGCCGAGTTCCGCGGGATCGAGGCGGATGTCGAAGCGGGTGGTTCCGGCATTGGCGCGGGCCGCGATAGTGACGGCAAGCGCGTGAACCGGGACAACCGAGCCGGCCGAGCTGGTCTGGGCGGCAACCTTCTGCGCCACTTCAGCGGCAAAGGATGTCGGGCTCGCGGCGGCCGTCGGGGTCTGCGGCGTCGATGGCTGCGTCGCAGGCTGCGCCTGCGCGGTCTCCGCTGCGGCGGGACGGGCAGCAGATTCGGACGAGGCGGCGGCGCCTGGCTCGGCAGATCGCACATCTGCCTTGGCGGCGACCTTGTCGGCCACTTCGGTCTTCGCCGAGGGCGGCGCGACCGGCTCTGCGGAGGCTTCCTTAGCGGCGGGTTTGTCCGCATCCACCGCCGCGGATTGAGCCGGCAGGGCGGCGGCCGCCTTGCTTGCATCGGGCTTGGCATCGGGCTTGGCACCGGTCTCCGGCACGGGCGCGACATCGGCCACCGATGCATCGGTGGCCGCCTGCGGCGACGCGGTTCTGGCGTCGGGTCCATCCGCGGCATCAATGGCCACGATGCCCTCCGGCGACGCCGCGGCGGCAGATTCGGCAACCGCCGGGGCAGGTGCCTGCACCGGAACGGCCGCTGGCTCCGCCTGCATTGTTTGTGCGGCGACTTCCGCCACCTGGGCTTCGACTGTCACGGTCGGCTCGGCCGGCTTCTCGCCGGCAGCGGTCTCGCCCTGTGCAGCCTCACCCGAACCCTCGCCTGCAGGCTTCGCGGTCTCCTTCATCTTGTCGTCCGGCTCCTTCACCGGCTGGCCGGAGACGGTCTGCGGACGGGCTGCCTCGATGGCGGTGTTCGTCTCTCCAGCATCGGCGGCAGGCCGGCGCTGCTGGCGCGCCCGCGACACGCGGCTGTCCCGCTCGGGCTCGCCCAACTGGCGCTCCTGGGCCTCCAGTGCCTCGGCGAAGGAGGTGGCTGGCTGCGACTGGCGCGATGGCTGGCTAGCGCGCGCGACCGCAGCGCCCTGCTGAACCTTGCTGATGGGGGAAGCTGATGGTGCCGCCACGACATGCCTCATGCGACCGAAAACGATCCATGATCATCGTCAGCAAGGGACGGGCCACGACAGCCGGCGCGAAAAGCCATGCAATATCAGCCGCCGAGCGGGATCGACGGCGCGCCGCAGGCGGGAAAAGCCTGCCGTGCGCGGCAAGAATTGCCGGGCCGGTTTCAAACGGTTAGACCAGTCGCAAGGACAAGAACCAGGGCGGGCCCCATGCTTCTCGGCTGCATAGCGGACGATTTCACAGGCGCGAGCGACCTCGCCAACACCCTGGCCAAGGGCGGCATGGCGACCATGCAGTTCGTCAGCATCCCCGAAGGACCCGCCCCGACCGGATGCGAGGCCGGCGTCGTCGCACTGAAGAGCCGCACCATTCCGGTCGCCGAGGCCGTCGCCCAATCGCTCGCCGCCTGCGAATGGCTGCTGGCCCAGGGCGCGACGCAGATCCTGTTCAAGTACTGCTCGACCTTCGATTCCACAAAGGAAGGCAACATCGGTCCCGTGGCCGAGGCCCTGGCCGAGCGTCTCGGCGCCGATGTCGCCGTCGTCTGCCCGGTCTTTCCGGCGACGGGACGGACGCTGTTCAACGGCCATCTCTTCGTCAACGGCGTCCTGCTAAGCGAGAGCGGCATGCAGAACCATCCGCTCACCCCGATGACGGACCCGGACATCCGCCGCTGGCTCTCCCACCAGACGCAGGGGGAGGTCGGTCTCGTGCCCTTCTCGGTGGTGCGTCAGGGCTTCGACGCCATCCAGATCGCCCTCGCGGAGGAAGCCCAGGCGGGCCGCCGGCTCGCCGTGGTAGACGCGGTGGCCGACGAGGACCTTCTCGCCATCGGCGGGGCCATCGGCGGGGCGAAGCTCGTCACCGGCGGCTCGGGCATCGCCCTCGGCCTGCCCGACAACTTCCGCAAGCACGGCCTGCTCTCCGGCCACGGCACCGGCTTCACGCCGGGACGCGGCGGCGCGGCCGTTCTCTCCGGCTCCTGCTCCGGCCAGTCACGCGCGCAGGTGAAGGCCTACACGGCGAAACATCCGGGCCTTGCCGTGATGCCCGACGACGTGATGAGCGGTGTGATGACCGCCCGCAAGGCTTTCGATCATGTGATGGAACGCATCGGCCACGCCCCCATGGTCTATTCCTCCGCCGATCCGAGCGACGTGAAGGCAGCGCAGGAGCGCTACGGCAAGGATGCCGTTGCCGAGGCCATCGAGGGCTTCTTCGGCGAACTCGCGGTCATGCTGGCCGATGCCGGCATCGCCCGCCTGGTCGTCGGCGGCGGCGAGACATCCGGAGCCGTGGTCACGGCCCTCGAGGTGGATCGCTTCCACATCGGTCCCGAGATCGATCCCGGCGTGCCGGCGCTGGCGGCAGAAGGCCCACGCCCCATCCGCCTCGCCCTCAAGAGCGGCAACTTCGGCGCGCTCGACTTCTACGACAAGGCGCTCGCCGCGCTCGGTGACGCATGAGCGAGGAAGAACAAAAGGCCCGCGATGGGCTGGTGCGCTGGGGGAAGTCGCTGTTCGACCGCGGCCTCACCCCGGGCTCCTCCGGCAATCTCAGTGTTCGGCTGGCCGACGGCTATCTCTTCACGCCGACGAATTCCTGCCTCGGCTTCCTCGACGCTGAGCGCCTGTCGAAACTCGACGCGAACGGCAAGCACGTCGACGGCGACCCGCCGACCAAGGAACTGCCGCTGCATTTCGCCTTCTATGAATCGCGGCCCTCGGCGCGCGCCGTCGTCCATCTCCATTCGACCCACGCAACCGCCCTCTCCTGCCTCGCCGACACCGATCCGGACGATGCCATCCCGCCGATCACGCCCTATGTGGTGATGCGGGTCGGCAAGGTTCCCGTGGTGCCCTACACGCGACCGGGCTCGGCTGATGTCGCACCGCTGATCCGCGCCAAGGCGCCGGACCATCCGGCCATCCTCCTCGCCAATCACGGACCGGTCGTCGCTGGCGCCAGCCTGGAGAGCGCCGTCTTCGCCATGGAGGAACTGGAGGAGACGGCCCGCTTGGTGCTGCTGACGCGCGGCATGGCCGTGCGCCACCTCGCACCACAAGAGATCGCCGACCTTGAGGCGACGTTCAAACTCAGGGGATAGGACACGCCATGCCGCGCTTTTCCGCCAATCTCGGATTCCTTTGGCAGGGCTTGCCGCTCCTCGACCAGATCGAGGCGGCCGCGAAGGCCGGCTTCCGCGCCATCGAGATGCACTGGCCCTACGACACCGACCCGAAGGCCGTGCGAGCCGCCTGCGACCGGCTCGGCCTCGTCGTGCTCGGCGTCAACACGGTGAGGGGCGACACGGCGAAGGGAGAGAACGGCCTCGGCGCGCTCCCTGGCCGGGAGGCGGAGTTCCAGGCCGCCATCGACCAGGCTATTGCCTGGCAGGTCGCAGCCGGCGGCACGTCCATCCATGCTATGGCCGGCATGGTGAAGCCGGCCGACCGGCCGACCGCCACCGGCGTGCTGGTGGAAAACCTGTCGCTGGCCGCCGACAAGGCCGCAGAGCACGGCATCACCCTGCTGCTCGAGCCGCTCAGCCCGCGCGCCGCCCCCGGCTACTTCTATTCGACCCTGCGCGGCGCAGGCGAGATCATCGCCCGCGTCGGCAAGCCAAACGTGAAGATCATGTTCGACGTCTTCCATGTCGGCTGCACCGAAGGTGACGTTCTGACCAACCTGTCGGCCTGGTGGCCCCACATCGGCCACGTGCAGATCGCCGCAGTACCGAGCCGCGCCGAGCCGGACGAGGGCGAGATCAACTTCCGCGCCATCTTCGACGCCCTCGATGCCAAAGGCTATGCGGGCTGGGTCGGTGCCGAGTATCGCCCGCGCGGCGACACGGATGCCGGCCTCGGCTGGGTGAAGACGCTGGGTGTCAGCCTGGGTTGAGGCGCCCTGCGCATCTCGCAGGCGCGAACGATCGTTGTGCATCGCAGCAAATTTGACAGTGAGCTCAAGCTGTTACGCAATCTCCTTGCGCCCGGTCTGCAGAGAACGAAATCGACAGAACGATTCCAATGTGACAGCGTTCTTGACCTAAGGACGCCGGCATCTTGACGGCGGCCCTATCCGGTTCCGGGGTGGTCAGCCCCAAGAGGTCCAGAGGACAGCGCGATGGCGAAGCTCCCCCCCGCATCGGCCGATCTCGCCAATGACATCCGCTTCGACGACGTGTCGCTTGACGACAAGTACGACCTGACGAAGGAGCGCATCTTCCTCACCGGCGTGCAGGCGCTGGTGCGCCTCACGCTGATGCAGAAGGAGCGCGACCGGCGCGCTGGCCTCAACACGGCCGGCTTCGTCTCCGGTTATCGCGGCTCTCCGCTCGGCGGTCTCGACCAGGCTTTTTTCAAGGCCCAGCGCAACCTTCTCGCCAGCGATGTCGTCTTCACACCCGGCCTCAACGAGGATCTTGCCGCAACCGCCGTCTGGGGCACCCAGCAGGCCGAGATGCGCGGCGAGGGCAGGTTCGATGGCGTCTTCGGCGTCTGGTACGGCAAGGGCCCGGGCGTCGACCGCTCGGGCGACGTCTTCCGCCACGCCAACCTTGCGGGAACCTCACCCCATGGCGGCGTCCTGGCGCTCATGGGCGACGACCACACGGCCGAATCCTCCACTGTCGCGCACCAGTCGGAGTTCCACTTCGTCGACGTGATGATGCCGATCCTCAATCCGGCCGGTGCCCAGGAGATCCTCGACTACGGCCTCTACGGCTGGGCCATGTCGCGCTTCGCCGGCGTCTGGACGGCCCTCAAGTGCATGAAGGACACGGTCGAATCGACCGGTGTCGTCGACGGCTCCGTCGATCGGGTGAAGATCATCCTGCCCGGCGACGACGACTTCCAGATGCCGCCCGACGGCGTCTCCATCCGTCCGAACGACGATCGGCACGAGCAGGAGATGCGCCTGCACGTCTACAAGCGCGCCGCCGCCCTCGCCTTCATCAAGGCCAACAAGCTCAACCGCATCATCACCTCGGGCGGCCGTCAGCCGAAGATCGGCATCATCACCACCGGCAAGAGCTATCTCGACGTCCGGCAGGCCTTCGACGAACTCGGCATCGACGAGGTGAAGGCCAACGACCTCGGCCTGCGCCTGTTCAAGATCGCCTGCCCCTGGCCGCTCGATCCCGCCGAACTGAGGTCCTTCGTCACCGGGCTCGATCTGGTCATCGTGGTGGAGGAGAAGCGCTCGCTCATCGAGGTCCAGGTCCGCGAAGAGCTCTACGGCAACGCACACCAGCCGATCGTCATCGGCAAGAAGGACGAGAGTGGCGACTGGCTCTTCCCGGTCCACGGCGCCCTCGACCCCAACGATGTCGCCATCTGCATCGGCGAGCGCGTGCTGAAGCATGTCGGCCACCACGAGCAGGTCGCCGCCAATGTCGCGCGCCTGAAGAGCGCCCAGGAGGTGCTGAAGACGACGCCGGTCATCGCCACGCGCATCCCCTATTTCTGCTCCGGCTGCCCGCACAACACCTCGACCGTCGTTCCCGACGGCATGCGCGCCTATGCCGGCATCGGCTGCCACTACATGGCGCTGTGGATGGACCGGAACACCGAGGGCTTCACCCAGATGGGCGGCGAGGGCGCCAACTGGGTCGGCGAAGCGCCGTTCTCGAAGCGCGGCCACGTGTTCCAGAACCTCGGTGACGGCACCTACAACCACTCGGGCTCGTTGGCGGTCCGCTTCGCCGTCGCCGCGAAGGTCAACATCACCTACAAGATCCTGTTCAACGACGCTGTCGCCATGACCGGCGGCCAGCGCCACGAGGGCGGCCTGACCATGCCGGCGATCGCCGCGCAGATGCGGGCGGAAGGCGTCGAGCGCATCGCCATCGTCACCGACGAGCCGACGAAATATGCCGGCCTTGGCATCGCCTTCCCGACCGGAACGAGCATCGACCACCGCGACGACCTCGATCAGGTGCAGAGGGAACTGGCGGGCGTTCCGGGCGTCTCCGTGCTGATCTACGACCAGACCTGCGCCGCCGAGAAGCGCCGCCGCCGCAAGCGCGGCACCTTCCCCGACCCGGTGAAGCGCGTCATCATCAACGAAGCCGTCTGCGAGGGCTGCGGCGATTGCGGCGTCGTCTCCAATTGCGTCTCCGTCCAGCCGCTGGACACCGAGTTCGGCCGCAAGCGCACCATCGACCAGTCGTCCTGCAACAAGGACTTCTCCTGCGTGAAGGGCTTCTGCCCGAGCTTCGTCACGGTGCACGGCGCCGAGCCGAAGAAGGGCCGCGCCATGGCGGCGGAGGCCGACATCTCCGGACTTCCCGAGCCGGTGATCCCGACCATCGAGCACACCTACAACGTGATGATCGCGGGTGTCGGCGGCACGGGCATCGTCACCGTCGGCGCCATCCTCGGCATGGCCTGCCACCTCGAGAAGAAGGGCGTCGGCCTCATCGACATGGCGGGCCTTGCCCAGAAGGGCGGCGAGGTCTTCTCCCACATGCGCATCGCCCGCGTGCCGGAGGACATCCACTCCATTCGCGTTCATGCGGGCTCCGCCGATCTCGTCCTTTCGGGCGACATCGTCATCGCCGGCGGGAAGAAGTCGCTGGCCGGCATGAAGCCGACGACCAAAGTGGTCGTGAACACGGTGGAGACCCTGCCGGGCCAGTTCACACGCGACGCCAACTTCTCCTTGCCCTCCGAACGGCTGAAGCGGGCGATCATCTCCCATGCCAGCCGCGAGACCACGCATCTGGTCGACGCCCAGCGCCTCGCCACCGCCCTCATGGGCAATTCGATCGCCACCAATCTCTTCCTCGTCGGCTACGCTTGGCAGATCGGCGGTCTGCCGCTGACGTCCGCGGCCATCGAGCGGGCGATCGAGCTCAACGGCGAGGCGGTGAAGATGAACATCACCGCCTTCCGCTGGGGCCGTCTCTGCGCCCACGACCGCGCGGCTGTCGAGAAGTTGGTCGCCCCGATCACGGCACCGAGTGGCGTCGAGCGGCTGTCCTCCTCGTTGGAGGAGATCATCGCCCGCCGCGTGGAACAGCTCACCCGCTACCAGAACGCCGCCTATGCCGAGCGCTACCGCCGCCTCGTCGAGGCCACGCGCAAGGCCGAGGCCGACAAGGCCCCCGGCAAGCAGGGCCTGACCGAGGCCGTCGCCCGCTACCTCTACAAGCTGATGGCCTACAAGGACGAATACGAGGTCGCCCGGCTCTACACGGATGGAAACTTCCTCAAGCAGGTGGCGAAGACCTTCGACGGGCAGGACCTCAGGTTCGAGTTCCACCTTGCCCCGCCGCTGCTGGCGAAAGCCGATCCTGCCACCGGCGTGCCGCGCAAGATGAGCTTCGGCCCCTGGATGATGACGGCCTACAAGGTGCTGGCTGGCCTGAAGGGCCTGCGCGGAACCGCGTTCGACATCTTCGGCTACACCCATGAGCGGAAGATCGAGCGGCGGTTGATCGGGGAGTACGAGGCGCTCGTCGCCGAGATCGTCGCGAAACTCACCCCCGAAAACCATGCGCTCGCCGTCGGCCTCGCTAGCATTCCCGAGAAGATCCGCGGGTTTGGCCATGTGAAGGCGCGTCATCTCGACGTCGCGAAGAAGGAAGAGGCCGCGCTCCTCGCCGAGTTCAGCGCCGGCCCGAAGCCTGAGGTGAAGCTGGCGGCGGAGTGAAACGACCTGGATCGCCCGGGATCCCGTAGGCGGTGGGCTGCATCGACGACGTGCGTCCTTCGAGGCTCGCTACCGCTCGCACCTCAGGATGAGGGGGTTGAACACTGCACCAGGGTCATCGGCAGCCGATACCTTCGAAGCTTCTCCGGGCCCGATGCAGCACTCCACTCCCCTCATCCTGAGGTGCGAGCTCCGGCGATGCGCAAGCATCGTCCGGAGGCGAGCCTCGAAGGACGCACTGGCGTCGTGCAGGCCATTGCGGAGCACGCCGGAGCCGGATGTGCCCGCCGACGCAGGCGGCCCTGCCGCTCAGCGCCTACCTCGCTTCCCTGTTTCATGGCAGAGACAAGGCATCGCTTTGCCGGCAGCTCGGACCCCCTCATGACATCGCCCTTCATCCCCTCCCCTGTCGCCGCCGGCTGGGAGCGCATCGCGCCCGCCGCGGCCGGCTTTGATGCCGCAAGGCTTGCCGCCGCCACCGCATTCGCTGAGAAGGCCGAGAGCCCCTGGCCGATCAGCCTCTACTATCCCGACGGCCGTTATGTCGGCATCGTCGAATGGAACGAGACGGGTCCGTGGAGCGCGATCGTCGGCCCGGTGATGCCGCGCGGCAAGCCGGCAGGCGTGATCGTCAAGGGTGGGAAGATTGTCGCCGAATGGGGCGACGTGTCCCGCGTCGACATGACTTTCTCCATCGCCAAGAGCTATCTCGCCATCCTCGCCGGCATCGCGGTCGACGACGGCCTCATCCACCTCGACGAGCCGGTGTCGAAGACGGTGGACGGACCGCATTTCGCCAGCCCCCACAACGCGCAGATCACCTGGCGACACCTCCTGCAGCAGTCGAGCGAGTGGGAAGGCGTCATCTTCGACAAGTCCGACCAGGTCGACCACAACCGCCAGATCGGCGCCGGCGCCGATAACAGCCGGAAGGGCGAGAAGCGCGAATTGAAGGCGCCCGGAACCTTTTACGAATATAACGATGTCAGGGTGAACGTGCTCTCCTACGCCCTGTTGCGCCGCTTCGGCCGCGCCCTGCCGGAGGTGCTGAAGGAGCGGATCATGGATCCGATCGGCGCTTCCGATACCTGGAAATGGCACGGCTACGAGACCTCCTGGGTCGATCTCGGCGACCGCAAGGTGCAGTCGGTGCCCGGCGGCGCTCACTGGGGCGGCGGCATCTTCATCTCGGCGCTCGATCATGCCCGGCTCGGGCTCCTCATCGGCCGCAGGGGCGAATGGGACGGCCGACAACTGCTGTCGAAGACCTATATTGCCGAGATGCTCACCCCCTCGCGCACCAATCCGGACTACGGCTTCCTGTGGTGGCTGAACCGCGGCCGCTCGCGCTTTCCGAACGCCACGGAGGGCAGCCATTTCGCCCTTGGTGCGGGCTCGAACATCATCTGGATCGAGCCGGAGAACGACATGGTCATTGTGGCCCGCTGGGCGGACCAGACGCAGTTCAACGCCCTGTTCGGCCATGTGATGGGGTCGCTCGCCTGAGCAGAGGCTTCCTGTCGGGGCTTTCGAGCGCGATGCACTTGATCCCGTCATCGTTTGGCGTCACAACATGCGACGTATGAACGCGCGTCGATAGGACACCTGATGGCCGCCGCCGGAACGACCAACTGGACCAACGTCATCAACGTTCTCGGCGCGACGATCATCGTCGGCTCGGAGGCCGTCGGCGCCGGCGGGGCGACCGGCTGGGCGCTGGCGAGCCTCCTGAAGCTCGGCGACCAGGCCGTGCTGGTCGCGACCCTTATCGGGGTCGGCATCGGGCTCGCCGCGACGGTGGCGTTCCTGCGGTCAGCCCATCGCGCTGAACCCTTCGGCTGAGCCTTCAGGCGATCTCTTTCGCCATATGCTGCGTGCGCCTGTCGGGCTTCACGTCGACGAAGGTACAGACAAACCCCTTGCGCTCGTACCAGGCGATGCGCTGGGTCAGCTTGGCGTGGGTGAACAACGCCAGCTTGCGCGCACCGAGCGCGATCAGCCGCTTCTCGGAAAATGCCAGGATCGCGTCGCCGTAGCGCCGCCCCTGCTGTGAGGGATGCACGGCCAGCGAGTAGATCACGCCTTCGTCGCCGGGCTCGATCACGGTGGCGGCGGTGAGGCCGTCCTCTCCGTCCGCCACCCAGATCTCGTGCGTGTCGAGGATCTGCGCATAGTCGACCATGCGCGGCAGCGACGTCACCTCGATGATCTTCTCGTTCTCGGTGTAGCAGACGTCCTTCAGCGCCTTGATGGCCGGGACATCGCGCAGCGTGGCGCGACGCAGCGTCAGGCCGCCCTCCTCGGCGGTGATCTCATTCATCGCCGCCAGGCTCACCTTCTGCCGGCCGTCAGCGTCAAAATTGTCCGGCGAGAGCCAGCAGGTGAAGGCGAGGCGCCGCTGCGGCCATTCGCAGTCGAGCATCGAATACCAGGCGGTGTCGCGATTGGCCCCCTTGGCGATCATGTGCTGGCGGAATAGCCCCTCGAAGGTGAAGCCGAAGCGTACGGCCGCTTTCTTCGAAGGCGCGTTCAGGTCGTTGCACTTCCACTCGTAGCGGCGGTAGCCCAGCGTCTCGAAGACGTACTGCATAAGGAGAAACTGGGCCTCGGTCGCCGCCGGCGTGCGCTGCAGCGCCGGTGTATAGAGGATCGATCCCACCTCGATCACGCGGTGGGTCGTGTCGATCCGCATCAGCGACAGCCAGCCTATGGCGCGGTCGTCGGTGTCGGCGATCGCCCAATAGACGGGATCTGTGGTGCCGGCAGCAATGGTCCGCACATGCGTGTCGAAATCGGCCTTGTCGGCATAGGGGCCGGTGAAGAGATAGGCCCATTGCCAAGCGGCTTCCGGCCCGTGCGACAGGGCATAGAGACCATCGGTGTCACGCGCCGGGTCGAGCGGCCGCAGGCGGCAGTAGCGCCCCTCGAGGGTCACGTGGGTTGGCCGCGGAGCCGGCGTTGGATCGACGGGGAAGCCGAATGTGGGCGCGTTCAAGGCAAGGCTCCGGTCAGGTCTGCGGGTGATGGGTGCGGAAAAAGCTGTTGAGTGCGCCAAACGGCTCCGCCTCGGCGAGGGCATGGAAGGTGCCGTCGCCGGCGAGCTCGCGGGCGGCCTTGAGGAAGCCGCCCCAGGCCGCCCGCGCCAGCGCCGAACCGAGGGAGATGCGACGCACGCCGAGCGCAGCGGCATCAGCGACGGACAAGCCGATGGGGGCGGATATGATCAGGTTCACCGGTTTCGGGGCCACCGCCGACACCACCTCACGGATCTGTTCCGGCGTGCGCAGGCCGGGGGCATAGAGCACGTCGGCACCCGCCTCCGCATAGGCGACGAGGCGCTGCAGCACCGTCGCCTGGGCGCCCGGCAGGCCGAAGAGATGCGCCTCGCAGCGCGCCGTCAGAAGCACACCCGTTCCCTTGAGGGCCTCGGCAGCGGCCCGGATGCGATCCACGGCGAGGTCGAGGGGATAGATCACCTCGTCGGGACTGTCGCCGTGATCCTCGATGGAAAGCCCGGCAACGCCGGTCGCCGCACAGAGGCGGCAGTTGTCCGCGACCCCCTCGGGATCGCGGGCATAGCCGGATTCGAAATCGGCGTTCACTGGCAGGTCGGTCGCCTTCACGATCTCGGCGATATGGCTGAGCGCCATGTCGCGCGGCACGGCCCAGTCGGCATCGGGTAGGCCGCGCGAGAAGGAAAAGCCTGCCGAGGTGGTCGCGAGCGCCTTGAAGCCGAGGTGCTTCAGCATCATCGCGGTGCCGACGTCCCACGGATTGGGAATGACGAAGCAGCCGCTCTCATGCAGGCGGCGGAAGACGGCGCGTTGTGGCGAGACGTCCATCGGACCCTTCCCTTCCTCTGAAA
Organism: Phreatobacter aquiterrae; assembly: GCF_053471285.1. Lineage (NCBI taxonomy): Bacteria > Pseudomonadati > Pseudomonadota > Alphaproteobacteria > Hyphomicrobiales > Phreatobacteraceae > Phreatobacter > Phreatobacter aquiterrae. The sequence continues at coordinate 52,065 of NZ_JBJPHW010000008.1, read as the reverse complement.
TGCAAAAGTCGCGCGGACGGGGCCGCGCGACAATCGCGTTTTTCGTGATGTCAGGGATCGATGGACGCGATGGCCCGTCAGTGGTTGTCGCGCGGAACGCCGCGCTTCTGGGCGATCTTCTGGTATTTCACCGCCGGCTTCAGCACCATGCCGTCTGACAGCTGGCTGACCATCGACCGCTGGATCTCCTGCCACGGCGTCTGGCTTTTCGGCACCTTGTAGCCGCCGTTCGCCTTCAGTTCCGCCATGCGCGTCGCGAACTCCTCCTCGGAGATGAGGATGTTGGCCGAGCGCTTCTTCAGATCGATACGCACCCGGTCGCCGGTCTTGAGCACGGCAAGCCCGCCATTGGCCCCGGCCTCTGGTGAGGCGTTGAGGATCGACGGCGATCCCGACGTGCCGGACTGGCGGCCATCGCCAATGCAGGGCAGGTCGCGGATGCCCTTCTTCAGGAGCGCCGAGGGCGGCTGCATGTTGACCACCTCCGCCGAGCCCGGATAGCCGAGCGGGCCGACGCCGCGAACGAAGAGCACGCAGGTCTCGTCGATGGCGAGCGCCGGATCGTCGATCCGGTGGTGATAGTCCTCCGGTCCGTCGAAGACGATGGCGCGGCCCTCGAAGGCGTCCTTGTCCTTGGGGTTCGACAGGTAGCGCTTGCGGAAGTCCGGCGAGATGACGCTGGTCTTCATGATGGCACTGTCGAACAGGTTGCCCTTCAGCACGATGAAGCCGGCATCCTTCACCAGCGGCTTGTCATAGGGGCGGATGACGTCCTCGTCGGTAATGACCGCGTCCTTGACGTTGTCGCCCATGGTCTTGCCGTTGGCGGTGATGGCATCGGCGTGGATCTTGCCCGCCTTGAGCAACTGGTTCATCACCGCCGGCAGGCCGCCGGCGCGGAAATACTCCTCGCCGAGATAGGCGCCCGCCGGCTGCATGTTGACCAGCAGCGGCACCTCGTGTCCGACCTTCTCCCAGTCGTCGATGTCGAGCTTCACGCCGATATGCTTGGCGATGGCGTTGATGTGGATCGGCGCATTGGTCGAGCCGCCGATGGCCGAATTCGCAACGATGCAGTTCTCGAAGGCCTTGCGGGTGAGGATATCGGAAGGCTTCAGGTCCTCCCAGACCATCTCCACGATCCGCCGGCCCGTGGCGTAAGAAATCTGGCCCCGCTCGCGATAGGGCGCAGGGATCGCGGCGCAGGAGGGCAGCGACATGCCCAGCGCCTCTGCAAGGCCGTTCATGGTCGAAGCCGTGCCCATGGTGTTGCAATGGCCGATGGAGGGCGCCGACTTGGTGACGACGTCGATGAACTCCTCATAGGTGATCGTGCCGTCGGCCTGCAGCTTGCGGGCCTCCCAGACGACCGTGCCGGAGCCGGCGCGCTTGCCGTTCCACCAGCCGTTGAGCATCGGCCCACCCGACAGCACGATGGCCGGAATGTTGACGGTGGCGGCGCCCATCACCATGGCCGGCATGGTCTTGTCGCAGCCGGTCATCAGCACGACGCCGTCCATCGGATAGCCATAGAGGATCTCGACCAGCGACAGGTATTGCAGGTTGCGGTCGAGCGCAGCGGTGGGGCGCTTCAGCGTCTCCTGGATCTGGTGGACCGGAAACTCGAGCGGGATGCCGCCGGAGTCGCGGATGCCGTCGCGCACGCGCTGGGCGAGCTCGATGTGGTGGCGGTTGCAGGGCGATATGTCCGAGCCCGTCTGGGCGATGCCGATGATCGGCTTGCCGGAGCGCAGCTCTTCCACCGTGAGGCCCCAGTTGACCGTGCGCTCCAGATAGATCGCGGTCATTCCCGGATTGTCCGGGTTGTCGAACCACTGCCGCGAGCGCAGGTTATGGGGCTTCATTTTCCGGCGGGCCATGTGCATTCCTCCAATGCTGCACCGCGAAGCATTCAAATCGATTGAAGAGCCTGCGGCATCGTCGTTTGAAGCAATTTGACCGCGGGACCCGGCGGATTGCAACGCCAAAAGCGGCGCGCCCGACATGCAGGACTGGACAGGATGTGATATGCTGCGGAAGCATATGCTTCCAATGGGAGAAGATGATGGCGATAACCCTGCGCAACAAACCGGCAGAAGAGTTGATCAAGCAGATTGGCAGACAGCGCGGCCTCGGGCCTTCCGCCGTGATCATTCAGGCCGTGGAGGCGTTCGCCAGGATGCCTGCCCCGGAGATTCCGCCCGAGGAGGTCGCGCGGCGGAGGGCCTTCTTTGACGCGTTCCTGGCGGAGATGGCCGCCAAGACGACCGACGAGGATCGCAGGATCGCCCGGGAGATCGAGGCGGACATGTATGACGAAAACGGTCTGCCGAAGTGACGATCCTTGTCGACACCTCGGCACTGATTGCTGTCATCCAGAATGAGCCGGAGGCCCAATCCTTCGGAACATGCCTAGCAGCGGCGACTGCGGCGGCAATCCCAGCCTCTTGCTATCTCGAAGCCTGCATGGTGCTGCGAAGACGCCCCGATGGTCGTGCCGACCTCGATCAGTTGCTTGCCATGGCTTCCGTTACCATCAAGACGATCGACGAGGCCGTCGCGCGTCTCGCAGCCGACGCCTTCGCCCACTACGGCCGCGGTACTGGCCATCCAGCACAGCTCGATTTCGGCGATTGCATCAGCTATGCGACGGCGAAGCACCTCGATTGCCCGCTCCTGTTCAAGGGCGACGACTTCCGGCATACCGATGTGAAGGCCGCCCTCTAGCGCGGCCGTCGCTTCATTCGGAAACGCGCCATGACCCTCCAGACCGTCTCGAACTTCGACCGCATCGGCGAGGAGAATGCCTTCGCCGTTCTCGCCCGCGCCACCGCGCTGATGCGGGCCGGCAAGGACGTCATCAACCTCGGCATCGGCCAGCCGGATTTCGCCACCCCTGCCAACATCACCGAGGCCGCCATCAAGGCGATCCGCGACGGCCACCACGGGTATACGCCGGCCAACGGCATCCTGCCGCTTCGCGAGGCCGTCGCGGCCGATCTCGACCGCCGCTTCAGGGTTTCCGTCTCGCCGGACGAGGTGATGATCGTCCCCGGCGGCAAGGTCACCATGTTCATGGCGATCCTGATGTTCGGCGAGCCGGGCGCGGAAATCCTCTATCCCGACCCGGGCTTTCCCATCTATCGCTCGATGATCGAGTTCACCGGCGCGACGCCGATCCCGGTGCCGATCCGCGAGAAGAACGGCTTCGCCTTCTCCGCCGACGAACTGCTGTCGCTGATCACGCCGAAGACGCGCCTCGTCATCGTCAACTCGCCCGCCAACCCGACCGGCGGCGTCACGCCCAAGGCCGAGATCGACAAGCTGGTGAAGGGCTTCGAGCGCTTCCCCGACGTCGCCATCATGTCGGACGAGATCTACGACCAGATGGTCTATGACGGCGAGGAGCATGTCTGCCTCCTCTCCTACCCGTCCATCCGCGACCGGACGATCCTGCTCAACGGCTGGTCGAAGACTTACGCCATGACCGGCTGGCGCCTCGGCTATTCGGTCTGGCCGGGCAAACTCTACGAATACGCCCGCAAGCTCGCGGTGAACTCCTTCTCCTGCGTCAACGCGCCCTCGCAGTTCGCGGCGCTGGAAGCCCTTACCGGCCCGCAGGACGCGGTGGGCAAGATGGTCGCCGAGTTCGACACGCGCCGGAAGCTCGTGGTGGACGGCCTCAACAAGCTGCCCGGTGTCTCCTGCATCGTGCCGAAGGGAGCCTTCTACGCCTTTCCCAACATCTCGGAGACCGGCTGGAAGGCAAAGCCCCTCGCCTCCGCCCTGCTGGAGGATGCCGGCGTCGCAACCATCGGCGGGCCGGACTTCGGCGTCCACGGCGAGGGCTACATCCGCCTCTCCTATGCCAATTCCTCGGAGAACATCCTGAAGGCACTGGATCGGATGAAGGCCTTCCTCGAGCGGCGCAACAGCTGACGCCGCCCTACCCCCGCCCCGTCACCAACATCACCGCCAGCGCGGTGAGGATCGGCAGCGGCAGCGAGGCGGCGACGCGCAGCCAGACGACGCGCGTCGGCATGACCGGCAATTCCCAGACGATCAGCCTCTGGAAGGCGAACAGGGCCCAGGCGGTCACGTAGGTCATGACTGCGAGATAGCCGGCGCCGCTCTTCAGCGCCGAGGCACCGATGGCAAAGCCGATCACCGGCCCGCCGGGGGTGATCGCGCCGGCGAGCGTTGCCAGCAGCAGCCCGACGATCCCGGAGTCCGGACCGAGCCATGAGCGGACCACCTCCTGCGGCAGCAGGGCGGCGAGAAAGCCTGCCCCGATCACACCGATGGCGAGGCGCGGGATGAGATAGAGGAAGTCGAGCACGCCGCTGTGCGTGCTGTCGGCCAGCACGGTTTCGCCCTTCCGCCAAGCGAGGAGCGCGAGGGTCGCAGTGATCAGCCACAGGATGAGCGTAACGGCGAGCGTGGCGCTCATCGCGGCCCTCCCGGCACGATGCGGCCGAGGGAGTGGGCGAGGAACCCCGCGAGGATCGGCATCGGCAGCGAGACCAGCATGCGCGTCGTGACGAAGTCGACGCCGAGGAAGGGCGCCTCCCAGATGATCGCGCGGTTGAGGCCGATCAGCGTCCAGCTCGTGACGAAGGCGACCGCCGGGCCGACGCCGGCGCCGATGGCGAGCAGCGCGCCCGCCAGCGGATAGATGGTGAAGGGGCCGCCCGGCATGATGGCGCCGATGGCGGTGGCGATGACGAGGCCCGTCAGCCCCGAATCGCCGCCAATCCAGCGCGATACGATCTCACGCGGCAGCAGCGCCGCGACGAAGGCCCCGATCAGGCAGCCGGCCAGCACCTTCGGCAGGATGTCGAGAAAGAGCCAGCTGTCCTCGGCCAGGACATGGCGGACACCGGCAAGGCCGTCGCGCTGATAGACGAAGGCGGCGCCGGCCAGAACCAGCGCCAGCACGAACAGGGTCGAGCCGTCGAACAGGGTCCGCGGTTTCTTCGGAAGGGGGTCGGGAGACGTTGACAAGAGGCGGGCCGGATATGGATGCGGGCAAGCCCGAAAGGGCTCACCCGCAATCTAGTCTCCGGGAGTATGCGCCGGAACCTCCGGGCCGGCGCAGCAGGCGTGCGCCGCGCGGTCAGGCGCCGCGCGCCGCCTTCGCCTCGGCCGCCGCCTGGTCGAGATGGGCGACGAGTTGCCCGTCGAGCCCGAGCGTCTGGGCGAAGTCGCGCAGGAACTTCGCCTCGGCCGGCGTGTCGACGTTCACGCCGAGCTGGGCGGCGATGTAGGCTTGCGCCTTCATCTCGTCGGTGGTGCAGGAGGCTGCGATAATCTTCATGCTCACGGGCGCAGCGAGAACCCCCTCGAGATAGCTCTTCTCGGCCTGACCGAGGCCCATGGAATCGAGCTGCCCGACGATCATGGCGCGCTCTTCGGCGGACATCTCACCGTCGGCATAAGCTGCCGCGACCATGGCGCGGAGCAGGATTTCTGCGGTGTCTTCGGACGTGCCGCCGGCGTTCGCAAAGCCCTGCGGGGCCTGCCCGAGCCCGAACATGCCGGACACGTCGTCGATCGTGCCCTGAACCACGGGCTTACCCTGCTGGTAGTTGCGCAGCGCCACATAGGCGAGGCCGCCGATGGCCGCGAGGCCGCCGAGCCGAGCCGCCGTTCCAGCGATCTGCCGGCCGGCGCCAGTGCCGAGGAGCAGACCCGCCAGCGTGCCGGCCGCAGCGCCGCCTGCAAAGCCACCGGCATTCTTCTGCAGCACCTCGGCCGCCTGGCCGAACATGCCGCCGAGGCCTCCGCCGCCCTGGGACTGCGCATTGCGCAGCGCGCCCATCAACTGGTCGAGCAGGTTGCCGCTGCCCGGCTGGCCCGAGGAGGGCGCTGCCGACTGAACACCGCCGCCCTGCACCTGCGCATTGCGGAGCGCCGCGCCCAGCTGATCGAGAAGACCACCGCCGGACTGGGGAGCGCCGGCGCCACCCGGCCCGGCCGGGTTCTGCAGACCTCCGCCGGCCATGCCGGCAAGCTGGCCGAGAAGGCCGCCGGCACCGCCCTGCTGCGTTCCGCCCGACAGAACAGCCGTCAAAATCCTGGAAATATCGGTCACCGGATGTCTCCCTGAAGCTCCGCCCGCTCCGATCTATGCATGATCGGACCTGCAGCAAGTGTGACAACTGCGCCGAATTCGTGTCGCCACGGCCGGTCGTTCATGGCCGCAAGGCGCGCGCTGCCCTCGCAAGGGCCGTGATGCGGGCGAAGTCGCCGGATGCCAGCGCGTCGTCCGGCACGACCCAGGACCCGCCGACGGCGCCAACATTGCCGAGCGCCAGATAGGACGGCGCCTTCGCCGCATCGATCCCCCCGGTCGGGCAGAAGACGAGACCGGGAAGCGGGCCCGAGAGGCTCTTCAGGAAAGCTGCGCCGCCCGACGGTTCGGCGGGAAAGAACTTCAGCGCAGCGAAGCCGCGTTCGGCGAGCGCCATGGCCTCGGTGACCGTGGCGCAGCCCGGCAGCACGGGGACCGGCAGGTTGGCCAGCGCATCCGCCAGATCAGGCGGCGTGCCCGGCGAGACGAGGAAGCGCGACCCGGCGGCGGTCGCCGCCTGGATATCACCGGCGCGGGTGATGGTACCGGCTCCGACGACTGCGTCAGGCACGTCGCGCGCAATGGCGCGGATGGCCTCGAGGGCGACGGGCGTTCGCAGCGTCACCTCGATGACGGGAAGGCCTCCGGCGACCAGCGCGCGGGCGAGCCGCACGGCCGTCGACGCGTCCTTGATCGTGAGCACGGGGATGACGGGCGCGAGAGCGAGCAGCGGGCGGGCGTCTGGGGGCATGGAGCGTCTCTCTGGTATGGCAGAGACGTAGCACCTGGGCGGGCGAACGGGAAAGGGCGCCGACCCCGGCAAGCCGGTCAAGATTGGACCCGCGTCACTTCACCGTTGAAGGATCGTAGAAGAAGCGCTCGACGGCAATCCTCTCGCCGCGCCAGGTCTGCAGCGCCATCTCGTCGAAGCGGCGGGCGGTGCCGTCGGGCAGGGTGAAGTCGAAGACCCAATGGATCGCCACGTGGTCGCCATCCACCAGGAACGTCCTGACCTTGTGTGTGTGGACGCCGGCGACCCGCGCGAGCGCCGCCTTCTCGTGGGCGACCAGCGCATCGCGCCCGACGCGCGGCGGCCCGAGGTTCTCCTGCATCGAAGCGTCCTCGGTGTAGAACTCCTCGATGGCGCGCACGTGCTCGTTGGCCTCGACCAGGGCGATGAAACGCTCGACGATGTCGCGGTTCGGCACTTTGCGCCCTCTCGGTCAGTGACGGGTCCGGCATTCAATAGGCCCGGCCGAATCAGATCGCGTCAGGAGCCGTCGCGCTCAGTTCCGATTGGGCAGGCCGTTGGCGCGCCGCTGTTCGCGGATCTTGTCGGCGTCCGCGACGATCCGGCGCCGCAGCATATCCAGTCCCTCCTGGTTCACCCGGACGGCATCGGGAAACTCGGCCGGCGCGGTGAACGTGTCGGGATAGGCGAGGTCGAAGGCGAGGACCTGTGTCAGCGCGCGCTCGAGGGCCGGAATGTCGCCGAAGGCATACTCATTGATCGGTCGCCCCACCGATTCTGAGAGCGAGGCAAAGAGTGCCGCATCGCCGCCCGGCGGCAGGTTGGGACGTGCGCGCAGGTGGCTGCGATAGCGCAACTGCCCAAGGTAGAACAGGAACACCGCTTCGTCCCGGCGGCCAATCCTGAACAGGTTCGCGGCTTCCTGATAATAGGCGGCAGGGTGCTTGCCAGCGAAATGTGCCGCGACCCCCGCCGAGCCGGACGACTGGGCGCGGGCCGGCGCCGACGCCGGCATCAGCATGGCCGACACCATGCAGGTCACAAGCGCAAGCAGGCGGCGGCGGGAGAGATGCGTGTTTTTGTCGGCAGGCTGCACGGGCATGAAGCTGATCCAGAAGCTGTGGTGACGGCCCAGCCATCGGATAGGGCCGTTTCAATTCCATGTCGTCCCCGCCACGGGGCGCCACCATCAGCGCACGGCCAGCGGCAGGCGCGGTTCATCCTTCAGTGTCTCCAGCACGATGGAGGACCGCACCCGCGCCACGCTCTCGTGCGGCAGCAGCACCTCGTTGACCAGGACGGACAATCCCTTCAGGTCCCGCACCACCAGCTTCAGCAGGTAGTCGGCATCGCCGGTCATGGCGTGCGCCTCCTGCACCTCCGGCATGGTCCGCACCAGATCGGCGAAGCGCTTCGCATTCAGCCCCGAATGGGTGGCCAGCGACACGAAGATGTAGACGGTGACGCCGAAGCCGAGACGCGGCGCATCGAGGACGGCGCGGTAGCGGCGGATGAGCCCGTCCTCCTCCAGCCGCTGGCGCCGGCGCGAGACCTGGCTCGGCGACAGGCGGACCAGATCGGCAAGCTGCTGGTTGGTCCGTGCGCCGTCAGCCTGCAGGGCATCGAGCAACCGAAGGTCAAACCCGTCGACGGCGACTGTTTCATTCATTTCGACAGTCAATCACGCATGAAACGTGCGTTCAATATCCTCCTTCTCGTGACATTCGCACGCCCTTTGCGCCCGACTCGCACGACACTGCCGAAACTGTTCCTGTCCCCGGAGGAAAACGCCATGGGTCCGTTCCCCCACGATGCCCCGCCTGCCGAAATCAGTGCCCACAATCCCATGGGCACCGACGGCTTCGAGTTCGTCGAGTTCGCCCACCCCGATCCCGACTCTCTGAAGGTGGTGCTGGAACTGATGGGCTTTACCGCCGTCGCGCGCCATCGCTCGAAGAACGTCACGCTCTATCGCCAGGGCGACGTGAACTACATCGTCAACGCCGAGCCGGATTCCTTCGCGGCCGGCTTTGCCGCCGAGCACGGCCCCTGCGCCTGCGCCATGGCTTTCCGGGTGAAGGACGCGAAATTCGCCTATGAGCGCGCCATCGCACTCGGCGCCGAGCCCTATGTCGGCAAGGTCGGCCCGATGGAACTCTCCATTCCCGCGGTGAAGGGCATCGGCGGCTCGCTGCTCTATTTCGTCGACCGCTACGGCGACAAGGGCTCCATCTACGACATCGACTTCGTCTGGACCGGCGCGCACGACGCGCACCCCGAGCCCGCGGGGCTCTACTACCTCGATCACCTCACCCACAACGTCTATCGCGGCCGCATGGATTTCTGGGCCGGCTGGTACGAGAAGCTCTTCAACTTCCGCGAAATCCGCTTCTTCAACATCGAGGGCAAGCTGACCGGGCTCATGTCCCGCGCCCTCACCAGCCCCTGCGGCAAGATCCGCATTCCGATCAACGAGAGCCTCGACGACAAGAGCCAGATCGAAGAGTACCTCGCGCTCTATAAGGGCGAGGGTATCCAGCACATCGCCTGCGGCTCGCGCGACATCTACGCGACGGTCGAGGCCCTGCGCGCCAACGGCCTGCCCTTCATGCCCTCGCCGCCCGTCACCTACTACGAGAAGGTCGATGCCCGCGTCCCCGGCCACGGCGAGCCCGTCGACCGCATGCAGGCCAACGGTATCCTCATCGACGGTGAGGGCGCGGTGGCGGTGGGCGAGAAGGAGGGGCGCATGTCGCGCGTCCTGCTGCAGATCTTCTCCGGCACGGTGCTCGGTCCGATCTTCTTCGAGTTCATCCAGCGCAAGGGCGACGACGGCTTCGGCGAGGGCAATTTCCGCGCGCTCTTCGAGTCGATCGAGGAAGACCAGATCCGCCGTGGCGTGATCGGCGGCAAGGCCGCCTGAGGGGCGACCGGAACGATCCACTTCAGCGAGGGCGTCCTGCGGGGCGCCCTCGCGCACCCATTCGGGGTCACGCCGCCAGCCGCCCCTCTATCACGGCATGGCAGGCGACAGTCCCGAACTCGTCCGAGATCGAGGCTGGCACTTCCGTCCGGCAGCGCCCGTTGGCCAACGGACAGCGCGGATTGAACGGGCAACCCGATGGGGGCGTGATCGGGTTCGGGATCTCGCCGAGCACCGGCTTGCGCGGGCGCCCCGTCATGTCGAGGTCGGGCACGGCGTCGAGCAGCATGCGCGTGTAGGGATGGCGCGGCGCGGAAAAGAGCTGGCGCCCCGGCGCGACCTCGACGAGTCGGCCGAGATACATCACGCCGATCCGCGTCGCCATGTGCCGAACGACGGCAAGGTTGTGCGAGATGAACAGGTAGGTCAGGCCGAATTCGTCCTGCAGGTCGCGCATCAGGTTGAGGATCTGCGCCTGCACCGACACGTCGAGCGCCGAGGTCGGCTCGTCGCAGACGATGAATTCGGGCCGCGAGGCAAGCGCCCGGGCGATGGCGACGCGCTGGCGCTGGCCACCCGAGAACTCGTGCGGGTATTTCGTGCCGTCGGCAGGATCCAGGCCGACTGTCCTCAGGAGCCGGCCGACCTCCGCCTCTATCTCCCGGGCGTCGCTCATCAGACCGAAGGCGCGGATCGGCTCGGCGATGATGCGGTCGACGCGCCAGCGCGGATTAAGCGAGGCATAGGGCGACTGGAAGATCATCTGGATCTTCGACCGCACCGCCTTCAGGCGGGTCGCATCATCCTTGCGGGCCATATCGACGCCGTCGATGACGACCGAGCCCGCCGAGGGCTCGAGCAGACCGACCACCATATTGGCGACAGTCGACTTGCCGGAGCCGGATTCGCCCACCAGCGCGAAGGTCTCGCGCCGGCCGATGGTGAAGGAGACGTCCTGCACCGCGCGCAGCAGGCGGCGCTCCTCGCGCTCCAGCATACGGTTGAGCCAGGGCTTCGACACGTCGAAGGTGCGCGACAGATTGCGGACGGTGACGAGAGGCTCGCTCATGCCGCCTTCTCCGCGTCATTGGCGTAGAGCCAGCAGGCGACTCGCGTCGATCCGACGGGCATGGGCTCCGGCCGCTCCGTGAGGCAGCGGTCGAAGACCTTCGGGCAGCGCGGGTTGAAGGCGCAGCCGGACGGGATCGCGGTCAGCCGCGGCATGGAGCCGGGGATCTGCACCAGCCGGTCGGCGGTGGCGTCGAGCGAAGGGATCGAGCCCATCAGCCCCTCGGTATAGGGATGGCGGGCGCGCTTGATGACGTCCTGCACCGGGCCGATCTCGGCGATCCGTCCGGCATACATGACGGCGACGCGGTCGGCTGTCTCGGCAATCACCCCCATGTCGTGGGTAATCAGCATGACCGCGGTGCCGTGATCCTTGCAGAGGTTCTTCAGGAGCGAGATGATCTGCGCCTGCACGGAGACATCCAGCGCGGTCGTCGGTTCGTCGGCGATGACCAGTTCCGGCTCGGCGCAGAGCGCCAGCGCCAGCACGACGCGCTGCCGCATGCCGCCCGAGAACTGGTGCGGATAGGCGTCGATGCGCCTGTCGGGCGCCGGAATGCCGACCTCGGTCAGGAGGTCGATGGCGCGCGATCGCGCCTGGCTACCGGTCATGCTGGTGTGGGTCTGGATGGTCTCGATAAGCTGCTCGCCCACCGTGTAGAGCGGGTTCAGCGAGGTCAGCGGATCCTGGAAGACCATGCCGATGCGCTTGCCGCGGATGCGCCGCATGGCTTCGGGCGCAAGGTTGTCGATGCGTTCGCCCGTCAGCAGGATTTCGCCGCCGGCGATGCGGCCGGGCGGTTCGAGCAGACCGATGACGGCGGCGCCGGTCATCGACTTGCCGGCGCCAGATTCGCCCACGACCCCCAGCACCTCGCCGGGCGCGATGTCGAAGGAGATGCGGTCGACCGCCGTCAAGATCCCGCGGCGGGTGGGGAACTGGACGACGAGGTCACGGACGGAGAGAACGGGCGCGGTCATCGGCGCTCACCTGAGCTTCGGATTGAGGGCATCGCGCAGCCAGTCGCCAAGCAGATTGATGGAGAGCGCCAGCAGCACCAGCGCCAGCGCCGGGAAGAACAGGATCCACCACTCGCCGGAGAACAGGTACTGCTGGCCGAAGCGGATGAGGGTGCCCAGCGAGGGCTGGGTCGCCGGCACGCCGACGCCGAGGAAGGACAGGGTCGCCTCCTCGATGATGGCCAACGCCAGGTTGATGGTGGCGATCACCAGCACCGGCCCCGTCACGTTCGGCAGGACATGGCGCACCATGATGAACAGTGCCGGGCGGCCGATGACGCGGGCGGCCTGCACATACTCCTTGTTGCGCTCGACCATGGTGGAGCCGCGCACCGTGCGGGCATATTGCGCCCAGTTGGACAGGCCGATGGCGACGATCAGCACCCAGATCGCCATCTGCTCGTGATGCGAGGGCGGAATGAGGCCGCGCGCCACGCCGAAGAACAGGAGCGCGATGAGGATCGCCGGGAAGGACAGCTGGATGTCGGCGACGCGCATGATGAAAGCGTCGGTCCGCCCGCCGGTGTAGCCGGCGAGGAGCCCGAGCCCGACGCCCATCACCACCGAGAAGGCGACGGAGGAAAAGCCGACGAAGAGCGAGACGCGCGACCCGTAGAGGATGGCCGAGAACAGGTCGCGGCCCTGGTTGTCGGTGCCGAGCATGTACACCGTATTCGTGGCCATGCCGGCCTCGCCGGGCTTGGTGTAGGCGTCCAGCAGGTTGAGCGCCGAGGGGTCGAAGGCGTCCTGCGGGGCGATCCAGTTGGCACCGAGCGCGGCGCCGAGCAGGATCACCGTCATGGCCGCCGCCACCATGGCAACGGGCGAATGGCGGAAGCTCCAGGCGAGATCGGAATCCCACGCCCGGGCGAGACGGGCTCTGATGGTGATGCGCGGCTTGGGGGTGGAGTCGGTCACGGACATGGCGGGCCTCAATGCGCCGAGGCCGGACCCGCGCCACGCAGGCGGGGGTCGAGCGCAAAATAGAGAAGGTCGACGACGAGGTTGGTCACCACGAAGACGAAGGCGACGAACATCAGGTAGGCGGCCATGACGGGGATGTCGACGAACTGCACGGCCTGCACGAACAGCGCGCCGAGACCCGGCCACTGGAACACGCTTTCGGTGACGATGGCGAAGGCGATGACGCCACCGAGCTGGAGGCCGGCGATGGTCATCACCGGCACCATGGTGTTCTTCAGCGCGTGGCGGAACCAGATTGTGCGCTCCGGCACGCCGCGGGCGCGGGCGAACTTCACGTAGTCGGTGCGCATGGTCTCGAGCATTTCCGAGCGGACGAGGCGCATGATCAGGGTGAGCTGATAAAAGCCCAGCGTCAGCACCGGCATGACCAGTGACTTCAACCCAGAGGTCGTCAGAAGGCCGGTCGACCACCAGCCGATCTTGACGACATCGCCGCGCCCGAAGGAAGGCAGCCAGCGCAGTTCGACGGCGAAGAGCCAGATGAGGCCGATGCCGATCAGGAAGGTCGGCAGCGACACGCCGATCAGCGACACCGACAGGATGGCGTGGGAAAGGATGCCGTTCCGGTAAATCGCTGTGTAGACGCCGAGCGCAATGCCGGCGAAGAGGGCGAAGAGGGCCGAGAGCAGCGCCAGTTCGACGGTTGCCGGCAGGCGCTCGGCGATCAGGTCCGACACGGGACGTCCCTGCCGGTAGCTCACCCCGAACTGCAGTTGCGCGGCATTGCCGACGAAGCGGGCGAACTGGACCGGGATCGGGTCTTCGAGGCCGAGCTCGCGGGCGAGTTGCTCACGGTCCTGGATCGTTGCCTCCTGGCCCATGAGGTTCGACACTGGATCGCCGATGAAGCGGAACATGGAGAAGGCGACCAGGGCGACCGCCAGCATGACCAGGATCGCCTGGGCGAGGCTCTTGACGACATAGGCGATCATGAGGGGGCGACCACGGGGGGCAAAACAGGAGGGATCAATGCAGCACAGCCCCCTCCCGTCACCGGAAGGGGGCCGCGCGTCAGGTCAGGCGGATCACGAGCCGGCGAAGCGGAACAGCTTGAACCAGGCGCCGGCATCCGGATGCACCGGCACCTCGATGCCGCCGCGCGAGGCGTGGCTGATCGACTGCAGGTGGAGCGGGATATAGACGGCCGCGTCGCGCAACTGCTTCTGGATGTCGGCGAGCTCGGCATTGCGCCGAGTCAGGTCCGGCATCGTCTGCAGCGCCAGCATGCGGCCGTCGAGCGCCGGGTTGGAATAGCGCGTGCCGTTCCAGGTGCCGTTGTTCGCCGAACGCGTGTGGTAGAGGAAGGTCAGGATATATTCCGCATCATAGGTCGGGATGCCCCAACCGACGAGGAAGAAGTCCAGTTCCTGCCGCTGCAACTCAGGGAAGTGCTGGGCCGCCGGCTTGGCGACGAGATTGGCGCGGATGCCGATCTGGCCGAGCATGGCGACCACCGCCTGGCAGATGTTCTCGTCAGAGACATAGCGGTTGTTGGTGCACTGGAGCGACACCGAGAAGCGCGTGTTGCCCTCGGCGGACCTGCGCGGATAGCCGGCTTCGTCCAGCGCCTTGTTGGCGGCGGCGGGGTCGAAGCGCGGCACGGCGGCGAGTTCGGCCGAATAGCCGGAAATGAAGGGCGTTCCGATATAGCCGATCGGCTGGCCCTGACCGCGCATGACGACGCGGGTGATCGCCTCGCGGTTCACCGCGATGTTGATGGCGTTGCGCACGCGCACGTCGGCGAAGGGGTTCTTGCCCTTGATGTCGGAGGACTTCAGCTCGGCGTCGCCGACGTTGAAGCCGAGGAAGATGACGCGGTTCTCGGGGCCGGTCGTCACCTTGATGCCCTGGCTCTGCTGCAGGCGCGCGATGTCCTGCACCGGCACGTCATGGACCACGTCGACCTCGCCGGAGAGCAGCGCCGCGATGCGGGTTGCGTCCTGCTGGATCGGCACGACGATCAGCTCGGTGACCTGCATCGGGAACTGGCCCTTGCCCCAGTATCCGGGGAACTGGCGCATCACCGTGCGCACGTCCGGCTCGCGCGAGACGAGCGTGAACGGGCCGGTGCCCATGGCGTTGCGCGTCGCGCCGTTCTCCTGGCGCTCGCGGATGTTCTGCGGGTCGAGCGCGTTGTTCTTCTCGGCCCAGGCCTTGGACATCATGAAGATGTTGGTGAGGTTCTCGACCAGCAGCGGGTTCGGCGCCTTGGTCTTGATGCGGATCGTGTGAGCATCGACCTTGGTGACGCTGTCGATCGAGGTCAGAAGGCCGCGATAGTCGGAGGTCGGCTTGCGGGCGCGCTCGAACGAAAAGACCGCGTCGTCGGCGGTGAAGTCGGAGCCGTCGTGGAACTTGACCCCCTGGCGGAGCTTGAACTCCCAGACCGTCGGATCATCGGGCAGGATGCGCCATTCGGTGGCGAGGGTGGCGACCAGCTTGCCGTCATAGCCGCGAATGACCAGCGGCTCGTAGATCTGGTGGGCGAGGTTCGAGGTCGGGCCGATATTGGCCGACATCGGATCGAGGGTCTGGGCATCGACCGAGCGTGCCCAGCGAACGGTGCGGGCATCCGCCGCCGTGATGAAGGCTGCGGCAGCGATCATCGCTCCCGCAAGTAGTTTCAGTCCAGAACGCATGGTCCACCTCCGCAACATGGGTTGCAGCCGGGTCTTGCGCCCGGCTCATGGGAGGAATGATAGACAGCGTTCATCGGCCTGTCACGGCGGCACAGAGGACGAAATGCCGCGTTGACAGGCTCTATTCAGCCCTTCGAACGAGAAGCTTCAGGGCTTGATCTCGATCTCGATGAAGGCGAAGTCCCGGCCCGAGATGTTGATGATGTTGTGCTTCACGCCTTCCTTGCGGAAGTAGGGCTCGTGGGTCTTCATCTCGTATTCGCCCGACGTGCCGTCGGCGAGTTCGGCGATCAGCTTGCCGTCGGCAAGCGGCACCACGACATAGTCCCAGCCGTGGGTGTGCCAGCCGGTCTCGGCGCCGTCGGAGAAGTTCCAGCGCGTGACCTTGACCTTGTCGTTGTCGATCATGACCTGGGGATCGGCGGGGGGGCGGCAGGTGAAGGTCATGGGTCGGTCCTTTCGATGCGCTGCAGGCCGGCGGAGCGGCCGGCGATGATCCAGTAGACGAGGCCGCCGGCGAGGCCGGCGATCAGGGTCACCACGATCTTCGCGACGGTGATGGCCGGCTCCTCGTCGAGAAGCGGGTCGGGAGCTTCCTGGCGGCTGTGGAGAAACGTCCAGCCGAGGAAGGCCACGGCCACCAGAACACCCAGGCCGACATGAATGGCAAGCGCCCGCCAGCGCATGGCTTCGGCGACAAACTGGAAGAGCAGGAGCGGCCAGAGCAGCCGGGCCGCGAGGAATGTGTAGAAGCCGATGGCGACCAGCCCGGCCACGGGCTCGGGCATCCGGCCCTTGTTGAGGTCGAAGACGACGACAATGGCCGCCGCGACGGCCAGCGCCGCGAGGAAGCCGAGGGCCACGCGCGTTAGGCGCACCAGATAGTAGGCGAAGCGATTCATGCCGGCGAGGGTAGTCGCCGCCCGCCTCTCGCGATAGCGGGGCGCGGCATGCCGGCCGTGCCCCGGACGCGCCTTCGATTGTCAGCGCACCACCGCGCCATAGATCAGGTTTTTGAACAGCATGCGCGTATGCACGCGGTTCGATGGCCCCTGCGCCATCAGGATGCCGACGATCCTCTCGCGCGGATCGATGGTGAAGCTCGTCCCCCAGGCGCCCGCCCACATGGCATCACCGGTGGAGCCCGGCGCGACGGCGAAGCCGTCCTGCCGGCGCACGGCAAAGCCGAGGCCGAAGCCGTAGCCCGGACCCGTGGAGGCAGCCGTCGATCCGCCCATGCCGATCAGATGGTCGGAGAGCATGAACTCGACCCATTTCGGCGACAGCAGCCGGCGCCCCTCGAGCTGGCCGCCGTTGAGGATCATCTGCGCGAAGCGGAAATAGTCCTCGGCGGTGGAGACCATGCCGGCGCCGCCCTTGAAATACTGGCCGTGGTCGGCCGGGTTCTCGAAGATGCGGTAGGCGGTCCACATGCCGGCCTTGGCCGGATCGGAATCGAGCGCCTCGGCGAGGCGCGAGCGCCGCCCCTCGGGCACGAACCAGCCGGTATCGCGCATGTCCAGCGGATCGAGGATCATCTCCTTGATCAGGACGTCGAGGCGCTTGCCGGTGACCCGCTCGAGCAGCAGGCCGAGCACGTCGGTGGAGATCGAATATTCGAAGTTGGTCGCCGGCTGGTGCATCAGCGGGATCTGGCCGAGCCGGCGCAGCATCTCGTCACCGGTGATGTTGGCGGTGCGCGCCTCGATGTTCTGGTCGGAGAGAAGCTGCTTCAGCCGCGGCGAGCGGACCGAGCCGGCATAGGTGAAGCCGGAGGTGTGACGCAGCAGGTCCTGCACGGTAATCGGGCGTGCGAGCGCCACGTCCTCAGTCGTGGTGGTGCCGTCGGGGTTGCGACGCTCGACCTGCGCCTTCATGTCCTTGAGTTCGGTGAGCCAGTTGGCGATCGGGTCGGAGAGCTTCATCCGGCCCTCTTCGATGAGCATGACCGCAGCCGTGGAGACGATCGGCTTGGTCATCGACGCGAGCAGGAAGATCGTGTCACGCGTCATCGGCTGCGTCTTGGCCGCGTCGCGGAAACCGTGCGCCTCGAAATGGACGATGCGCCCCTGGCGGGCGATCAGCGTCACGGCGCCGGGGAACATGCCCCGGTCGATCTGCTCGCTCATGACCGGCCCGATGCGGGCGAGCCGCTCGCGCGACAGACCCTGCACCGTTTCGTCGCCGCGACCGCGGCGCGCGTCGCGATCGACACGGCCCTGGCCGCGATCCTCACGCTCGAAGCGGCCCCCCTGACCCTGGCCGGGAGCGAACTGGGCGAACGCAAGCGACGGAGCGAAGGCGGCACAGGCCAGGGACAGCGCGAAGGCTCCTGTCCGCACGGGCGGCAGTCCTTGGAACGACATGGGATCCTCCCGGGATCGTGGTGGTCTCGTCCGGTCTTGTGTCGCCGGTTGTCGAAAGCTCACCACCCGGCCGCAGGAGGGTCAAGCGCGCAGCGGCGGCGGCTGCCGCGCGGCGCGTGCAGGGGATGGCGTTCAGTCCACCATGCTCATGGCGCGGAAGGCGTCCTGCTCGGCCTTCGACATCAGCGCGGCCTTGTCCTTGGCGCGCAGGCGTTCGGTCTCGCTCTTCAACTGGCCGCAGGCGGCCAGGATGTCGCGGCCGCGCGGGGTGCGGACCGGCGAGGAATAGCCGGCCTGGAAGACGACCTCGGAGAAGCGCTCGATCTGCTCCCAGTCGGAGCACTCGTAGCGCGAGCCCGGCCACGGATTGAAGGGGATCAGGTTGATCTTGGCCGGGATTCCCTTCAGCAGCCGCACGAGGCGCCGGGCATCGTCGATTGAATCATTGACGCCCTTCAGCATCACGTACTCGAAGGTGATCCGCCGGGCGTTGGACGCGGCCGGATAGTTGCGACAGGCGTCGAGCAGCGCGGCAATGGGGTATTTCCTGTTGAGCGGCACCAGTTCGTCGCGCAGGTCGTCGCGGACAGCGTGCAGCGAAATGGCCAGCGCCACGCCCGTCGCGGCGCCCACGCGGCCGATCTCAGGGACGACGCCCGAGGTCGACAGCGTCACCCGCCGCTTGGAAAACTGCAGGCCGTCCGGGTCGAGCAGGGTCATCAGCGCCCCGGTGACATTCTCGACGTTGTAGAGCGGCTCGCCCATGCCCATGAAGACAATGTTGGTGACGAAGCGCCCGCCGTCGGTCGGCACGAAGGCGTCCTCGGGCGGCTCGGCTCCCGGCCAGTCGCCAAGCTGGTCGCGGGCGACGATCACCTGCGCGACGATCTCGGCCGCCGACAGGTTGCGGACGAGCTTCTGAGTGCCCGTGTGGCAGAACGAACAGGTCAGCGTGCAGCCGACCTGGCTGGAGATGCAAAGGGTGCCGCGGTCGCGGGTGGGGATATAGACCGTCTCGATCTCGTGCCACTTCTCACCGGCCATGCTCGGCGGGATGCGCATCAGCCACTTGCGGGTGCCGTCCTGCGACACCTGCTCGGCGACGACCTCGGGACGCTCCAGCGTGTAGGCCTCGGCAAGGGCCGTGCGCAGGTGCCTGGAGACGTTCGACATCTCCTCGAAGGTCCTGGCCCCCCGCTGGTAGATCCAGCCCCAGAGCTGGGCGACGCGCATGCGCATTTCCCGGCCCTCGATGCCGATGGCGGCAAGGGCGGCCGTCAGATCGTCGCGGCCCATTCCGACGAGCGAGGGCTTCGCCGGCAGGGCGCGGGTATCGTCAGCCAAGGTAGGCTTCACGACGGGCTTGGCATTCGCGAGATCGAGCGTCGGCATCGGTTCGGGGTTCCTGGCAAGCGGGCGCCTATAGCACGAAAGCGGCGTTCCTCGCAGGATTTCCGCAGGGACGCCGTATCAGCTGGTCGAATTGGGATCGGCGCACTCTCGGCGTGCCTGGGCGAGGGCCTCGGCGAAACCCTTCAGCGCATAGGTATCGACCGTCTCCTCGCCGAGCTGCGACATCGAGCGCAGCGTCATCTGAGCCCTGTCGCGCATCGCCGCCACCAGCCGCGTCTCGTCGGCGAGGTTGGCGATCCAGGCGCCCTGCATGTCACCGGAAAGCGGGAAGGTATCGTCGCCGATCGTCAGCGTCGATCCCGACGTGACCTCGAAGCCGAACTCGACCGCGAACTCGTCGCGCACCCGGTCGGACGGCCGCGTCGTGACGAAGACGAAGGCGCGGCCCCTCACCGCCCCTTCGGGGCGGCGCAGGCGGGGCGAGCCGGCGGCATAGCAGAGCTTGCCGCGATTGGTGTCGGCGACAACGACGGACCAATCGGCATGGCGGGCAATGACGCGGTTCGTCCCGGTAATCGGACGGTCCTGCGCAGCGGCGGGAGCGATGGCGCCGGCAAGCGCCAGCAACGCCGCAGAAGTGACAGGCCTCAGCGGCATTCCTGCGCGACGCGGTCGAGCGCCTGGCTGAGGCCGTTGAGCGAATAGGTGTCGGTGGTGACATTGCCGCGCAGCGAAGTCGACCGGATGGTCAGTGCCGATCCGCCGCGCATGGCCTGGATCATGCGGCCTTCCTCGGCGGCATTCTTGATCCAGGCGCCGGTGGCCTGGGTGTAGAGCGCGAAATTGGTGGTGCCGATGGTGGCGGTGGCGTCGCCCTTCAGCGGGAAGCCGAGGGTGAGCGAAACCTCGTTGCGCACATTCTCGCCCGGCCGCGACGTCAGGAAGAAGAAGGCGGGATCGCGCTGGAGGTTGCCGGGCGCCCGGGTCTTCGGCTGCGAGGCGGCGTAGCAGACCTTTCCGCGCTGCGTCGTCGAGGTGAAGACACCCCAGTCGCCGAACTGCGCCACGGCTGAACCCTGCTGGGCGCCGGCCGCCGGTCGGGCCGCCTGGGCCTGCTGGCGCTGCTGGGCGCCGGCGTCGGACGCGGCGAAGGCGACGGCCACGAGGGCCAGGACGGGGATCATTCGGATGGAGCGCATTGCAAAACTCGGCTCGTTCGAAGGGCGGTCGGGAACGGCGGCCCCGCCGGACTTGCCCCCTAGATGTCGAAGATCAGGGTAAACAAGCCGTTAAGACGGGGCGAATCCATGGCGAAGTGGGACCCGAAAGGCAAGTCCCGGCTGTGGCGTCGATCCCCACGGAGGTAACTTAAGGCCAATCCGGGCAAGACTAGGGCGGAGAGCGACAGGCGTCCGCCAAGAATCGCCTGCCGGCCCCCGGATGAACACGCGAGGCGGCCTCCGGGCGGCAACCGTTGAACCTCTTTCCGGCTGACGGCGACAGAGCAGTCCCGGAATGCCCGGACCCGCGCCCCCGGCGGGCGGGCGCCCCTTTCCCGCCGCGGCTGCCGCGGCGCCATCGGAGAAGACCATGACCATGATGTCCAGACGCGCCGCCTTCGCGGCGATCCTCGGCGCGGCGACCCTCGCCGCCACCTCGCAGAGCCAGGCCCTGTCCATGCGCGGCCCCGGCGGCCGGTCGCCCGGCGGCTTCCGTCCCATCGACCCCGGCATCGGCAACGGCGGCGGCCGTCGCATCGATCCGGGAATCGGCAATGGGCAGCCCGCCGGTTGGTCGCTGCCGCGCGGCCACGCCTCCCGTCGCACCATCATCGGCGGGCACGGCAACGGTCCCGACCCGCAACCCTTGCCGCCGCGCTGGCGCAACCGGCAAGGAGGCCTGCTCGGCGGACTGAACCAGCAGCCGTCGGGGCCGGGCGGCTACTACCACTGCCATCCGCGCCGCCGGCGCATGGGTCTGTGCTGACCATGCGAAGAGAGCGCCTCCCGGCCGGGAGGCGCCCTCTCATTCATGCCTGGCCTTTGGGGTCGAGCCGGCCGGCGTGCCTCAGCCCCACGTCCTGATGTCGACGAAGTGGCCTTCCACCGCCGCCGCCGCCGCCATGATCGGCGAGACGAGATGGGTGCGGCCCTTGTAGCCCTGCCGGCCCTCGAAATTGCGGTTTGAGGTCGAGGCGCAGCGCTCGCCCGGCTGCAGGCGGTCGGGGTTCATGGCGAGGCACATGGAGCAGCCCGCCTCCCGCCACTCGAAGCCTGCGGCGATGAAGATCTTGTCGAGACCCTCCTGCTCGGCCTGCTCCTTCACGAGGCCCGAGCCCGGCACGATCATGGCCGAGACGGTCGGCGAGACCTTCTTGTCCTTCACGACGCGGGCGACCTCGCGAAGGTCCTCGATGCGCGAATTGGTGCAGGAGCCGATGAACACCTTGTCGAGGCGGATGTCGGTGATCTTCGTCCCCGGCTTCAGGTCCATGTAGTCGAGCGCGCGCCACTTGGAGGTGCGCTTGTTCTCGTCCTGGATGGCGTCCGGATTGGGCACGATGCCGCCGATGGAGACGACGTCCTCGGGGCTCGTGCCCCAGGTGACGATGGGCGGCAGGGCGTTGGCGTCGAGCACCACGGTGCGGTCGAAATGGGCGCCCTCCTCGGTGAAGAGCGTCTCCCAGTACTTCTGCGCCATGTCCCAGGCCATGCCCTTGGGCGCCTTCGGCTTGCCCTTGAGATAGGCGTAGGTCTTCTCGTCGGGCGCGATCAGGCCGGCGCGGGCGCCCCCTTCGATCGACATGTTGCAGATGGTCATCCGGCCTTCCATCGACAGCGCGCGAATGGCCTCGCCCGCATATTCGATGACCGAGCCGGTGCCGCCGGCCGTGCCGATCTCGCCGATGATGGCGAGAATGATGTCCTTGGCGGTCACGCCGTCCTTCAGCTGCCCGTCGACACGCACCAGCATGTTCTTGGCCTTGCCCTGGATCAGCGTCTGGGTGGCGAGCACATGCTCGACCTCGGAGGTGCCGATGCCGTGGGCGAGCGCGCCGAAGGCCCCGTGGGTCGAGGTGTGGCTGTCGCCGCAGACGATGGTGGTGCCCGGCAGGGTGAAGCCCTGCTCCGGACCGATGACGTGGACGATGCCCTGCCGGATGTCGGCGGCATCGTAATACTCGATGCCGAATTCCTTCGCATTCTGGGCGAGCGCCTCCACCTGGGTGCGGCTCTCCTCGTCCTTGATGCCGAACTTGCGGTCCGGGGTCGTGGCGATGTTGTGGTCAACGACGGCGAGCGTCTTCTGCGGCGCGCGCACCTTGCGGCCGGTCGTGCGCAGGCCCTCGAAGGCCTGCGGGCTCGTCACCTCGTGGACGAGGTGGCGGTCGATGTAGAGAAGGCAGGTGCCATCGTCCTGCGTCTCGACCACGTGGTCGTCCCAGATCTTGTCGTACAGCGTGCGCGGCGCGGCCATGGCGGACCTCCCGTTCGAAAAGGTGGCGGGTCTCTTAGCCTTGAATGGTTCTGGAGAGAAGAGGCATCGAGACGGATGCAGGGCAGAGTAGCGGCCGATGCCGAACTTCTCGCACTCGCTAAGCGTTTGGCCTCAGCCCACGTGGGAACCAAGGCACTGAGTCGCAGTCCGGCCAATGACCAGCCGCCCTCGCCCAGTAAGAAATGGCATCCTCAAAAAGCGGGAAACCGCGGGCAAGCTCAGCCCACATTTGCTTGGCTTGGTAGCGGAGCGCTGGATCGGCTGCGCGATAGGTCACCAGCCAAACCGACATTACGCCTGCGGCAGCCACCAACCCACTACGTCTAAGCTCAACGACCTTCTTGCTCACCTTATATGCAAGCATAGGGTCAGCAGCGCCGAAGCCGATAGGATCATCTGCAGTGGCTGAGATCAGTGGATCGATGCGCTTGATGATCATCACATCGACAAGCAGGAGTGCCACTTCGAAGGCATCCATCCCGCGAACCATCGCAACTAATGTTTCATTCTCCCGGCGAAGCTTTCCGCGAGACAAGCTGAGAAAGAGTCGACTGAAGAACCCCATGTTGCTGGCCCGCCTGAGAACTACTGCGAATAAGCATTATTTCAGGAGCGCCAGCAATAGTTCGACTTCAAACCCCGAAGCACCAGGCCAGCACACCCTTCTGGGCGTGCAGGCGGTTCTCGGCCTCGTCGAAGACCACGGACTGCGGACCGTCCATGACCTCGTCGGTGACCTCCTCGCCGCGATGGGCGGGCAGGCAGTGCATGAAGATGGCGTCGGAGTTCGCCGCGCTCATCAGCTGCTTGTTCACCTGATAGGCCTTGAGCAGGTTGTGGCGACGGCCGGCGTCCTCGTCGCCCATCGACACCCAGCAGTCGGTGACGATGCAGTCGGCGCGGTCCGCCGCCTGATAGGGGTCGGAGGTCCAGGAGACGTCGGCGCCCTCGCGCTGGGCCAGAGCGATCGCCTCGCGTCGTGGCGCGAGTTCCTCGGGGGTGGCAATGTTCAGCTTGAAGCCGAAGCGCGGCGCCGCCTGGATCCACGAGGACAGGACGTTGTTGGCGTCGCCCGTCCAGGCGATCGTCTTGCCGCGGATCGACCCCTTCTTCTCCTCGAAGGTCATGATGTCGGCCATGATCTGGCAGGGATGCGACAGCTTGGTCAGGCCGTTGATCACCGGCACCGTCGCCGCATCCGCAAGCTCCCGCACGGCATTGTGGTCGAGCATGCGGATCATGATGGCGTCGACATAGCGCGACAGCACCTTGGCCGTGTCGGAGATCGTCTCGCCGCGGCCGAGCTGCATCTCGGTGCCCGTGAGCATGATCGTCTCGCCGCCGAGTTCGCGCATGCCGACGTCGAAGGAGACGCGGGTGCGGGTGGAGGGGCGCTCGAAGATCATGGCGAGCACCTTGCCGGCGAGCGGCTTGCCGGCCTCCGGCGTGCGGCGGACACGCTTCAGCGCGCCTGCCTTGTCGAGAATGGCTTTCAGCTCGGCCCCGCCGAAATCGGCGAGGTCGACGAAATGGCGCGGGGAATGGGTCACTCGGCCGCCCCCTTGACCATCTGCGCCTCGATGGTCCTCGCCGCCTTGTCGAGCATGCCGACGGCCAGATCGATCTCCTCGTCGGAGACGATCAGCGGCGGGATGAGGCGGATGACGTTGTCACCCGCCGGCACGACGAGCAGATTCTCGCGACGGGCCGCCGTCGTCACCTCGCCATTGGGGACGACGCATTTGAGGCCGGTCAGCAGGCCGGCGCCGCGCACCGTCTCGAACACCTTCGGGTGCTGGTCGACGAGGCCGGCGAGCTTCTGCTTGAACAGCAGCGCCTTGCGCTGGACCTCCTCGAGAAATCCTGGCGCCAGCACCACGTCGAGCACGGCATTGCCGACGGCCGCGGCCAGCGGACCGCCGCCGAAGGTCGTGCCATGGGTGCCGGGCGTGAACACGGCAGCGCATTTCTCCACGGCGAGGATCGCGCCCATGGGAAAGCCGCCGCCGATGCCCTTGGCGATCGACATGATGTCGGGGGCAACGCCCGACCACTCGTAGGCGAAGAGCTTGCCGGTGCGGCCGACGCCCGTCTGCACCTCGTCGAAAATGAGCAGCAGATCGTGCTTGTCGCAGAGTTCGCGCAGGTAGCGGAGCTCTTCGGTCGGGACCTCGCGCAGGCCGCCCTCGCCCTGGATCGGCTCGATCATCAGAGCGGCGGTGTCGGGGCCGATCATCGCCTCCAGCGCCTTGCGGTCGCCGAAGGGCACCTGGTCGAAGCCCTCGACCTTCGGGCCGAAGCCCTCCAGGTACTTGGCCTGGCCGCCGGCGGCGATGGTCGCCAGCGTCCGGCCATGGAAGGCGCCCTCGAAGGTGATGATGCGAAAGCGGTTCGGCTCGCCGCGCACGGCGAAGTACTTGCGCGCCATCTTGATGGCGCCCTCGTTGGCTTCCGCACCCGAATTGCAGAACAGCACGGAGTCCGCGAAGGTCGCCTCGATCAGCCGCTTCGCCAGCCGCTCGGTCTCCGGCACGTTGTGCAGGTTGGAGACGTGCCAGACCTTCTTCGCCTGCTCGGTCAGAGCCTCGACGAGATGGGGATGGGAATGGCCGAGGGAGTTGACCGCGATGCCGGCGCCGAAATCGAGGACTCGTCGCCCGTCCGCCGTCACCAGCCAGCAGCCCTCGCCCCGCTCGAAGGCGAGTTCGGTCCGTGCATAGTTCGGCATCAGCGGCGTGATCACTTCGACCTCCCGTCGAAACTTCCGGAAACCCAGAAAAAAACGGCCGCCCCGAAGGGCGGCGCGGCAAATTCTATGCGATCGGGGGGGCTGAAAGTCAAGGTTGCCGCAAGGTCCTGCACGCTGCGACGCAGCATAGCCGGCTAGGATCGCGCTGCCTTTCCGACGACCTCTCGGTGGCCGGTTCACGGCAAGTCGTGACGGTCATGGCCCTGTTTCTATTGCCCGCTCATCCCGGCTCACCGGAAGGGCGAGCGTCACCAGCCAACAGGTCGCCAGCATTGCCGCCGACCCCGCGAGACATCCCAGGATGCCGCCAGCCTGGAACAGAAGCCCCGACAGCAGCGTGCCGGCGAAGCGACCCGTGGCATTGGCCGCATAGTAGAAGCCCACGTCCTCGGCCGCCTTCTCGGAGCCCGCATAGGCGAGGATGAGATAGGAATGGACCGAGGAATTGACCGCGAAGGCGAAGCCGAACACGCCGAGCCCGGCGACCAGGATCAGGTCCGGACGGGGCGGCTGGACGGCAAGGATCGCGGCAATGAGCACTGGCACCAGCATCAGGCCGAACGACCAGAGCCGCGCCGCCGGCACCTCGCTCGACAGCCCGTCGGGGCTGCGCCGCACGAGAGCGGGCGCCGAGGCCTGCACGATGCCGTAGCCGATGGTCCAGACCGCCAGGAAGGCGCCAACCATCGGGAAGGTCCAGCCGGCGCCATAGAGGAAGACAGGCAGGCCGACGACGAACCAGACATCGCGCGCCCCGAACAGGCCGATGCGCGCCGCAGCCAGCAGGTTCACGCCGCGGCTCTTGCCGAACAGTTCGCGGGCCGTGCGGCTCGCCTTGGCCTTGCCCATCATCGGGGGCAGCGACAGCACGACCCCGAGAAGCACCAGCCCGAGCGCCGCCGCCATAAGCCAGAGCGCCAGCCGAAAGCCGAAGGCCTCCAGCAGAAGGCCCCCGAGGAAGAAGCCGGCGCCCTTCATCGCGTTCTTCGAGCCAGTGAACCAGGCGACCCAGCGGAACAGGCGCCCGTCCGATCCGGCATCGGCGCTGCGCGCCTCCTTCTCGGTGATCTTGATCGCCGATTTGGAGGCCGTCTTGGTCAGGTCCTTGGCGACGCCGCAGACGCCCTGCGCCGCCACCACCCAGGCGACGAGGAAGGCGGCCTCCCAGCCGGGCGACATCGCGGACAGCAGCAGGAAGCCGACGATCTGCGTCGATAGGCCCACCGTCAGCATCCGCGTGATACCGTAGCGGGTCGCGAGCCAGCCGCCGATGAAGTTGGCGCCGATGCCCGCCGCCTCGTAGAGCAGGAACAGCAGCGCCAGGGTGAAGGGCGAATAGCCGAGCTTGAAGAAGGTGAAGAGGACGAGCATGCGCAACGCGCCGTCCGTCAGCGTGAAGCCCCAGTAGGCCGCCGTGACGATGGCGTAGTTGCGCAGGCCTGCGGAGACGGGGGCCATGTCAGATCCCGACCGCGGCGAGATGGTTGGCGAGATCGACCATGCGGCAGGCGTAGCCCATCTCATTGTCGTACCAGGCGTAGACCTTCAGCATCACGCCGTCGGTCACCAGCGTCGACGGTCCGTCGACGATGGCGGAGCGCGTGTCGCGGGCATAGTCGGCTGAGACCAGCGGTAGCGCCTCGAAGCCGAGAATGCCGGCGAGTGGGCCGGCCGCGGCGGCCTTGAACATGTCGTTGACCTCGGCCGCGGTTGTCGGCCGCTTCAACTGGAAGACACAGTCCGTCAGCGAGGCGTTGAGCACCGGTGCCCGCACCGCATGGCCATCGAGCCGGCCCTTCAGCTCCGGATAGATCAGGGCGATGGCCGTGGCGCTGCCGGTCGTGGTCGGCTGCAGCGACAGCATGGCGGAGCGCGCCCGGCGCAGGTCCTTGTGCGGCGCATCGACGACCACATTGGTGTTGGTCGGGTCGTGGATCGTGGTGATCTGGCCGCGCTCGATACCGATCCCCTCATGAACGACCTTCACCACCGGGGCGAGGCAGTTGGTGGTGCAGGAGGCCGCGGTGACGATCGGATGCTTCGCCGGATTGTAGAGGTGTTCGTTGACCCCGACGACGACGTTCAGCACCGAGGGGTCCTTCACCGGTGCGGCGACGATGACGCGTTTCGCTCCGCACTTCAGGTGCCCCTCGAGCGTCGCGGGAGTGAGGAACTTGCCTGTGCATTCCAGCACCACGTCGACGCCGAGATCGCCCCAGGGAATGTCGCCGGGCGCCGCATGAGCGGAAAAGCTCATCCGCTTGCCGCCAATGGTCACAGCATCCTCGCCATCCGCCGCGATGGCGCCGCGCCAGCGCCCCTGCACGCTGTCGAATTCGAGGAGATGTGCAGTGGTGGCCGCACCGCCCTTGATCTCGTTGAGGTGGACGATGTCCAGCCGGTTGCCGGCCCGCGGATCGTCCAGGCCCCGATGGGCGGCTCCCATGGCGGCGCGGAGCGCCAGGCGCCCGATCCGGCCCATGCCGCTGATCCCCACTCTCATGATGCTGTGCTCCAGAAGTCTCGTCTGTCCATCAATGGTCCGCCTTGCCGGCAAGCCCGGTCGGGGCGGCGACCGCAGCGCCGCGCTCGTACCAGCCCTTCGACCGGTTCACGATCCACACGACCGAGAGCATGACCGGCACCTCGATGAGGACGCCGACGACGGTGGCGAGCGCCGCACCGGAATTGAAGCCGAACAGGCTGATGGCGGCTGCCACCGCCAGTTCGAAGAAGTTGCTCGCCCCGATCAGGGCCGAGGGTCCGGCGACGCAATGCGCTTCTCCCGCCGCGCGGTTGAGGAGATAGGCGAGCGCGGAATTGAAATAGACCTGGATCAGGATCGGCACCGCCAGCAGGGCGATGACGAGCGGCTGGGCGATGATCTGCTCGCCCTGGAAGCCGAAGAGCAGGACGAGGGTCGCCAGCAACGCCACGAGCGAGAGCGGCTGGAGGCGCGCAAGCAGCCGGTCCACCGCGACCTGCCCGCCGGTTCGAAGCAGCCAGGCCCTCAGCACCTGCGCCGCGATGACCGGAATGACAATGTAGAGCCCGACCGACAGCAGCAGCGTGGCCCAGGGAACGGTGATCGCCGACAGCCCCAGCAGGAGGCCGACGATGGGCGCGAAGGCGACAATCATGATGGCGTCGTTGAGCGCCACCTGGCTGAGCGTGAACAGCGGCTCGCCACGCGTCAGGTTGGACCAGACGAAGACCATCGCCGTGCAGGGAGCGGCCGCGAGGATGATGAGGCCGGCGATGTAGGAATCGATCTGGCTTTCCGGGAGCAGCGGCCGGAACAGGTAGCCGATGAAGAACCACCCGAGCAGGGCCATCGAGAACGGTTTCACCGCCCAGTTGACGAAGAGCGTGACACCGATGCCGCGCCAGTGTCGGCTGATGGTCGACAGGGCGGCGAAATCGACGCGGAGGAGCATGGGGATGATCATCAACCAGATGAGCACCGCCATCGGGATGTTGACCTTGGCCACCTCGGCCGCTCCAAGGGCCTGGAACGCACCCGGCGCCACGTGCCCGAGCGCGATGCCGACAATGATGCAGAGGCCGACCCAGACGGTCAGATAGCGCTCGAACAGGGTCATGCGGTCAAAGCCCTGCCCGGAAGTCGCCGGTGGCCCCCTCGCTCCGCCCGATGGCATCGAGACGCGTCTGCAGGGTCAGCCTGTCGAGGCTCGCCACCGGCAGGGCCGTAAACACCGAGATGCGGTTCTTCAGATAGCGGAAGGTGGCGACGAAGGCCGTTTCCTTCGCGATGTCGGTGCCCTCCACCGCCGCGGGATCCTCGATCCCCCAGTGCGCCGTCATCGGCTGTCCCGGCCAGACAGGACAGGCCTCGCCTGCGGCGCCGTCACAGACGGTGAAGACGAAATCCATGACAGGGGCGTCGGGAGCTGCAAATTCCTGCCAGTTCTTCGACCGCATGCCGTCAGTCGGGTAGCCCGCGGAAGCGAGCACCCTGAGCGCGAAGGGATTGACCGTGCCTCTCGGATGGCTGCCGGCAGAGAAGGCGCGAAAGCGGCCGCCGCCGTCTCTTGTAAGGATCGACTCCGCCATGATCGAGCGGGCCGTATTGCCGGTGCAGAGGAACAGCACGTTGAAGATGCGCGGAGTCGTCGGGTCGGTGGTCATGGGCTGGGAGCCTTGGCGGAGCAGCGGGGGGAGAGATCCTCGACGAGCGGCGCGCAGATCTCGGGCCGGCCGCCGCAACAGTCCTGGACGAGGTGCACGGTCATGGCGCGGAAGCGGTCGAGATCGGCGCGATAGACGATCGAGCGGCTGTGCCGTTCGCCCCGCACCAGACCGGCACGGGTCAGAACCGCGAGATGCGCCGACATGGTGTTCTGCGGCACGGCGAGGCGGCGGCCGACCTCGCCGGCGGCAAGTCCCTCCGGCTCATGGGCCACAAGCAGGCGGAAGGTCGCGAGCCTGGTTGGCTGGGCGAGTGCAGCCAGGGCCGCGATGGTCTCGATGTCATCCATATATCGAGAATTATCGATTCAATATGACGGGTGCAAGACGGTCCCATTGAGGCCGCCGGAGACTTTCCCTGCAACGGAACCAGACTGCCGGCGGATTGTTTTCAGCCCATGGCAAGCATTCCGGGCAAAGGCCGAAAAAGACCCCAGACGAGTGACTCAAAAACAACACCCCCCTTAAGGTCTTGGTAAGACTCAGGCATCGGCGGGCGAGACGAGCCGACGGGCTGTGGACGGATTCGCGACGGCCCTGAAGCGCTTGGGGAAAACGAAAGCGAGATTCGCCGGACTCTTGCCGCCGATTCAATCAATAGCGTAGAGTCATGTCGTCGGCATACGACATCTCGTGCGGCGGACCTTCGCGACAAGGTTATCGGCAGTGCAGCGGCGCTCCCTTGGGGCGGCGATCACTTGCGGATTCCAGAAGGCCCGCAGCGCATCTCGGGAGGAGACAGGAACATGCAGCAGTTGCAGTGGACCGATGAACGGGTCGAGCTCCTGAAGAAGCTCTGGAATGACGGTCTGAGCGCCAGCCAGATCGCCGGCGAGCTTGGACAGGTGACCCGCAACGCCGTCATCGGCAAGGTTCACCGCCTCGGTCTGTCCGGTCGCGCCAAGGCGCCCTCCTCCAGCGCGCCGCGGGCCCGCAAGGCCCCGCGCTCGGCGCCCTCCGCGCCGCCGCGCCCCTCCATGCCGGCCTCGCGCTCGAACCTCGCCTTCAAGCCGCGCCCGGCGCCGGACCTGATGCCCGCAGTCGACGTCGCGCCGCTCCCGGATATCGACAACGTCGTGCCCATGGGCGAGCGCTGCACCATCATGGAGCTGAAGGAATATTCCTGCCGCTGGCCGATCGGCGAGCCGGGCAAGGACGACTTCCGCTATTGCGGCGCCCGTTCCGGCTCCGGCATCCCCTACTGCGCCTATCACGCCCGCATCGCCTACCAGCCGGTGGCCGACCGCCGGCGCGACCGCAAGGCGTCCGGCGGACGCTGAGCCGACGAATTCAGGGCGGCGGGCCCCGACAAACCAAGAAAAGCGATGAAACCCAACGACCCTCTCCCGCAAGGGAGGGGTTTTTCTTGGGCTAACCCCGAGGGGTCAGAACGGCATCATGCGCTCGACGACGAGATAGCCGGTCAGAAGCCCCGCGCCGAACAGGACGACCACGACTGCCGCCGCAACCTCCAGCGCACTCATGGCGAGCATCATGGCTCCCGGCCGCGCCGCCGCCAGCCGCACCGCCAGCTCCTTCGCGCCCGATGCGACCGCGGCGATCAGCGCCACCGTGATCGCCGTGCCTAGCGCCATGGCGAAGGTGGCGATGACCCCCGCCTGGACGATGCCCTGCGACATGGCGAAGACCAGCACCAGCACCGCCCCCGTGCAGGGGCGCAGGCCGACGCTGAGGATGATGGCGAGCGCCTCGCGCCAGGAATGGATCCGCGCCACCTGCTCGGCGCCGGGCAGGTGGACGCAGCTGTCGTCGCAGCCGAGCCCGGCGACCGGCCGGGCGCTCCGCCACGCCGAAAGGCGGGCGATGAAGGCGCTGCCCTTCTGCCAGACCAGCCTCAGGCCGATGGCGATGATGAGGCCGTAGGCGGCAAGCTCGATCCAGTTGACCACCTGGCTCATCGTCCGGGCCGTGACGCCGAGGACGGCAGCGAGGAAGCCGACCAGCGCGATGGCGGTCAGCGCCTGCACCAGCGACGACAGGGCCGCCAGCGTCACGCCGCGCCGCACGGTCTCGCCGGTAGCCACGATGTAGGAGGAGATCACCGCCTTGCCGTGGCCGGGCCCGGCGGCATGGAAGACGCCATACAGGAACGACAGGCCGACGAGCGTTGAGAAAGCCCCGGCATGGCCGGCGCGGATGCCGCGCACTGCCGCCGACAGCTGCCGGTAGAACACGGCCTGCTGCTCGATGATCCACCCGAAGAGACCAGTGGCCGGCGGAGTCCTGGCGCCGCCAAAGGCCGAGGGCGGCGCCTGGGCGAGGGACGGGTCGGCAAGGAGGGCGCAGGCGGCCACCGCCGCGACGGCGACAACAGCCGCAATCCGCCGCGTTGGCCTCACGGGCAGGTCACCGTGAAGCGTCCGGCGAACTGCTGGCCGAAATTGGCATTGGCGCCGAGCGCCTGGAAGAAGCTCTCCGACAGAGAACCGACCGGGGCGTTGCTTCCTTTCGGCGCCGTGTAGTCGAGCTTGCAGCCGGAAGGCGCTCCGACGAGCCGCATCGGTTCGCCGTCAGCAGGAGTGAAGGCGACGAAATAGTCGGGATCATAGACTTCGAGCGTCAAAGGCTTGCCCGCCGCCTGGAACGGCGTCGCCAGCGGCACCGTGAAGTGAAGCCTCAGCTTGCCGCCGACAACCTCGGACCAGGCATCGCGCACCTGGCCGAAGGAGACGTAGCGCCGCTCGTGGCGCATCACCGTGAAGAACTTCTGCTGCCCGAGATGCTCGACATTGACCTTGGTCAGTTCCGCCAGTTCCTCCCGGCTGAGCTGGCCGTCGCCGTTCTTGTCGAGCCCCTGGGTGGCGAAGCTCGAATACATCTCGTCAAAGGTCCACACATGGACGAAGCCGGACACCTGTCCCGCCGCATCGTGGATGAGCTGCGTCTCGGTCTCGACCTGGACATGGGGATGCGCCTGCGCGGCGCGCGGCGCGAAACCCGCGAGGGCAATGAGGCAGACGGCGAGAATGCGGAGCGGCGTCACGGCGAACCCTGATGATCGTCGCGGCAGTCATTGGGCGGCGATCACGGCCAAGATATGGCCGCCGGCAGGGTTAACGAAAGGTGCACGGCGTCGCGGGGAGAAGACCCTTGCGCCGCGGCATCTTGCCTCCCGCCCCGCCGGATGAAATGGTCCCGCTTCCCCCGCCGGACATCGCCTCGAGGACACCATGCTCGCCAACCTGACCATCGACAGCCGCCGGCTCTGGGACATGCTGATGGAGACGGCCCAGATTGGCGGCACGCCCAAGGGCGGCATCCGCCGCCTGACCCTGTCGGACGAGGACCGGCGCGTGCGCGACTGGTTCCGACGCGAGTGCGAGGCGCTTGGCTGCGCGGTGCACGTCGACACGGCCGGCAACATGATCGCGGTCCGCCCCGGCAAGGACAATGCACGCAAGCCGATCGCCATGGGCAGCCATCTCGACACCCAGCCGACGGGTGGCAAGTTCGACGGCGTGCTCGGCGTTCTCGGCGGCCTGGAGGTGCTCAAGACCCTCCATCAGGCCGGTTACGAGACCAACGCCCCCATCGCCCTCGTCAACTGGACCAACGAGGAGGGAGCACGCTTCTCGCCCTCCATGGTCGGCTCCGCCGTCTATGCCGGCGCCTATACCCAGGACCAGATGGACGCGGTCACCGACAAGGACGGCGTCACCCAGGGCGAGGCACTGGAGGCCATTGGCTACCGCGGAACCGAGAAGGCCGGTCACATCCCCTTCCAGGCCTATTTCGAGATCCATATCGAGCAGGGCCCCATCCTCGACGAGGAGGGTCTGTCGGTGGGCATCGTCACCGGCATTCAGGCGATCAAGTGGTTCAACTGCACCATCACCGGGCGCGAGAGCCATGCCGGCACGACGCCGATGGCCTATCGCCGGGACTCGCTGGCCGCTTTCGCGGAAGCTGCGACCGAGATCCGCCAGATCGCCATCGACAATGGCGGCCTCGCCACGATCGGCATCGTCTCGGCCTTTCCCGGCTCGCCCAACATCATTCCCGGCGAGATGCGCTTCACCCTCGACATGCGTCATCATTCGGACGACGTGCTGAGCACCATGGTCACGAATGCGAAGATCGCCATCGCCAAGGCGGCGACCCGGCATGATGCGGCCTACGAGGTCAGCCCGCTGCAGGACTCGCCCGCCCAGCCCTTCGACGCCACCTGCGTGGCCATGGTGCGCCAGGCGACCGAGAAGCTCGGCCTGCCCGCCCGCGAGATCACCTCGGGAGCCGGTCACGACGCCATGTACACGGCGCGGGTCTGCCCGAGTTCGATGATCTTCGTGCGCTGTGCCGAAGGCCTCAGCCACAACGAGGCGGAAAGCGCGACCCAGGAGGATTGCGGCCTCGGCGCGCAGGTGCTGCTCGAGGCCGTCCTGGCCTACGACGCGCGAGCATGACCATTCCCGCGCTTTTCATCGCGGACCACGGCTGCTAGACCGCCCGCATCGAGCGGCGGAGAGCTGAACCCATGTCGGACATGCGCGTCGTCATCGCCGGTGCCGCCGGCCATATGGGCCGGGTGCTGGTGCGTCTCGTCCAGGAGGCGCCGGGATTGAAGCTCACCGGCGCGATCGAGCCCGCCGGTCATGTCGCGCTCGGCGAGGATGCCGGGCTTCTCGCCGGCGCCGGACGCGCGCTGGTCCAGGTCACCTCCGACATGGACGCCGCCCTCGCCCAGGCCGATGCCGTCATCGACTTCACCATCCCGCGCGTGTCGGTGGAGATCGCGGGCCTCGCCGCCAAGCACCGCAAGGTGCATGTCTGCGGCACCACCGGTTGCAGCGACGCCGAGAACGATGCCATCGCCTCGTCGGCGCGCATCGCCACCATCGTCAAGTCGGGCAATTTCTCGCTCGGCGTGAACCTCCTCGCCGCCCTGGTGAAGCGCGCTGCCGAGGCGCTCGACGATGACTTCGACATCGAGGTCGTCGAGATGCATCACAACCGCAAGATCGACGCGCCCTCCGGCACGGCGCTGATGTTCGGCGAGGCCGCAGCCAAGGGGCGGAAGATTTCCCTGGCTGACCACTCCGATCGCGGCCGCGACGGCCAGACCGGCGCCCGCAGGCGCGGCGACATCGGCTTTGCGGCGGTGCGCGGCGGCACCGTCATCGGCGAGCACTCGGTGATCTTCGCTGGACCGACCGAGCGCGTGGTGATGACCCACATCGCCGAAGACCGCGCCCTCTTCGCCCGTGGTGCGCTGAAGGCGGCGCTCTGGGCCCGGGGCAAGCCGGCCGGGCTCTATTCCATGGCCGATGTTCTCGGCTTCTGATCTCTCAAGGACCTGACCCATGACCGAACGGCTTCTCGTGCTCACCCGCCATGGCGAGAGCGAGTGGAACCTGAAGAACCTCTTCACCGGCTGGAAGGACCCCGGCCTGACGCCCAAGGGCATCGAGGAGGCGAAGACGGCCGGCCGCGGCCTGAAGGCGCTGGGGCTGTCCTTCGACGTCGCCTACACCTCGGCGCTGACCCGCGCCCAGAACACGCTGACGCTGATCCTTGACGAAATTGGCCAGCCCGACCTGCCGACCATCAGGGACTGGCGGCTGAACGAGCGCGACTATGGCGATCTCTCCGGCCTCAACAAGGCCGAGACGGCGGCGAAATACGGCGACGAGCAGGTCCACATCTGGCGCCGCTCCTATGACGTGCCGCCGCCCGGCGGCGAGAGCCTGAAGGACACGGTCGCCCGCGTCCTGCCCTACTATGTCGCGGAGATCCTGCCCCGCGTGATGCGCGGCGAGCGCGTCCTCGTCGCCGCCCACGGCAATTCGCTGAGGGCACTCGCCATGGTGCTGGACCGCCTCGACGAGAAGACCATCCCGACGCTGGAACTGAAGACAGGCGTGCCGCTGATCTACCGCCTGAACGCCGACACGACGGTGGCGAGCAAGCAGGTGCTGGAGGGCTAGGACGCCTTGCGTCCCGCCGGTGGCGCGGTCATGCGCGCATCGGCCGACGCGACCTGCGCCCGCCCGGTCGTGATCGCCATGGAGGCGGAGTCGTAGAAGCACTTGATGCTGCGAATCAGACCGCCGCGAAACCGGATCAGGTCGCAGCGCTCGCTGTCGATGACCCGCCCGTTCGGCCGGAACAGCAGCGAGGAGTGCCAGTGCACGAAGGCGTTCTCATCCTTGACAACGATGTTCTCGACGAGGAACTCGCGGACCTCGAACATCTGGTGGAAATGCTCGAGAACTTCCGTCAGCCCGACGATGCCGACCCGCAGGCCCGAATGCGGATTGAGGACCGGATTGCCGACGAGCGTGAACTCGCAGTCCTCGCAGAACAGTGAGGAGAGCGCGACCACGTCGCCACGTCCCCAGGCGGCGTAGGCAACCTTGAGCTTCTGCTCCAGCCCGATCTCGTCGGTGACGAGGTGCAATGCCATGCGGCACGGTTCCCGTGTGAGCAACAATGACAAACAAGTATGGGGCACCGGCGACACAAATCAATCGCTTGGCGAATGCGCTCCATAGCCCACCCCGGCTGATTCCATCACGCAACTTTCGTTGGATGAGGCAGGCGGGCTGCCCTTGCCGCACGCCTGCCGGACCTGTCGCGGGCAAGGCTTGCGGTCTCCCCGTCCTCTGCCCTAGGCTCTCCGTAAATCGATTAAAAAGACCGCCACGGGAGGATCGCCATGCCGTCGCGCGCCGTGCGCAACGTTCCGAAATCCGTCATTCGCGACAAGGCGAAACTCATCCGCCGCCAGACGGTGAGGCTCACCGACATCTGCGGCTCCGGCCACTACGGCTCGTCCTTCTCCATGGCCGAGATCGTGGCGCTGCTTTACTATCAGCTTCTCCACGTGAGGCCGGACGAACCGCGCTGGGGCGACCGCGACCGCTTCACCATGGGCAAGGGCCACGCCGCCATCGGCCTCTTCCCGGTGCTCGCCGACCTCGGTTTCTTTCCCGGCGACTGGCTCGACACCTACAGCCGCATGGGCTCCTTCCTCGGCGACCACCCCGAGATGAAGAAGGTGCCGGGCATCGACTTCTCCTCCGGCTCCATCGGCCACAACCTTTCCGTCTCGGTCGGCATGGCGCTCGGAGCGCGGCTGAAGAATTCGCCCGCCCGCGCCGTCTGCCTGATGGGCGACGGCGAGATGAACGAGGGCCAGATCTGGGAGGCGGCGCAGGCCGGCGCCCACTACGGGCTCGACAATCTCATCGGCATCGTCGACATCAACGGCGCCGGCTCCGACGGCGATCCGCAGCAGACGCTGCGCTCCGAGCCGCTGAAGGAGAAGTGGGAGGCCTTCGGCTGGAACACCTTCGTGCTCAAGGACGGCCACGACATCGACTTGACCTTCGACGCGCTGAACCGGGCGCTGAATGCTCCAGACGGCCGCCCGGCTTGCGTGCTCGCCTACACGGTCGCCGGCAAGGGCGTCTCGTTCATGGAAGGCACCTGGCAATGGCACCTCGGATTCCTCGGGCCGAAGGACATCGAGCGCGCCTATGTCGAGATCGATGCCGGCGAGATCGGGTGAGGAGCACGTCATGAGCCAGAGCGAGAAGTACCGCGCCAACCCGCCCGCACCCGGCATGGCCTACATGTCCGCGGAATTTAAGAAGACCATCGACCTCGCGGAATCGACCGTCACCGACGATTTCGACGAGCGCTCCTGGGACATGGTTGTCTCCCTCGGGCTGTCACGCCAGCTGACGACGGGAAGGACCCTGATCGAACTCGCCGAGGCCGGCCATGATGACATCGTCGTCTGCACCGCCGATCTCGGCCGCCCGACCCAGGTCATCGGCTTCGGCCAGAAATATCCCGACCGCTACTTCAACTTCGGCATCGCCGAGCGGAACATGATCGGCGCCGCAGCCGGCCTCGCCACGATGGGGCTCACCCCGGTTATCTCGAATTACTCGTTTTTTCTCGCCCTCATGGGCGTCGAGAACATCCGCAACGACATCTGCTACACCAACCTGCCGGTGAAGATGGTCGGCACCCATTCCGGCATCGCCATGGGCTTCTATGGCACCTCGCACCATTGCTGCGAGGACATCGGGGCGCTCCGGGCCATCCCGAACCTCACCCTGATGGCGCCCTGTGACGGAAACGCGCTGTCGTCGGCGCTGCGCACCAACATCAGGCACCCAGCGCCGATCTATTTCCGTGCCGGACGCGGCCGCGAGGCGGTGGTCTATGACAAGGAGTTCGACTTCCGTATCGGCGGCTCCAACACGCTGCGCGAGGGCCGCCACGCCACCGTCCTCGCTATCGGCAACCTGGTGAAGGCCGGCCTCGACGCCCACGACATCCTGAGAAAGGAAGGCATCGAGATCACCGTCGTCGACATGTACTCGATCCGGCCGCTCGACCTTGAGGCCGTGCGCGATGCCGCCAGGCGCGGCCCCATCGTCTCGGCGGAGGAGGCCAACGTCACCGGCGGCTTCGGCGCGGCGATCGCCGAGGTCATCGCCGAGGAGGGCCTCGGCACCCGCCTGACCAAGGTCGGCATGCCCGACGCCTATTCGGTGCTCGGCCCCCCGACGCACCTCTACCGCCACTACGGTCTCGACGGCGAAGGGGTTGCTGCGGCGGTCCGGAAGGCGCTGAAGCGGTAGGGCTCAGAAGTAGCGTGCGAGATTGCGGCGGATGCGGTCGATCACCCGCCCCTCCTCGGGGTGGATGTCGAAGCGCTTGCCGGTGATCATCTCAAAGGCCTCGATATAGACCGCCGCGGTCGCGACGATCACGTCGGCGGGGATCTCGGGAATCGTATCCCTGTAGGGATCGCAGCGCGCCACCACCCAGTTCCTCACGAAGTCCTTGTCGAAGCTGTCGGGCTTCTCGCCCGCGGCGAAGCGCACCGGATAGCTGTCGGCCTTCCAGTAGCGGCTCGAATCCGGCGTATGGATCTCGTCCGCCAGCACGATGCGGCCGTCGCGGTCGGTGCCGAATTCGTACTTGGTGTCGACGAGGATCAGCCCCCGCTCGGCGGCGAGCTTCTGGCCGCGCGCGAAGAGCGCGAAGGCGTAGTCGGTGAGCCTCTTCCACTGGTCCGGCGTGACGAGCTTCTGATCGAGGATCTGCTCGGGAGACAGCGGCTCGTCGTGCCCCCCGTCGAAGGCCTTCGACGTCGGCGTGATGATCGGCTCGGGCAGCCGCTGGTTGTCCCTCAGCCCGTCCGGCAGGGTGATGCCGTACATCTGCCGCTGGCCCTTCCTGTAGAGCGTCAGGACCGAGGTTCCCGTCGTGCCGGCGAGATAGTCGCGCACCACGATCTCGACGGGAAGGATGTCGAGGCGCTGTCCGACCACCACGTTGGGGTCCGGATAGGCGATGACGTGGTTCGGACAGATGTCCGCCGTCTCCTCGAACCAGTAGCGCGCCGTCTGCGTCAGCACCTCACCCTTGAACGGGATGGCGGCGAGAATGCGGTCGAAGGCGCTGATCCGGTCGGTGGCGATGATGACGCGGCTGCCGTCAGCGAGGTCGTAGTTGTCGCGCACCTTGCCGCGGTAGTGGTTCGGCAGTTCCGGAATGGTCGCGTCGTCGAGGACGCGGTTCGCGTTCGCCCGCAACGTGTCGATGTCCATCGCGTCGCCCTCCAGTAAGCCCTTGCCCCTCCTTTATCGCCGCACACGTGGGCCGTCGACGGTCCGCGACGATTGTCCACCGCCACCATGCTTGACCCGAGGGGCGCGATCGTCTTGGCTCTCGGGCCTTTCTTTCCGCAGCGTGAGATGCATGGAAGCCTACGTCACCCCGGTCATCGAGTTCGTCAA
This sequence comes from Phreatobacter aquiterrae, assembly GCF_053471285.1. Taxonomy (NCBI): domain Bacteria; kingdom Pseudomonadati; phylum Pseudomonadota; class Alphaproteobacteria; order Hyphomicrobiales; family Phreatobacteraceae; genus Phreatobacter; species Phreatobacter aquiterrae. The sequence continues at coordinate 12,650 of NZ_JBJPHW010000008.1, read as the reverse complement.
AGCCAATCAGGCCTGGGCTCCCGCCATCATCTTCGCACTGTGCTTCGCCGAATCGCTCGCCGTGCTGTCGCTGATCGTGCCGGCCTGGGCGATGATCGTCGCCTTCGGCCCGCTAATCGGTTCGGCCGGCATCCCGTTCTGGCCGATCCTCCTCGCCGCTGCGATGGGCGCGACGCTGGGAGACGCCGTCTCCTACTGGTTCGGCTATTATTTCAAGGACCGCATCGCGACGATCTGGCCGCTGTCGCGACACCCCGACATGCTGCCCAAGGGCCATGCCTTCTTCGAGAAATGGGGCGTCTGGGCCATCTTCATCGGCCGGTTCTCGGGACCCCTGCGCGCCGCCGTGCCGCTGGTCGCCGGCATGCTGGCCATGTCGCAGTGGAAGTTCCAGATCGCCAATGTCCTCTCGGCCTTCATCTGGGCCGGCGCGCTGCTGGCCCCCGGCAACTTTCTCGGCAAATACCTGCCCTTCCTGCACTGATCGCGGCAGGCCCGCCTCAGGCGAGCGTCGCCGTCCCCAGAAGGTCCACCGGGAAGGCGTGGACGTCCTGCAGAAGCTCGACGAAGGCCTTCGCCGTGAACTCGGTCTGCTCCCGGCCGCTCGCCGGCGTTGCCGCCGCCGCATTGCCCATCGCCCCGGCCGTGGAGAGGTCCTCGCTCATCCATCCGAACGAGACGCGCTGCGTCGCCCTCAGGTGCCGGTAGCGCTGCTCCATCACCACAGCGGCGGAGACGAAGTCGCGCGCCTTCGCCATGTGCACGAGGTCGCGGCGGAAATGCAGCATCTGCGAGGTCTCGATCTCGCCGCCATGGATGCCGTGCGTCTGCTCGGACTCCGAGAAAAGGCCCGTGGGCGAGCCGAGCCGATGCCAGGAGCACTGGACAGTGAACATGCCGTGGCGGCGGCGAAGATCCCGCGCGACGATCTCCATCGTCGCAACATTGCCTCCGTGGGAATTGGCAAGGACGAGCTTCTTCACCCCCGCCCGCGCCACGCTGTCGCCGATCTCGTTCAGGAGGCGGATCTGCGTTTCAGCGGAAATGGTGAGGGTGCCGGGAAAGGCGATGTGCTCGTCCGACTTGCCCATCCAGACCGTCGGCAGGAAGGTCACCGGCAGGCCCTTCGGCAGGATGTCGCGCACCGCCTGAATATTGCCCTCGGCGATCACCGTGTCGACGGCGACGGCGAGATGCGGTCCGTGCTGCTCCACCGCCGCGATCGGCAGCACGGCGATCCAGGGCGATGTATCGGAGGAGCGGAACTCCTCGGTGGTCATTTCCACCCAGAGCTGTTTCGGCAGCATGATCGCGCCTCCCCGCTTCGATGGCGTCAGCCCGCCTTCGCGGCCACCACCTCGACCTCGACCTTGAATTCCGGCTTCGTGAAGCCCGAGACAATCATCAGCGTCGAGGCGGGCGGCGGGCTGGCCACATGGCGGTCGCGCGAGGCCATGTAGCCGGCCATGTGCGCCCGCTCCGTGACGAAGGCATTGATGCGCACGATGTCGCCCATGTCCATGCCGGCCGCCGCGAGCATATGGCCGATGGCGGCGAAGCAGAGATCGGCCTGCACCTCGGCGCTCTCCGGGATGATGCCGTCCGAAGCGAGGCCGAGCTGTCCCGAGCAGAACAGCATGCGCGTTCCGGCCGGCACCACGACCGCATGGGAGTACTTGGCGAAGGGCGCCGGCATCGTCGTCGGCGTGAGCTTCTCGAGCATGGTCAGGGCTTCCCCATCTGGATCGGCAGGGCGGTCGTCTGCTTGATTCGCTCCATGGCGAAGCGCGAGGTGACGTTCTTCAGCGGCATCTGCGAGATCAGCCGCTTGTAGAAGGCATCATAGGCGTCCATGTCCGCCACGACCACCCGCAGCATGTAGTCGACGTCACCGGCCATCCGATAGAATTCCATCACCTCCGGCATGGCGGAGACGACCTCGGCGAAGCGGGCGAGCCAGCCCTCCGAATGGTCGGCTGTCTCGACCGAAACAAAGACGGTGAGTCCGAGGCCGAGCTTCTTCGGGTCGAGCAGCGCCACGCGCCCCTTGATGATCCCTTCGGCCTCCAGCTTCTGGATGCGCTTCCACGCCGGCGTCGTCGACAGGCCGGATCGCGAGGCGACCTCCGCGATCGAAAGCGATGCGTCGGTCTGCAGGACCGAAAGAATGCGGCGGTCAGTATCGTCCATCCCGGAAATCCCTTCTATGGGGACTGATCTTCGGAGGAGATGTAGCCGCTCCGCGCGCCCATGGCGAGCAAGACAAGGGTCTTATACACGCCGGCCGCGCAACGTCCGGCGAACAGACTACCGCGTGGGATCAGTTTCCGGCGTAGAAGGCTGCCGGCCAGGGCCAGTTGACCGTGTAGGCAGGCGCGCCCCAGAACCGGTCCGGTCCCGCGACGCCACGCATGCTGGAGGACATTGCGACCGGCTCGCCGGTCGCGGAATAGGGCGAGTGGATCATATCGGGGCGCATGCCGAGCCGGTCGCCGGGGAAGGACACCTTCGGGGTGATCAGCCAGCTCGGCCGCGAAACGCGCACCTCGGGAACGGCCCGACGGCGCTGCTGCGCCTCGGCCTGATGCACGGCGGCCTCAACCGCGAAGACGGCGGTCGCTGCGACGAGGCCGATGGCGAACTGGCGGATCATGTGGTGCTCCCGATGCGTCGACGAACTCTAGCCGTGTGTCGCGTCCCGGTCGAGAGCATGCCGGTCACAGATTGAGGAACTGTGACCGGCACGCATCGCTTCCTCAGGCAGCAATGCGCCAGGCTTCGGCAAGTTCCAGACTTTGCCAACGCGGCGCCTCGACACCCGTCGGGCTGACCAGCCCCCGCGCGCCGTCCAGTGCGCCGGGAACCAGTTCCATCCCGAGAAACCGCGACCGCTCCACCGGTCCCGGCATCCACAGGCGCTCCATCTTCGCGGTCGCGAAGCCAAAGCGCCGGTAATAGGGCTCATCGCCAACGAGGATGATGGCGCGATGGCCCTCGTCCCGCGCCCGCTCGATCGCCTCGCGCATCAGCAGCCCGCCGATGCCGGCCGCGCGGATCGTGCCGTCGACGGCCAGCGGACCGAGCAGCAGCGCCGGGCAATCGGGCCCGAGCGTGACGTCCCACAGGCGCACCGTGCCAACCAGACGCCCGCCCGCGAGGGCGACCAGCGCCAGGCCGTCCGCCGGCAGGCGACCCTCGCGCAGGCGCTCGGACGTCTTGGCGAATCGGTCAGCGCCGAAGGCGGCGTCGAGCAGCATCTCGCGCGCCTCGACATGGCGCAGCTGCTCGTCGCAGACGATGATCGGATCGGCGGGGGCGAATGCGTGGTTCTGGAGGGAGACATGCACGGTCATGGCCGCGGTCCTTCTCGGTCGAGAGAGACGACAGCCCTCGTACCGAGACGGAAGGTCTCGGCCGGTCGGGACGGTTTGCTTGGGGACGCCCGCCCGGTCACCCGGGCGGGATGAGGAGCGTCAGATGCAGACGCTCGCCAGCGGCGCGAAGCCGTTGAAGCCGACCGTGGAGTAGGTCGTGGTGTAGGCACCCGTGGCCTCGATCAGCACCTTGTCGCCGATGGAGAGCGACACGGGCAGGTCGTAGGGCTTCTTCTCGTACATGACGTCGACCGAATCGCAGGTCGGGCCAGCCAGCACGCAGGGGGCCGTCTCGTCGCCATCGCGATCCGTGCGGATCGGATAGCGGATCGCCTCGTCCATGGTCTCGGCAAGACCGTGGAACTTGCCGATATCGAGATAGACCCAGCGCACCTCGTCGTCGTCCGACTTCTTCGAGATGAGCACGACCTCGGACTCGATGATGCCGGCATTGCCGACCATGCCTCGACCCGGCTCGATGATCGTTTCCGGAAGACGGTTGCCGAAATGCTTGGTCAGCGCCTCGAAGATGGCCGCGCCATAGGCTTCCGCCGCCGGAACGTCCTTGAGGTACCGGGTCGGGAAGCCGCCGCCCATGTTGACCATCTTCAGCTCGATGCCGCGCTCGGCGAGCGTGGCGAAGATCGAGGAGGCGGTGGTCAGCGCCTGGTCCCAGGCGCCCATGTTCGTCTGCTGCGAGCCGACATGGAACGACAGGCCGTAGGCCTGCAGGCCCAGACGGTGCGCATGCTCGAGGACGCGCGGAGCCATCTCCGCCGCGCAGCCGAACTTGCGGGAGAGCGGCCACTCGGCGCCCTCGCAGTCCTGCAGGAAGCGGCAGAAGACCTTGACGTCCCTGGCGCCGATGATCTCGGCCTGGCGGGCGATCTTCTCGACCTCGGGCTCACAGTCGACGGCGAACAGGCGCACGCCGTACTGCAGGGCGCGCGCGATGTCCTTCTCCTTCTTGATCGTGTTGCCGAAGGAGATGCGGTCGGCCGATGCGCCCGTCGCCAGGGCCTGCTCGATCTCGACCACGGAAGCGCAGTCGAAGCACGAGCCCATCTCGGCGAGAAGGTTGAGGATTTCCGGCGCGGGATTGGCCTTCACGGCGTAGAACACGCGCGTGTCGGGAAGCGCCCGGGCGAACTTGGCGAAGTTTGCGGCGACGACCTCGAGATCGACGACCATGATCGGGCCGTCGTCGGATCGGTTGCGGAGGAATTCGCGGATACGGTCGGTCATGACAATGTCCCCCCAGCCCTCTCTCGCGAGGACCAGCAAAGGGTTGAACCCATGGGTCGCGTTCGCTTCCCGGATCCGCTGTGGAGACGGAACACCGGTGACGTCGGCAACCCGATGACGTTCGCCGAGACATCTCTTCCGCAGCCGGGATGGACACCCGTCAGAGCAAAAGACGCCTTCGATTGGATTGGGGACATCCCGCTCCGCACGGCCGGCAAGAAGAACAAGCCTCTTCGGTAGCTGGCTCTGGACACCAGCTGAGACCAAAAAAGCCCGATCGTCGTTGCTTCAAGTCGCGTCCCCTGCGGAGGGCAGGGTTCGCCGGTTTGCCTCCGGCTGCCGGTTAGGTATCGAAGACCCCGCGTCTTGCGACGCCCCTGGAACACGGCCCGGTAGGTCCCGGCGCATTCCCAAGTCTTCGGGCGGCTGTCCGGCCTCTTGTCCGGATGCCCACCAACCGGCACGCAACCACAGGCACGTGCGAAATTGGGCAGGGCCGTAGATAGCAGAATCCGCCCGGGGCGCAAGAGAATTTCGCCCCACGCATTCAAGAAAATTTGCTTGGCCGGCCATCGGCTTAACACCTGTTCATTTTGGCCGGCTACAGTCCGTCCGCGTGGACAAATCGCCGCACGAGCGGCTAGTTTGGCGTCTGGCCGGCCGGGGGGCACATCGACCCCCGCGCCCTGCCCCGGGAACCCAACGCGCATGGCCGCTGCGGTCGATCTTGCCGCCTACAAGGACGTCCTGATCATTCTGGCGTCCACGGCCGTCACGGTGCCGGTCCTCAAGCGCATCGGCATCAGCCCCGCCCTCGCCTTCCTGGGAATTGGAACGCTGGTGGGCCCCTTCGCGCTCGGCAGCCTGGCGCCGACCTATCCTTGGCTGAACTGGGTCACGGTGGCCGATACGAAGCAGATGGCGACCTATGCCGAACTGGGCGTGGTCTTCCTGCTCTTTCTCATCGGCCTCGAGCTCTCCTACGAGCGCCTGACGCGGATGAAGAAGCTGGTCCTCGGCCTCGGATCGCTGCAGGTGATGATCACCGCCACCGTCATCGCCCTCGCCGCCACCTGGGTCGGCCTGCCTGTGGCCGCCGCCATCCTGATCGGTGGCGCGCTGGCCCTCTCCTCGACCGCCGTGGTCGTCGAACATCTCGCCGAGCAGAAGCGGCTGGCGACCACCAGCGGCCGCACCACCTTCGCCATCCTGCTCATGCAGGATCTGGCCGTCATCCCCCTCCTTTTCCTCATCGGGGCCTTTTCCCAGCGCGGCGAGGGATCGGTGGTGATGGGTCTCGCCATCGCCATCGGCCAGGGCTTCCTTGCCGTCGCGCTGGTGGTGCTGGTCGGACGCACGATCCTGCGACCCTTCCTCCGCCAGGTGGCCGCGCTGCATGAACCGCAGGTGTTCATGGCGGCGGCAGTCCTCATCGCGGTCGGCACCGCCGTCGTCACCGCAGCCTTCGGTGTGTCGATGGCCCTCGGCGCCTTCGTCGCGGGCCTGCTCATCGCCGAGACCGAATACCGCCGCGCCATCGAGGCGACGCTGCAGCCGTTCAAGGGCATCCTGCTTGGCGCCTTCTTTTTCTCGGTCGGGTTGTCGATCGATCTGCCGGCCCTTTTCGGCCGGCCCGGCAGCTATGCCCTCGCCGTCGCTGCGCTGATCGCGCTGAAGATCGTCATCATCGTTCCACTCGTCCGCGCCTTCGGCCTGAGCTGGCTCGTGGCGATCCGCACGGCCCTGCTGCTGGGCCCCGCCGGCGAATTCGCCTTCGTCACCATGGGGCAGGCCACGGCGAGCGGCGTCGTCAGCGCGGAGACGGCGGCCTTCATCACCACCATGACGGCGATCAGCATGGCGACCGTGCCGCTGCTCGACCGCATCGGAGGCTGGATCGCCCGGCGCATCGAGACGAAGGCGGCCCCTGATCCGGAGCTCGCGGTTACCCCGCCGACAGCAAGCGGCAAGCGCGTCATCGTGGTGGGCTTTGGCCGGGTCGGCCAACTCGTCTGCGAGATGCTGGCGCGGCACAAGGTGTCGTTCATCGCGGTCGACAGCGACCCGCGCGAGATCGCCAGCCTCAGGCGGCAAGGGCACGACGTCTACTTCGGTGACGCCAACAACCAGGCCTTCCTCGAGCAATGCGGCATCCGCGACGCCGCCTCCCTCGTCCTGACGCTGCACACCGAGGGCGCGCTCGACGAGATCGCCCAGATCGCCCGCGCCCTCAATCCCGACCTCACCATCATCGCCCGCGCCCGCGACGCCGACCACGCCAAGAAGCTCTACGGGCTCGGGGTCACCGACGCCGTGCCGGAGACGATCGAGGCGAGCCTGCAGCTCTCCGAGGCTGTGCTCTTCGATCTCGGCGTGCCGGCCGGCAAGGTCATCGCCTCCGTCCACGAGCGCCGCGATGTCTTCCGCAGGGAGCTCCAGGAGGCCGGCGTCGACGAGACGCGCGTGCGCAACGCCGTGCGCTCCAGCCACCCGGAATCGGGTGCGCGCCGCCAGCCCTTGCCTGCGGCGAAAAGCTGAGCCATGCTCAATTGCTCACTGACGGCCCTCCGCCACACCGGACGGGGGGCCGTATCCGTTCCGCAGGGCCTTTCGGCATCGAGGACAGGATGAGCGTCAACAAGTCGGGTCACATCAGGCTGACCTCGCATCCCGGCGCCGGCACGGCGTCGCGCTTCAAGATCAACTGGGGGGCACCTAGCCCCGTGGAGCGAGGGCCGGTGGTCGCCACCGTCAATGCCGGGCCCGACCGCAACGCCATCGGCACCCATGGCGGCTCCTATGCCCTCTACCGGGCGCTCGCAGTCTCGGCCGGCGCGCTCAATCCGATCCAGCGACCCGACCTCACCAACACCCATCCCGTCGTCGATATCGGCCCCTTCCCGCAATGGTCGGAACCGGGGCGCATCGTCTCCATGGACCCGTTCGGCCATCTCGTCGGCGAAGCCTTCCGGCGTGACATCGCAGAGGGCGTTGACATCCGCCCCTCCATCGCCATCACCAAGGCGCGGCTGACGCTGCCCGAGCTGAAGGACGACATCGGCAAGCGCCTGAAGGTCGATGGCACCATCGTTCGCGACAGCGGCGACATCGCCTGCGTGAAGATCGCCATCGATCCGGTGTGGTACCTCCCCGGCATCGCAGAGCGTTTCGGCACGTCGGAGACCAACCTGCGCCGCACCCTCTTCGAGCAGACCGGCGGCATGTATCCGGAACTGGTGACACGGCCGGACATCTCGGTCTTCCTGCCGCCGATCGGCAACATCACCGTCTATCTCTTCGGTAACGTGGCGAAACTCGGTGACCCCGGGACGTTCATCTCCGGGCGCCTGCACGACGAGTGCAACGGCTCCGACGTCTTCGGCTCCGACATCTGCACCTGCCGGCCCTACCTGGTACACGGCATCGAGGAGGCCGCCCGCGACGCCCAGGCGGGCGGCGTCGGCTTCATCGCCTACAACCGCAAGGAAGGCCGCGCCCTCGGCGAGGTGACCAAGTTCCTCGTCTACAATGCCCGCAAGCGCCAGGAGGGCGGCGACCAGGCCTCCACCTATTTCGAGCGCACCGAATGCGTCGCCGGCGTGCAGGACGCGCGTTTCCAGCAGCTCATGCCCGACGTCATGCACTGGCTCGGCATCCGCCGCATCGACCGTTTCATGTCCATGTCGAACATGAAGCACGATGCGCTGATCGAAGCCGGCGTCGACGTGGTCGAGCGCGTGCCGATCCCGGCCGACCTCATTCCCGACGATGCCTCCGTCGAAATGGAGGCCAAGAAGGCCGCCGGTTACTTCACGCCAGAGGCAGCGCCCTCGAAGGATGACCTCAGCCGCGTCGTCGGCCGCAAGATCGAAGATTTCTGACGATGGGCCGCCCCTGCAAGACCGGAGTGCGTCCTTCGAGGCTCGGGCTCGCGCCCTCGCACCTCAGGATGAGGAGGGAGGCGCGTGGCATATGTCGCCCGAACGTGGCTTTGAGGTTCTCGCGTCCCCACGGAGGCGCAAGCCACAGCCCTCCTCATCCTGAGGAGCGAGCCCGCCAAGGGCGAGCCTCGAAGGACGCACTTCATTCATGCAGGGCCAATGCTGCCCTGCCATTCATGCCGGAGACGCCGTAATGGCCTTCGCAATGCTCGACGCGCCGCGTGCGGCGCGGTCTCTTCTCACCGCCTCCGCCGTTCGCGAACGCTCGGCCAAGATGCTCGATCTCGGCATCGAGGGGACACTCACCGCCTTCACCGTGGACATGGACCACCTGCCGGCCACCGCCGATGTCGTCGTCGAGGTGATCCGGGCGAACTATCCCGACCTCGTCATCCCCTTTCATGCCCGCTGGCGCCACTTCGTCGCCGGCGGACGCGATCTCGGCGCAGAGCTTCTGACAGGCATCGCAGATCCCGCCGAGCGCGGCCGCACGGCCTTCGACCTCGCCATCGTCTCCGTGCTGCTCGATGCTGGCGCCGGCATGGGCTGGCGCTATCGCGACGCGCCCACCGGCACCGAACTCTCGAAGTCGGAAGGGCTCGCCGTCGCCTCGCTCAGGATGTTCGCCGCCGGCGCCTTCGCCGACGACGGGGTGAGCCCGCGCGCCAATGCGGCGCGTCTCGCCGCACTCACCGCCAACGACATCGCGCGGGGCTTCCAGGTCGGTCCTGACAACCCGCTGGTCGGGCTCGATGGCCGCGCCGCCCTGCTTGCGCGGCTCGGCGATGTCGCGGCCGCCGCGCCCGCCATCTTCGCCATGCACGACACGCCACGACCCGGTGGCCTTTTCGACTATCTCACGGCGAGGGCGGATGACGGAAAGCTGCCGGCGACCGATATCCTCGCGGCGGTCCTCGCCCATCTCGGGCTGATCTGGCCGAGCCGGGTGATGCTGGGCGGCATCGCCCTCGGCGACTGCTGGCACCATCCCCTCATCCGCGCCGGCGACGCCTCGGACGGGCTGATCCCGTTCCACAAGCTGTCGCAATGGCTTTCCTACTCGCTCATCGAGCCGCTGGAGAGCGCCGGCCTCACCGTGACCCATGTCGACGGGCTGACCGGCCTGCCCGAATATCGCAACGGCGGCCTCTTCGTCGACACGGGTGTCATCGCTCTGCGCGATCCGGCCATGGCCGGGGCCAACAATACGGTCGACAGCCCGCTCGTCGTGGAGTGGCGCGGCCTCACCGTCGCCCTGCTCGACGCCATCGCGCCGCTGGTGCGCGAGCGGCTCGGGCTCACCGCCGCGGCCTTCCCGCTGGCACGGGTGCTGGAGGGCGGCACCTGGTCTGCCGGGCGGTGCCTCGCCCGCGAAAGGCGCGCCGATGGCGGTCCGCCGATCCGGGTCGTCAGCGACGGCACCGTCTTCTAAGCTGAAGCGATACAGCCAGCGCCTGGAGGGGCGAATGAACAAAGTGACCGTGGTCGATCATCCGCTGGTGCAGCACAAGCTCACCCTGATGCGCGACAAGAACCGCTCCACCAAGGGCTTCCGCCAGCTCCTCCATGAGATCGGCATGCTCCTGTGCTACGAGGTGACGCGCGACCTGCCGCTGGAAATGACGGAGATCGAGACGCCGCTGCAGACCATGATGGCGCCGCAGATCGGCGGCAAGAAGCTGGTCTTCGCACCGATCCTGCGCGCCGGCCTCGGCTTCGTCGACGGCATGCTGGAACTGGTGCCTTCGGCCCGCGTCGCCCATATCGGCCTTTATCGGGATCCTGCGACGCTCACCGCCGTGGAGTATTATTTCAAGGCGCCCGAGGACGTCGCCGACCGCCTCGTCATCGTCATGGACCCCATGCTCGCAACCGCCAATTCGGCGATTGCCGCCGTCGAGCGGCTGAAGGAGCGCGGGGTCACCAACCTGCGCTTCGTCTGCCTTCTGGCCGCGCCGGAGGGCGTCGCCAAGTTCCACGCCCACCATCCCGAAGTCGCCATCTGGACGGCGTCCATCGACAGCCATCTGAACGACCATGGCTATATCGTTCCGGGTCTCGGCGACGCCGGCGACCGGATGTTCGGAACGAAGTAGCCCGATCAGGCATCCGGCCCGTTCAGCCGCGCGATCAGCGCCATGGCAGCCGCCGGCGCCTTCGGCTTGTGGCCGTTGATCATGAAGATGAAGACGTCGCGCGGCTGCTGCGGAATGACGGCGCCGCCGTCGATCCGCGGCAGATCGTCGGGGATACCGCCCGATGCCCAGATCGACGCGCGGCGGGCCCAGGCGTCGAGCACCTCCGGCGCGTAGCCCACTGGCTCCGCCTCCTGCGCGCATTGCAGGCGCAGATAGACAAAATCGGCCGTCGGATCGAAGAAGTGGGGATAGTCCGGCTCGTCGGCGAAGACGGCGCCTACGCCATATCGGCGCAACAGACCGACGAACTCCGGCACCATGAAGCTCGCATGCCGCACCTCGACGACGTGACGCAGCGCCAACCCATCGGCCTCCCGCGGCAGCAACGCCAGAAAGGCCTCGAAATCTTCCGGCTGGAACGTCTTGGTCGCGGCCATCTGCCAGTTGATCGGCCCGAGCTTCGCCTTCAGCCGCGCGATCCCACTGGCGACGAACCGGTTCACCGACTCTCCCGCCTCCGCAAGGACGCGCCGGTTGGTGGTGAAACGCGGACCCTTCAGCGAGAAGACAAAATCGTCCGGCGTCTCGTCATGCCATTTCGCGAAGCTCTCCGGCTTCTGCGAACCGTAGAAGGTGCCGTTGATCTCGATCGCCGTGACCTTCCGGCTGGCGAAGGCGAGTTCCTGCTTCTGCGGTAGCCGGTCCGGGTAGAACACGCCGCGCCAAGGCTCGAAGGTCCAGCCGCCGATGCCCACCCGGATATCGCCTGTGACGTTCATGATGCTCTCCCCGACAGGAGGACATACTGCCATGACGACCGGCGGATGCGTGTCAGGAGCAGACAGACGATGGACCCGGCGCGCGGTCGGCGAAAGGTGGATGGCCGCCGCGCGGCGTGCCCGCCGTCAATCGCGCGGCCCACGACCCGAGCGCCCGACGAAATCCCGGATCGGCTCGAAGTCGCAGCCGAGCAGGAGATGGCCACCTGCCGGATAGACGATCAGTTCCGCCTGCGGAATGGCCCTCGCCAAATGGCGCGCGGCGGGCAGGGTGTTGAACAGGTCGTCTTCGGCGGCGACGATCAGCGTCGGCGCCCGGATCGCCGCAAGGTCGCGCTCCCTGAGGTCGGGCCTGCTGTCCCTGTTGATGCCGTGAACGCGGCGGGACAGCGGCAGCAGCTCACGCAGCATGCGCAGCGCACGCGCCTGTTCGAGCGGTCCGACCCGCGCGAAAACGGCGGGATCGACGCCGAGGAAGCGCAGGAGCCGCAGGGGCGCCAGCCGTGACCCGGCCCACCACAGGAAGTCGCCGCCGATATTGACGACCCGGAAGGCGAGCGCACTGGCCGGGCTCGGATCGATGGCGACAGGATCGTCCGGTGACAGGGTTGCGGGGACGACGAGGACCAGCGCGCGGACCCGGTTTGGATGGAGGATTGTCAGATCGAGGGCCGACCGCGCCCCAGTAGAGGCGCCGATCACCACAGCGCTTTCAATCTCGAGGTGCGCGAGGAGGGCTGCATGCGCGCTGGCCTCACCGTCGGGATCGTCGCCGGGAGCAAGGGGCGTTCCGAGATAGCCGGAGCGCGATGGAGCGACGATCCGGTAGCCGCTACCGAGAAAGGCCGCCGCATTGGCGAGCCCCTGATCGAAGCCGCCTCCCGCACCGTGGACGGACAGCACTGCCATGCCCTCTCCACACTCAGCATACTCGATTGGGCCGGTTCCGGTTATCATCCGTTTCGCGCCGTGCAGCGCGAGTTGGGCCCGCCGCAGATCCCTCCGGTAGGCGGCGCTGACAAGAGCTGCCATGACGACGACAATGACGTACGCATCCGGCGAAGGCCACCTTGCGGGAGTTGAGGCAAATCGTTGAGCACTGTCGGTATGGACAGCCATACGCACAGTGCCTTTGGGCGGCTTGAGATTGTCGAGACGGGGCGTCGCCGTCGT
>NZ_JBJPHW010000007.1:0-258257 GCF_053471285.1 Phreatobacter aquiterrae | reverse complement strand
TACAATTTCGGCCGGCGCCTGAAGACCCTGAACGGCCTCACTCCCTACGAGTTCATCTGCAAACGATGGACAACGGAGCCCCAGAGGTTCACGCTCGATCCGCTCCAGCAAATGCCGGGACTAAACACCTAGGTTTGCCCGCCAGCTCGTCGGACGGAGACCCGGCGTCACCCCGGGGAAGCGGTGAAATGTCGCGGGCAGCTCTTGCCCTGCGTCAAACCGTCGTCTCGCGCTGCGCCATCTTATCCGCCGGGCAGGGCGCAGCGCGCCCGCCGGGCCGCGGTCCGCATCGAGACGGAGCGTCTCCGACGGAGGCGCGAGATCCCCCACGGCGAGACGGGAAAGAACATGGCAGTCATGATGGAAGGTCCCCTGATCTGGCATGCGGCAACAGCCGAAGCCTGCCTTGAAGCCCTCGACAGCACGCCGTCGGGCCTGAGCGGGTCCGAGGCGTCGGCGCGCCTCGTTCGGGATGGGCCGAACCGTCTGCCGGAAGAGAAGCGCCGGGGCGTTGTCGTGCGCTTCCTGATGCAGTTCCACAACCTGCTGATCTACATCCTGTGCGCGGCGGCCGTCACGTCGGCGATTCTCGGCCATGTCGTCGATGCCGCGGTCATCGGCGGCGTGGTCCTCATCAACGCGATCGTCGGCTACGTTCAGGAAGGGAAGGCGGAGCGGGCGCTCGACGCCATCCGCGCCATGATCGATCCCAAGGCGTCGGTTTTCCGCGACGGCGCGCGCCTGACGGTGGCGGCCGACGACATTGTGAGCGGCGACATCGTGCATCTGGAGGCCGGCGACCGCGTTCCCGCCGATCTCCGGCTGATCCGCGCCCGCAACCTGAAGATCGACGAGGCGGTGCTGACCGGCGAATCGGTGCCGGTCGAGAAAGCTGTCGCGCCCGTGAACCCGGACGCCTCTCTCGGCGACCGTCGGTCGATGGCCTATTCGGGCACGCTTGTCGCCACGGGTCAGGCCACCGGCGTTGTTGTGGGAACGGGCCTTCGCACCGAACTCGGCCGGATCGGCCAGCTTCTGGGGCGGATTCAGCAGTTGCAGACACCGCTTCTCGCGCAGATGGAGCATTTTGCGCGACAGGTGACGGTGGTCATCCTGGTCGTCTCGGCCGCGGCTTTCGCCTTCGCTGTCTGGGCGAGGGGCTATGGGGCGAGCGAAGCCTTCATGGTGGTCGTGGGACTGGCCGTCTCGGCCATCCCGGAGGGCCTGCCCGCGGTCCTCACCATCACTCTCGCCGTCGGCGTCCAGCGCATGGCGCGTCGAAGCGCCATCATCCGGCTGCTGCCGGCCGTCGAGACGCTGGGCTCGGTCTCGGTAATCTGCTCCGACAAGACCGGGACCCTGACACGCAACGAGATGACGGTCCGCTCGGCGTTCGTCGACGGCGTCCAATATGAGGTCGCCGGGGTGGGCTATGGTCCGGACGGTGCCATCAGCCGGGCCGGGCTGGACATCAATCCGGAGGACGACCCGCGCCTTTCGGGGCTGATGCGCGCTGCCGCCCTCTGCAATGACGCGGGCCTGCGCCAGTCGGACGGGGTCTGGACCGTCGACGGGGACCCGATGGAGGGCGCCCTCGTGGCCTTCGCCGAAAAGGGTGGCCTTGACGTTCCCTCCCTTCGCAAATCCCTGCCGCGCACCGACGAAATTCCATTCGACGCGGCCCATCGCTTCATGGCGACGCTGCACCACGACCATCAGGGACGCGGTTTCATTCTGGTCAAGGGTGCGCCGGAGCGCATCCTGGCGCTCTCGTCGAGCGAGCAGGGCGAGACCGGCACGTCGCCCCTCGATCGCGCGACGTGGCACGCCAGGGCGGACGAGCTTGCGGCGGAGGGACAGCGCGTCCTCGGCTTCGCCACGGTCCCCGCAAAGCCGGGACAACAGACGCTCGCCTTCGACGACATCGGCCCGGACCTGATCCTCCTCGGCCTTGTCGGGTTCATCGACCCGCCGCGAGAGGAGGCGGTCCAGGCGATCGCCGAGTGCCATGCCGCGGGGATCCGCGTGATCATGATCACCGGCGACCACGCCGTGACCGCGCGCGAGATCGGCCAGCAGCTCGGGCTCGCCCATCAGCCCGTTGTCCGGACGGGCGACGACGTCGACAGGCTGGACGACGCGCAACTCGCCGTCGCCCTGCGCGACACCACCGTCTTCGCCCGCACCTCGCCCGAGCACAAGCTGCGCATCGTCAGCGCCCTGCAGGCGCAGGGCCTGACTGTGGCCATGACCGGCGACGGGGTGAACGATGCGCCGGCGCTGAAGCGCGCCGACGTGGGCGTGGCCATGGGCCAGAAGGGCACCGAAGCCGCCAAGCAGGCGGCCGAGATCGTGCTCGCTGACGACAATTTCGCGTCCATCGTCGCCGCGGTCAAAGAGGGCAGGACGGTCTACGACAATCTGCGCAAGGTCATCGGCTGGACGCTGCCCACGAATGGCGGCGAGGCGATGATCATTCTCGGGGCGATCGCCCTGGGATGGACGCTGCCGATCACGGCGGTGCAGATCCTGTGGGTCAACATGGTCACCGCAGTCGCCCTCGGCCTGACGCTTGCCTTCGAGCCGGCGGAGCCGGGCAGCATGGAGCGTCCGCCGCGGCGACGTGACGCCCCGCTTCTGTCGGGCGAACTCGTCTGGCGCATCGTCTTCGCGTCGTCGCTGTTCTCCCTCGTCGCCTTCGCCATGTTCTTCCGGGCGGAGCAGCGCGGACTGCCGATCGAGGAGGCGCGGACCATCGTCGTCAACACCATCGTCGTGATGGAAATCGTCTACCTGTTCAGCGTGCGCTATGTTCACGGCCCGTCGCTGACCTGGCGGGGCGTTCTCGGCACGAAGGCCGTGCTCGCGGGCGTCGGACTGACCGTCGTCGCGCAGTTCTGCTTCACCTATGCGCCGCCGCTGCAGACCCTGTTCCAGACACGACCCGTCGCGCTGATGGATGGGATTCTGGTGATCGGAGCCGGTGTCCTCACTCTCCTGGTTCTCGAACTTGAGAAGAAGGCGAGAGCGATGCTGGTACAGCGAAACTCTCGATAGTGCGGGACGCGTCGCGGCATCGACTACCCGCTGCGGCCGCGTTGTCGCAGGACAGGATGTCACATTCCGCTGGATGACCCGCGTCCGTAGTCGGGGTGCCGCGCCGGATTCCGCGGACGGCCTTGCGAGCCCTTCTCCGTCGCGCCCTGTCGCGGCGATGACAGAGGGCGCCGGCTGGTTGGCGAGTTGACCTCTGGACAGTGCGGGCCAAAGGAGGTCATTTCTTGACCGAGCCATCTCGTCAATCATGCGGACCGCGAATTCCCTTGTCTTGCTTCACCTTCGTCCAGATGAAACCCTCTTCCGCGCAGCCGCAGGGCCGCCTCCCGACAGCCATCAGGTCCGCCGAGGCGACTGACGCATGACATTGCTGCTCGTAGTCCTGCTGCCGTTTCTGGGAGCACTCCTTCCGCCGCTGCTGATCCGATCGGGTCGCAACACCTGTGCCGCGGCGACGGGATCGGTAACGCTGCTGGCCCTCGTCCTCCTCCTGTCCCATGCGCCGGAGGTGTTCTCCGGACAGGTGCCGAAGGCGAGCGTGCCCTGGGTTCCCGGGATCGGACTGTCGCTCTCGGTCTTCGCGGACGGGCTTGGCTTTTTCTTCGCGGCGATGATCCTCACCATCGGCCTCCTGGTCATCGTCTATGCGCGCTACTACCTGTCGCGCGAGGATCCCATGGGCCGGTTCTTCGCCTATCTCCTCCTGTTCCAGGGGGCGATGGTCGGCGTGGTGCTGTCCGACAATGTCATTCTGCTACTCGTCTTCTGGGAACTGACCAGCCTGACCTCGTTCCTGCTCATTGGCTTCTGGCAGAAGAGCGCCGAAGCCCGGCAGGGTGCGCGCATGGCGCTGGTCGTCACCGGCGGCGGCGGACTGGCGCTGATCGCAGGTCTCCTGCTGCTGGCCGAGGCTGCGGGCTCCTATCAGCTCACCGACATCCTCGCCCGCGGCGAGATCGTGCGCGCCTCGCCACTCTACCTGCCGGCGCTGCTCCTGGTCCTGCTCGGCGCCTTCACCAAGTCGGCGCAGTTTCCCTTCCACTTCTGGCTGCCGCACGCCATGGCGGCACCCACCCCGGTCTCGGCCTATCTCCACTCGGCGACCATGGTGAAGGCCGGCGTCTTCCTGCTGGCGCGGCTGTGGCCGGTGCTGGCCGGTACGGAGATATGGTTCCTCATCGTCGCGCCGGTCGGGCTCGCCACCATGCTGATCGCGGCGGTGATCGCCCTGTTCAAGGATGATCTGAAGGGCCTGCTCGCCTTCTCCACCGTCAGCCATCTCGGCCTCATGACCATGCTGCTCGGCCTCGGCACGCCCATGGCCGCCATGGCTGCGGTGTTTCACATCATCAATCACGCCACCTTCAAGGCCGCCCTCTTCATGAGCGCGGGCATCGTCGATCACGAGACAGGCACCCGCGACATCCGGCGCCTCGGCGGTCTTCTCGTGTTGATGCCGATTACCGGCACGCTGGCGCTCCTCGCCGCGGCGTCCATGGCCGGCGTGCCGCTGTTCAACGGCTTCCTGTCGAAGGAGATGATGCTCGAAGAGGCGGCCCATACGACCTATGCCGGCCTGCCCTTCCTCTTTCCGGCGCTCGCGACCCTCGCCGCGGTCTTCTCCGTCGCCTATTCCGTCCGCTTCGCCGTGGGCACCTTCCTCGGCCCGAAACGGCACGACTACCCGCATCATCCGCACGATCCGCCGGTCGGCATGTGGCTGCCCGTGGCCGTGCTGATCGCGCCGGTGATCGCCATCGGCCTCTTCCCCGAGCAGGTCGCCGGTCCCCTGGTGCGTCTGGTGGCCGGATCGGTCGTCGGCGGCCCGCTGCCGGACTATCACTTCGCGCTGTGGCACGGCATCACGCCGGCGCTCGTGATGAGCCTCGTCGCCTTCGCCGGAGGCGCTGCGCTCATTCTCGCCTACAGGCGGGCGGAGGCGGTGCGCGCGGGACTGCCGCACCCCGATGCACGCGCCATGTTCGAGAAGACGACCATGGCCTTGCTGGCCGCAAGCCGGAAGATCAGCGATGCACTGCAGAACGGATCGCTCCCCCGCTACATGGGCGTGACGATGGTGACCCTCGTCGCGGTGGGCGCCTACGGCTTCTGGACGACGAGCCATCTCGCCGGAACGCGGCCGCTCCTGCCGGTCAGTCTGTCCGCGGCGACCATCTTCCTGGCGCTCGTCGTGGCGAGCGGCATGGTTCTGCTGTTCCACGCCGCACGCCTGATGGCGCTGATCCTCACCGGGGTCGTCGGCGTGGTGGTGGCGCTCGCCTTCCTGCAATTCTCCGCGCCGGACCTCGCGCTGACCCAGATCTCCGTGGACGTCGTCACCACGATCCTGCTTCTGCTGGCGCTTAACCTTCTGCCGAAGGCGACGCCTCAGCAGGAGAGCCGCGCGGTGCAACTGCGGGATGGCATCATCGCAGGCGTGACGGGTCTCGGCGTCGCCGTGCTCGCCTATGGCGTGATGACCCGCAACGGGCCGTCCATCTCCGACTACTTCCTGGCGCAGTCGAAGCCCGGCGGCGGCGGCACGAACGTCGTCAACGTCATCCTCGTCGACTTCCGCGGCTTCGATACCTTCGCCGAGATCATCGTCCTCGGTATCGCCGCGCTCGCCATCTACGCCCTGCTCGATCCCGCACTGAAGGGCGCCGCCATCCGGCGCATCAAGGCACTGCGGCCGAACGAGGAATCCGGGGACGCCCATCCCCTGATCCTCGTCGTGGCGACGCGTGTCCTCCTGCCGCTGTCCCTGGCGGTCGGGGCCTATATCTTTCTGCGCGGCCACAACCAGCCCGGCGGCGGCTTCGTTGCCGGCCTCGTGGTGGCGATCGCCCTCATCATGCAGTACATCGCCTCGGGCTACACCTGGGCGGCCGAGCGGATGAAGGTCGATGCGCAGGGCGTGATCGGCGCCGGCGTCGCCATCGCCGGTCTGACCGGCCTTGCCGCCTTCGCCTTCGGCCGGCCATTCCTCACCTCCACCTTCGGCTATCTGGAGTGGCCAGTGGTGGGCAAGTTCGAGGTGGCCTCGGCCATCGCCTTCGATCTCGGCGTGTTCCTGACCGTTGTCGGAGTCACGGTGCTGTCGCTGGCCCAGTTGTCGCGCATCTCCCGGCGCATCGACCCGCCGTCCGAAAGTACGGACGCCATGGACATACCGCTGGAATCGCGGGCAGCCGCTACCGGCGCGAAGGAGATCTGAACCGTGGAATTTCTCGTCGCCGCGGCGATCGGCATCCTGACGATGGTCGGCGTCTATCTCCTGATGCGGGCCCACACCTTCCCGGTGATCCTCGGGCTGACCTTCCTGTCCTATGCGGTCAACCTCTTCCTGTTCTCCATGGGCCGCCTCACCATCGACCGCCCGCCGGTCATCGTGCCGGACGCCGCGGGCTACGCCGACCCGTTGCCGCAGGCGCTGGTGCTGACGGCCATCGTCATCTCCTTCGGCATGACGGCGCTCATCGTGGTTCTCGCCCTGCGCGGCTATCTGGAGACGGGCTCCGACCGCTGCGACCTGGAGGCCTCGCGTCCAGGAACGGGAGACGAGGCATGATCCCGGCGCTCGACCAGCTCATCATCCTGCCGGCGGTGCTGCCGGCGATGACGGCTGCCTTCCTCGTGCTCGCCCTGCGCCACGACCTCAGGCGTCAGCGCATCGTCTCCATCGTCGTCACCGCACTTCTGGTCGGGCTCGCCGCCGTGCTCGCGGGAATGGCCTTTTCCGGCGGCGGGACGCGCGCCTATCAGCTCGGCAGCTGGCCGGCGCCCTTCGGCATCAGCTTCGTCCTCGACCGCCTGTCGGCGACCATGCTTCTGCTTTCCGCCGTTCTGGCGCTCTGCGTCGTCATCTTCGCGGCGGGCGGCACGGACGGGCGGGGGCGGCATTTCCATCCGCTGTTCCAGTTCCAGCTTCTGGGCATCAACGGCGCCTTCCTGACCGGCGACGTTTTCAACCTCTTCGTCTTCTTCGAGGTGATGCTGATCGCTTCCTACGGGCTGATGCTGCACGGCGGCGGTGCGGCGCGCCTGAAGGCGGGCTTCCACTACGTCGCTCTCAATCTCCTGGCCTCCACGGTCTTCCTCGTCGGCGTCGGGCTGATCTATGCGGTGACCGGAACGCTCAACATCGCAGACCTTGCCGTGAAGGTACCGCAGGTCGTTGCGGCCGATGCCGGCCTGCTCAAGGCGGGTGCCCTGCTGCTGTTCCTGGTGTTCGCCACCAAGGCCGCCCTGGTGCCGCTGCACTGGTGGCTTCCGGCCACCTATGCCGGAACCTCGGCGCCTGCCGCCGCGCTGTTCATGATCATGACCAAGGTCGGCGCCTATGCCATCATCCGCGTCTATGGCCTCGTCTTCGGTGCCGGTGCGGGACCGCTGGCTGATGCCGCGGCGCCGCTGGTGATCCCGGCAGCCCTGGCGACCCTCGCCGTCGGCACGTCCGGCCTCCTCGGCAGCCGCACCCTGCGCGACCTCTCCGCCTTCGCGGTCATCGCTTCCATGGGCACGCTCCTGACGGCGATCGGCCTGTTCGACGTGCGGGGCCTTGCAGCCGGCCTCTACTACCTCGTCCACTCGACGTTCGCCGGCGCCGCGCTCTTCCTCATCGCCGGCCTCGTCCAGGAGCAGAGGGGTGCGGCCGGCGATCGCCTCTCGATCGCCCCGGCCATCGCCGGCGAGACGCTGATGGGCGGCCTCTTCTTCCTCACCGCCATCGCCATGGTCGGGTTGCCGCCGCTGTCCGGCTTCATCGGCAAGGTGATGATCCTCGAGGCGTCGCGCTCGGCCGTGTCCTGGCCCTGGATCTGGACCTTCATCCTCGCTGCAAGCCTGCTCATGACCTTCGGCTTCGCAAGGGCAGGCTCCATCCTGTTCTGGGCCAGCGGACCAAAGGGCGAGGCGCGGCCGCCGGTGCCGGCGCCGTCCCTGGCGGCGGTGCTGCTGCTCCTTGGCCTCACCATCGGATGGACGGTGGCGGCCGGCCCCGCTATCGACGCGCTTCAGCTCACGGCGCGGCAGGCCCTCGACCGCCAGGCCTATATCGGTGCGGTTCTGGGGCCTGATGCGCGCCTGAAGGCAGGAGACTGACATGCGCACGCGCCTGCTGCCCCATCCCCTGCTCACCGTCCTGGTCGCGCTGGTCTTCATTCTCCTCGTCAACGAGGTGTCGGCGGGCGTGGTCGTGCTCGGCCTCATCCTCGGCCTGATCATTCCCTGGGCCACCGCGCCGTTCTGGCCCGGACGGCCGCGCCTCAAATCCCCGCTGGCGATCGCCGAGTATGGCCTCGTCGTGCTGTGGGACATCGTCGTATCGAACGTCCAGGTGGCCTATCTGATCCTGTTCCGCCGGGGCGACGGCCTGCGCTCGCGCTATGTCACGATCCCCCTCGACCTCACGACCCCAGAGGCGATCGCCGTGCTCGCCGGCACCATCACCATGACCCCCGGCACGGTAAGTGCCGACCTGTCCGCCGACGGCAAGGCGCTGCTGGTGCATTGCCTCGACACCGACGATCCCGATGCGACCGTCGCGGGCATCAAGATGCGCTACGAACGCCGGCTGAAAAGGATGTTCGAATGATCGCCACCGCCATCGCCATTGCGCTGGGCGCGACTTGCCTGGCCATTCTCCTGACCCTGTACCGGCTCGTCGTCGGGCCGGACGCCACCGATCGGATCCTGGCGCTCGACACGCTGGTGATCGAGACCATCGCGCTCATCGTGCTGGCCGGAATCGCCTATGGCTCGTCCATGTATTTCGAGGCGGCGCTGCTGTTCGCCATGGTGGGGTTCGTGACCACCGTGGCCTTCTGCAAGTTCCTGCTTCGCGGCAACGTGATCGAATAGGAGGTCGCCATGCATCCGCTCGTTGAAGCGCTGGTGGCAGCGCTCATCCTCATCGGGGCCTTCTTCCTCGTCGTCGGCGCCCTCGGCCTCGCCAAGCTGCCGGACATGATGCGTCGCCTGCACGGCCCGACCAAGGCGACCACGCTCGGCATCGGCGCCCTGCTGATCGCCTCGATGGTCTATTTCGCGATCCTGCGCGGAAGTCCCTCGATCCACGAACTGCTGATCACGCTCTTCCTGTTCCTGACGGCGCCGGTGAGCGCGCACATGCTCGCCAAGGCTCATATCCTTCACGCCAGGAACGAGCGCGCCGATCTTCCCGACACCGGCACACCCGCAGGGTGGGCGACGCTGGACCCGGGCGAACGCGACGCGGCCTGACGCGACGCACTACCGGCCGAACAGTGCGGCCAGGATCGTCGCGACCGTCGCGATGACCGCGAACGCCGTCGGCGCGCCGGGGCCGAAGAGGGCGATTACTCCGGCTGCACCGAGGGCCATGCCGGCCGTGCAGGCGCCGAGAAACAGCGCGAAATTCGGGAGACCGTACCAGAGCGCCATCAGGTAGCCGAAGACAAACATGGGGACCGCGACGATCAGCAGGGCGGTGATCGTCTTCCGGCGCGTCTCCGGGTCGTTCAATCCTTCAGCCATCGGTCGTCTCCCCCGATCATGGGGCGCAGGGGTGCCCGTCTGACGAGCGCGCGCCCCGAACGCATTGTTTCGCCGCTTGCCTGGCCGGTGGCAAGGCTGGCGCCTCACGCTGAGGAAGCCGGGCACGCGCATGGGTTTGCTGTTCCGACGGATTCCCCGGAGGCCGGGCCAGTCACAGCGGAAAAGTGTGACTGGTGCGGACGTCTTGTTCAAGCCGCGCGCGCCAGCGCAACTGCGTCAGCTCCGGCCGGAAAGCGCAACTGGCCGGAGAGATCGTTCTCGGCCTGCCATACGGCTTCGGCCACGTCGATTGGTCGGCGTCCCCACACCCTGGGCTTCGGCGTCAACGGTGCGGCCAGTCCCCCTGGCCACGCCTGTTGTTGCGCGCTCGCCAACCAGGTCGACAGGTGATCGTCCACGCCATCCGCGTTCCCGTTCTCACTGACCGCCGGACCATCGGGGTTGTTCAGCGGGCGGGCACGTAGGGCCGCCGCTTGCCTTCGCCCTTCCGAACGGGGGCTGCTGATTTCAGCGCCCGCATGATCCAGCGACGTGACTCCGCCGGGTCGATGACGCCGTCGATCTCCAGGAAGGCCGCCATGCTGACCGCCTTGCCCTTCTGGTAGAGCTCGGCGACGTGGCGCTGGTAGGTCGCCTCGCGTTCGGTGGGGTCGGCGATGGCGGCGAGCTCGTTGCGGTAGGCGAGGCGCACGGCGCCCTCGAGGCCCATGCCGCCGAACTCGCCGGTCGGCCAGGAGACGATGAAGACGGGCGCCCGGAAGGAGCCGGCCGCCATGGCCTGGGCGCCGAGGCCGTAGCCCTTGCGCAGCACGATGGTCATCAGCGGAACGGTCAGCGCCGCGCCGGCGAGGAACAGGCGGGAGACGCGGCGAACCAGCGCCGTCTCCTCCGCCGGCGGGCCGACCATGAAGCCCGGCGTGTCGCAGAGCGAAAGCACCGGCAGGCCATAGGTCTCGCAGAGATCGAGGAACCGCGCGCCCTTCTCCGCCGCTTCCGCGTCGATGGCGCCGCCAAGATGCTTCGGATTGTTGGCGATGAGGCCCATGGGCCGCCCCTCGACGCGGATGAGGGCGGTGATCATGCCGATGCCGTGGGCGGCCCGCAGCTCCATCACCGAACCCTCGTCGGCGAGCGTGTCGATCACCGCGCGGACGTCGTAGGACCGCAGGCGGTTCTCGGGGATGGCGCGACGCAGCGCCTCCTGGTCGGCAGCGCTCCACTCGGTGGTGGGACCCTGGAAATAGGCGAGGTACTGCTTCGCCGCCGCGACCGCTGCGGCCTCGTCGGCCACCAGCAGGTCGACCACGCCGTTCGGGACCTGCACGGCCATGGGGCCGACCTCCTCCGGCGTGAAGACGCCGAGGCCGCCGCCCTCGATCATCGCCGGGCCGCCCATGCCGAGGTTGGCATTCTCGGTGGCGATGATCACGTCGCAGCAACCCGCGATGGCCGCATTGCCGGCAAAGCATCGCCCCGAGACGATGGCCACCGTCGGCGCCCGGCCGCTGTGTGCGGCCAGCGCGCGGAAGGTCGGCACGTCGAGGCCGGCGACGCCCATGTAGTCGGTCTCGCCCGGCCGGCCGCCGCCGCCCTCGGCGAAGACCATGATGGGCAGGCGCTGTTCCTCGGCGAGGCGGAACATGCGGTCCATCTTCTTGTGGTTCATGAAGCCCTGGGTGCCGGCGAAGACCGTGTAGTCGTAGGTCATGGCCATGCAGCGCGCTGCCTCCTCGCCGAAGAGGCCAGCATTGACGGTGCCGACGCCGCAGATGAGCCCGTCGGCCGGACTCATCTCACGCAGTTCGGCGAGGCTGCGGCGGCGGCGCTGGGCGGCGAGCGCCAGGGCGCCGTACTCCATGAAGCTGCCGGCATCGCACAGGTCGACGATGTTCTCGCGCGCCGTGCGCTGGCCGGTCTTGCGACGCCGCGCCACCGCCTTGGGACGGCGGTGGTCCTCGAGCGCGTCGTGCATGTCCAGCACTTCGGCGAGATCGGCGCGGATGCGGCCTGCCTGATCGGCGTCATCCTCGACCGAGGCTTCCGCGGCGATGTGGGCGGGTTCGACGAAGGCCAGCGCGTCCCCCGCATCGGCCTGGTCGCCGGCCCGGAGCGGCAGGGCGCGGACGATACCGGACCGGTCGGCGATGACGACGTGTTCCATCTTCATCGCCTCGATGACGGCGACCTGACGACCGGCGGCGATCGCCTCGCCCTCGGCAACATCGATGGAGACGATGCGCCCGCTCATCGGGGAGACCACGGGCTCGGTGCCGTCCGGTCCCGCGGCCGCCGCTTTCCCGGACGCCTGTGCAGGGGCCCCGGCAGCAAGGCGCGTGACACGCGGCGTCGCGATCACCCTTGCCGCATGGCGCTCGACGAAACCGGTGTCGACCCGTGCGGCCAGCACATCCTCGTCGGCGAGCAGCGCCTGCAATACGGCGAGATTGGTCTCGACACCCTCGACGCGGAATTCGGCGAGAGCCCGAAAGGCCTTGCCGGCTGCGGCGCGCCAGCCGCCGGATGGGGTGTGGGCGATGACCTTGGCGAGCAGGGAATCGAAGCTCGTCGCCGTGCGATAGCCGGTATATCCGAAGGTCTCGACCCGGATGCCGGCGCCGCCCGGCGGATCGAAGGCGGTGAGCGTGCCGCCGGTCGGCGTGGCGCCACCATCGGCCGCCATGCGCTCCATGTTGACGCGCAACTGAACCGCGACGCCGCGGGTCTGAACGCCGTCCTGCGACAGACCGAGCGAGGCCAGCGTCTCTCCCGCCGCGAGGCGCACCTGCGTCTGCACGAGGTCGACGCCGGTAATCTCCTCGGTCACCGTGTGCTCCACCTGCAGGCGCGGATTGGCCTCCATGAAGACGAAGCGGCCGGCCGCCTCGTCCACCAGGAATTCCATCGTGGTCAGCGTACGCACCCCCGCCGCGCGGGCGAGCGCCACGGCGGCGGCGAAGATCTCGTCGCGCAATGCGGGATCGAGGCCGGGCGCGGGGGCGATCTCCACCAGCTTCTGGTGCCGGCGCTGCAGGCTGCACTCGCGTTCGAAGAGATGCATGACGTTGCCACCGGCATCACCGAGGATCTGCACCTCGACGTGTTTCGCGGGGCGGATCAGCTCCTCGACATACAGTGCGTCGGAACCGAAGGCGGCCTTCGCCTCGGAGGCCGCACGCCGGAAGGCCTCCGCCAGCGCCTCCGGGCGCTCGACCATGCGCATGCCGCGCCCGCCGCCGCCCGCGAGCGCCTTGACCATGACTGGCCGGCCGCCGAGCGAGGCCATGAAGGCTTCCGCTTCGGTGAGCGTCGTCGCGCCGGAGGTGCCGGCGGCGAGCGGAACGCCGACCTCGGCCGCGAGCCGGCGCGCCGCCGCCTTGTCGCCGAACAGCGCCAGCGTCGCCGGCGCCGGGCCGATGAAGGTGAGGCCGGCCACCGCGCAGGCGCGGGCGAAATCCGCATTCTCAGCGAGAAAGCCGTAGCCGGGGTGAACTGCGTCGCAACCGGTCTCCACAGCGGCGGCAACGACCGCTGCGATGTCGAGATAGGCGGCGGCTCCCGACCCCGGCAGAGCCACGGCCTCGTCGGCCCGTACGACGTGGAGGGACGCCCTGTCGTCGGTGGAGAAGACCGCCACCGAGGCGATGGCGAGATCCGCCAGCGCCCGCGCCACCCGGATGGAGACCTCGCCACGATTGGCGATCAGCACTTTCTTGAACATGCGGGCTTTCGAATCTGACGACGATGAATGGGGCGGGGGATGGGTTCTCAGCCGGCCAGCTTTTCGCGCCGGACCTGGATGCCGGCCTTTTCGCGGTCCCAGGTGTCGGGGGTGATGCCGGACTGGCGAACGAGATATTTCTCGACCTTGCGGGTTGGTGTCTTCGGCAGCTCGTCCACGATGCGGATGTAGCGCGGCACCATGAAATGGGCCATGCGCGGGGTGAGGAAGGCGAGGAGCTCGGCCGGTTCGAGGCTCTGGCCCTCGGCGAGCGACACGGCGACCAGGATGTCGTCCTCGCCGAATTCGCTCGGTACGGCGACGACGGCCGCCTCGCGCACGGCGGGGTGGGCGGAGACTTCCAGCTCCACTTCGAAGGAAGAGACGTTCTCGCCGCGCCGGCGGATAGCGTCCTTGAAGCGGTCGACGAAGAAATAGTTGCCCTCGGCATCGATGCGGAAGGCATCGCCGGTATGAAACCAGCCGTTGCGCCAGGCGGCAGCGGTGGCCTCCGGATTGGCGTTGTAGCCATGGTTCAGCGCCCAGGGCGCGTCGGTGCGGATGACGAGTTCGCCGATCTCGCCGGGCTTCACCTCGCAATCATGGGCGTCGACGAGGCGAAGCTGCACGCCCTTTCGCGGCTTGCCGCAGGTGGCGACGACGGTGGGGTTCTCGTCGGCGATGAGCGGGCAGGAGACCTCGCTCATGTTGAAGAGTGTGCGCGTCGTCATGCCGAAGCGCTCGCGGAAGGCGACGCCCTCCGCTCCGAGCGGAATGATGATGACATTGGCCAGCGGTGTGTCGCGTTCGTCCGCGCGCACCGGCTCCTTCATCAGGAAGGAGGCCATGACGCCGAGCAGGATGACCACCGTGGTCCGGGTCGTGGCGACCGTCTGCCAGAAGGTCGAGGTCTCGAAAGCATCGAGCAGTGCGATGGCCCCGCCCGCGACCAGCATCGCATAGGTTGGCGCCGTGCCGCCGACGTGGAACATCGGCAGGTTGACCATGAAGCGGTCGTCGGGGCCGACGAAGGAGGTGCCATCCCGGCCGGATGCAAGAGAGGTGCCCATGGCATGGAGGTGCGCATAGGACGACAGCACCCCTTTGGAGGGACCGGTGGTGCCGGATGTGTAGATGATGGACTGGGTATCCCACGGCTCCACCGGCCGTGCCAGTGGCAGCACCGCGCCGGAACTGCGCAGGGCGGTGGCGTCGAGTACCTCGAGCCCGGCAATAGCGGGAACATCGCCGGCCGCCACGACGACGCACTTCAGGGCCGCCTTGTCGGCCTCGTCCAGGCGCCCTGCGAGTTGGCCATGGGCGATCATCAATCGCGCGCCGGAGTTGCGCACGACGTGCTCGAGGATGCCGCCGCGATAGGCCGTGTTGATCGGCACGTAGACGGCGCCGATGTAGTTGATGGCGAACCAGATGCGCAACGCGTCGGCGCCGTTCGGCATCCAGACCAGCACATGCTCGCCCTGGGCGACCCCAAGGTCCTGCAGGGCCCGCGCCGTGGAGCGGACATCGGCACGCAGCGCGGCGTAGCTGATCTCGCTGCCGTCCGGCAGCACCACGAAGGCCTTGTCGGGAGTTGCCGCGGCGTGGCGGTCGACGAGGTTCGCAAGCACGCAGGTGTCGCGGTCGGGAACGCCGCTGGCGCTCATCGCAATCCTCCTTGGCCTGCCTCCGTTGGGGGAGGTCATTGTCGTTTCGGGAGCCATGGGCCGGCTCGTTGTGGCCATGCTAAGGACTACATCCCCAAAATCAATAGACTAAATAATTATTGTGCTCGTCCGTCCGGCTGATAGCATCGATCGCCAGACCAGTCCTCGGGTGCAGCCCATCATCCATGACACTTAGCGACAAGACCACTGTCGAATCCGCGTCGGCAAACCCGAAGCGAAAGCGGCCGCCGGGGCGTCCCAAGCTCGCCGAGAGGGAGGGTCGCGACCAGACGCGCGACCAGCTCCTCGACGCCAGTATCGCGCTCTTCGCGCGGCATGGCTTCGAGGCGGTCACGACCGGGCAGATCGCCGAGGCGGCCGGTCTCACACAGTCCATGGTCCACTATCACTTCGGCTCGAAGTCGAAGCTGTGGGAGGAGGCGATGCGCCGGCTGATGCACCGGCGCGGCCGCCTGTTCAAGGCCAAGGCGCGTGACCTCGTCGGCCTCGAACCGGTGGACAAGCTGAAGGCGCTGATCCGTCGGCTGGTCGAGGCCAATGCCGAGAGTCCCGACTATGTCCGGATCGTCGTGCAGGAGGGCACCACCCGCACGCCACGGCTGAAATGGCTGGTCGAGACCTATCTGGCCCCGGGCTTCGGCGTCTTCGACCAGGCCTTGCAGGAGGCGATGGATGCGGGCGCCATCCCGCGCCGGCCGATCTACGACGTCACCAACGCCATCACCTCAGCGGCATCGCTGAGCTTCGCACTGCACCCTATCGTGGAGGACATATACGGCGTCGATCTGACCAATCCCGCCTGCATCCGCTCCTTCGCCGACACCGTCGTGGACATCGTCTTTGCCGGCCTGATGGCGCGGCCGCCGACGGAATCGCCCGCCGCGATGACGGCAACGATGGCGAGACCACACGCCGCATCCGGCGTCTGACATCCGCCGGGTGGGGGATGGCTGTCGGATGATCAACAATCAATAGGCCTATTGATTTTTCGACGCGACAGGGTCAGCCTGACCTCCAACGACAAGAAGGAACCCTGGAGGATCGCTTGGACGAGAAGACCTATCTCGCCATGGTGTCATCGGTGCAGGATCGCCGCTGGCCGAAGGAGCTGCCGCGTCAGCCGCAGTATCCGTTCGGGAACGGGCTGCTGACCGAGTATCTGTCCCGCTGGGCCGCGATCCAGCCTGACAAGGCGGCGATCAACTTCTACGGCGCGGTCACCACCTTCGCCGCACTGGACCGGCAGAGCGATGCCTTCGCGCAACTCCTGCAGTCGCTAGGGGTGACCAAAGGCGACCGTGTCGCCCTCTTCATGTCGAACTGCCCACAGTTCCTCATCGCCTTCTACGGCATTCTGAAGCTGGGCGCCGTCCATGTGCCGGTGAACCCGATGTTCAAGGCGCCGGAGCTGCTCTACGAACTGAACGACACTGGCGCGACCGTCATCCTGGCTCTCGACCAACTCCACGACACCGTTGCCGAGGTGATAGGCACGACGGGCCTGAAGCACGTCATCGTCACCTCGCTCGCGGAAGCGGCACCGGCACAGCCGGAGATTCCCGCGCCTGCATCACTCGCGGTGCCGAAGCGCGTGCCCGAGGGCACCATCGACCTGATGCCGGCACTGAAGGCCTTCACCGGCCGATTCGTCCCGCTGGAGCCGGTCTCGTCCGATGACATCGCCGCACTCAACTACACAGGCGGCACGACCGGCATGCCCAAGGGTTGCATCCACACCCAGGGCGACATGGTCTACACGGCCGCGACCACCGTGCCCTTCTCGCTCGGCACCACGAAGGATTCGACCTACCTCTGCTACCTGCCGGTGTTCTGGGTGGCGGGTGAGGTGTTCGGCGTCATCTTCCCCGTCTTCGCCGGCTGCACCTGCGTCCTGCTCAACCGCTGGGACCCGGTCGCGTCAATGGCGGCGATCGACCGCTACAAGGTCACCCATGCGAGCTTCCTGGTGGACGGCGCCGTCGACATCCTCGACCATCCGGACCGGCCGAAATACGACCTGACCAGCCTCGAGCGCACCGGCGGCATCTCCTTCGTCAAGAAGCTCAATCCCGATCTCAGGCAGCGCTGGCGAGCGGTTACCGGCTCCACCATCCGCGAGGTGGCCTGGGGCATGACCGAAACCCATACCTGCGACACCATGAACTACGGTCTTGACGAGGACGACTTCGACCTCAATTCGCAACCGGTCTTCGTCGGCTTTCCGGTGCCGGGCACCGCGTTCAAGATCTGCGACTTCGAGACGGGGGCATTCAAGGCGCTGGGCGAGGAGGGCGAGATCTGCATCCGCTCGCCGTCCCTGTTCAAGGGCTACTGGAACCGGCCGGACGCCAATGCGGAGGTGTTCCGCAACGGCTGGTTCCACACCGGCGACATCGGCGTCTACGACGCGGACGGCCTCCTGCACTTCCTCGGCCGCCGCAAGGAGATGCTCAAGGTCAATGGAATGAGCGTCTTTCCGGGCGAGCTGGAGGCCATCCTCGGCCAGTATCCCGGCCTGCTCGGCTCTGGCGTCGTCGGCCGTCCAGACGAGGCCAAGGGCGAGGTACCCGTCGCCTTCGTCTGGCTGCCGGAGGAACAGCGCGACGCTGCCGGCCAGAAGGCCTTCGCCGACTGGATGGGCTCGATGATGTCCTCCTACAAGCGGCCCGAACTGCGCTTCGTCGACAGCCTGCCGATGACCGAGACCGGCAAGGTGAAGAAGGAACAGCTGAAAGCCCTGCTCTGACGAACGAACGGGCAATGGCCCGAGCCAAGGATCAACAAGGGCCGGCGACGCCGGCAAGGAGGAAACCATGACATTCATGACCGGCAAAGGCCGTGCCATGCGGCCTGTCGCACTGGCGCTCGCTGCAAGCGCGATGCTGTCCCTACCCCTGGCAACCACGGCTCTCGCGCAGGGGAGCGGCCCCATCCGCATCGGCGTACTCAACGACCAGGGCGGCCCTTATTCGTCCATCACCGGTCCCGGTTCGGTGGCCGCCGCGCGCATGGCCGTGCAGGACCTCGGCGGCACCGTTCTCGGGCGGCCGGTGGAAGTGCTTGCGGCCGACCACCAGCACAAGCCGGATCTCGGCTCCTCGCTCGCCCGCGAGTGGTACGACGTTCAAGGTGTTCGCGCGATCTTCGACATCTATTCCTCCGGCGTGGCGCTTGCCGTGCAGAAGGTGGCGCAGGACAAGGACCGGCTGCTGTTCGTCTCCATGGCCTCGAGCGCCCTGATCGGAGGCGCCCAGTGCTCCACCCACGGCATGCAGTGGGCGAACGACGGCTACGTCGTTTCGAACCTGACGGTGAAGGGATCCCACGAAACAGGCGGCAATAGCTGGTACTTTCTCACCGTCGACTATGCCGCCGGCCACAGCATCGAGGCCGATGCCACGAGGATGATCGAGGCGGCTGGCGGCAAGGTGCTCGGTGCCGTTCGCTTCCCGCTCGGCACGCCGGACTTCTCATCCTTCCTGCTGCGCGCACAGACCTCAGGGGCCAAGAACATCGGCTTTATCGGTGGCGGCTCCGACATGGTCAACTCGGTCAAGCAGGCGGACGAGTTCGGCATCCGCGCCTCCGGCCAACGCTATGTTCCCTTCTCCATGACCACGGTCGACATCCAGGCGGTCGGCAGCCAGGCCACCCAGGGCATGCCTGTCGTCCTGTCCTACTACTGGGGTGAGAACGACGAGACACGCGCCTTCGCCGATCGTTTCCGCCGGCAGACGAGCCGCATGCCGACGGACCCCCAGGCCAATGTCTACAGCGCCGTGAGGCACTATCTGCGGGCGGTCCAGGCGGCGGGTACAGTCGAGACCGGGCCGGTTCTGGCGAAGATGCGGGAGATGCCTGTCGAGGATTTCTTCACGCGCGGCGCCCGCATCCGGGCCGACGGCCGCCTGATGCGCGACGTTCTCTTCGCCGTCGCCAAGGCGCCTGGTGAGATGCAGAATCCGGACGATCTCCTGAAGATCGTTTCGCGTGTGCCGGGCGAGCAGGCCTTCGTGCCGGCGGCGCAGAGCCAGTGCCCGCTGCTGCGCACGCAGTAACGGTCGCGCTGCACGCCAGGGAAGGGCGCCGGGGCTTCAGGCTCCGGTGCCCGTCTCATGCGTGTCGGACGTCCTCGCCCGCGCTCAGGCCCCGTCGTCCACAGGCTTTGCCGTGGACCATGCCCTGAGCGTCTGATCTGCGCTTCCAGCGGGAAAATGCGCCTCGACGGGCGGGCATCGTCGGCCTGGACGCCCGCGCGTTCCAGAATTCTCCGCCCATCGGTGGCGGGATCAGCCGACGATCGTCCCCTTGCACAATTGGTCAGACACGCGCCGTGTTCCTCCGGCGATCGCCGGAACGGCAAGACCATCCAAGATCTTGAAAAGAGTGGCGCACCCGACACGATTCGAACGTGTGACCTTTGCCTTCGGAGGGCAACGCTCTATCCAGCTGAGCTACGGGTGCATGCCGCGAAACGTGTTTAGCGGATCGTCCGCCCCGCCGCAATCGCCAGTCGGCGGTCCGCACCATCTTCATCGTGTCGAACAGCGGCGGGACGCTGACCCGCTCGGCGCCCCGTCGTTCATCGTGGGCTTCCTGAAGGGGGTAGACTCCTTCTGGACGACCAGGGCACCGTTCGCCGCGACGGTCGTGATGGCCGGCGCCCAACTTCAAGGTCTATGCGATCGCCAAGGACATGGGCGCGAGGATGCCCTCGTTCTTCGGCTACGTGGCCTGGTTGGGGGCGATCCTCATCCCCATCTTTCGCCCTCGTCACGGTGCTGTTCTTCGTCCGTGGCGCGCGGCTCGGAGGCTTCCAGGCGGATGGGGCTTGCGGCAGCCGGTGCCGTTACGTTAACTCGCCGCAGTCCAGCCCACCGAGAGCCATGATCCGATTCCCGCTCCGCCTCGCCGGCTTCCTCCTGATCGCCGCGGGGTTCGTGGCGCTGGTGATCGACGGGACGCGCTCGATCGCCGGGCAGCGGCTGCTCATGACGAGCGTTTCAGACACGTGGCGCGCCATCCATCTCGACAGCCTCGGCCAGGCGCAAAAGGCGCTGCAGGCCTCCGGCCCCGAATGGCTGTGGGACCCTGTCGCGCTGACGCTGCTCGCCTTGCCCACGGCGGCGGTCGGGCTGGTACTCGGCGCGCTGCTGATGCTCGCCGGTCGGCGCCGCGAGCCGCAGATCGGCGTCATCGGCCGCCGCTGAGGTCTCAGGGCAGAACGATGTCGAAGCGGAAGCGCGGCAGATCCGCGGGCTCGTCGCGTGCCGTCAGGGCATCGCGGGCAGCTTCGCTGCCCAGCGAGCGGAACAGCGCATCGCGGGCGTTCATCGTCTCACCGGGAAAGTACATCTGGGTGACGAGGTCAGGCCGGCCCGCCGCCACCACGCGGAAGTGGATGTGCGGCGTCCGCGTCATGGCACCTGCGCCGTAGTAGCGCGGGCGGATGGTGCGGAAGAGATAGGCGCCCCCGGCGGCGGTGCGCACCGCGCCGAAGCCCTGGAAGTTGGGATCGGCCATGCCGGCGCTCTCGCGCGGATGATGGTAGCGGCCCTGATGGTCGGCCTGCCATATCTCGACGGTCACTCCCGGCAGCGGGCCGCTGCGGGCGGAGAGCACGCGTCCCGTCACCTCGATCACCTGACCCTCGGCGCGGCGGGGCCGGCCGGCGACCTGCGTCAGGTCGAGATCGGAATCCGCAGGCTTGGTCACGGGATAGTAGGGACCGCGCGTCTGCGAGGGTGTCGGATGGCCCTGGGCCAGCGCCGGCCGGGCGATGAGCAGCAAGGCGGGGGCCGCGACGAGGCTGCGGCGCGAGAGATCGCGGGCGGACTTCTGACTCAGGATGAAGGGCCGGTCCAGCATGCCGCAGGTCTCCTCAAGGCTCCGGTCGGCATTGGCACCGGCGCGTCCTCGCGCGGCAAGCCACGATCGGGTGAGGACATGCCGGCTCACGCAGGCGTGTTGTGGATCGCCGGCAGAGGACCCATGTTGGCGGGGCTTGCGCTGGCGGGTAACATTCGTCGACGTCGGCGCGAATGAGGGGCATCAGGAGGTCATCCATGTTCGGAATCAGGAAGAAGCTCTCCCTGCCCACCGCCGCCGAGGCGCTGCCGGGCCGCGCCATCGCCATCCCCACCGCCGAGCGGCACTTCGTCAACGGTCGTCCACTCAAGGGTCCCTATCCCGACGGGATGGAGAGCCTTGTCGTCGGCCTCGGCTGCTTCTGGGGTGCGGAGCGCAAGTTCTGGCAGTTGCCGGGCGTCTTCGTGACGGCCGTCGGCTACGCCGGCGGCGTCACGCCCAACCCGACCTATGAAGAGGTCTGCTCGGGTCTCACCGGGCACAATGAGGTGGTGTTGGTGGTCTATGATCCGACGCAATTAACGACCGGCGAGGTTCTCGCAACCTTCTGGGAGAGCCATGACCCGACGCAGGGCATGCGGCAGGGCAATGATGTCGGCACGCAGTATCGCTCTGGCATCTCCGTGACGACGCCGGCGCAACGGGCCGCCGCCGAGGCGTCGAAGGCAGCCTATGCCAGGGCGTTGGCGGCCAGGGGCTACGGCGCAATCACCACCGAGATCGTCGACGCCCCGACCTTCTATTTCGCCGAGGACTATCACCAGCAGTACCTCGCCAAGAACCCGCACGGCTATTGCGGGCTCGGCGGCACCGGCGTCTCCTGCCCGATCGGGACGGGGGTCGCCGCATGAGGCCGGTCGCGGAGGCGAGGGATCTGGCGCTGGCGGCGGGGGCTCACGCCCGCGCCGCCGGGCGGTTGCTCGGCTCCGAGAAGGATCAGGTGAAGGCGGTGCATCTCGCCCGCCGCCACATCAAGCGGTCCCGCAGTCTGCTGCGCGCGCTCAGGCCGCTGGCCAAGCGGGCCGTGGAGCGCGAGAACGGCTTCCTGCGCGCTTTCGCCCATACGCTGGCGCCGCTGCGCGACGCCCATGCGCTGGAGGAGGCCGCCCGCGCCGTCGGCGCGCGGGGGCCGGGCGCTCCGCGGGGCGAGAGGGTGGACCTCGCTGCGCTTGGCGGCGCGCTGCAGCGCCAAGCCCGGGTGATCGCGCGCCTGGCGCCGGCAGACGCCCCGAAGCACTACCTCGCCAAGGCCGTGGCGCGCGCCTATGGGAAGGCACGCCGCGCCTATCGGACCTACGAGGCCAAGCCGGCCGAGGAGACGCTTCACGATGCGCGCAAGCGCATCAAGGACTGCCTGCATCTGGTCGAGGCGCTGGATGAAGTCCGTCCGCGCGGGGCCCAGCCGAAGGCGGGCCGGCTCGATCGCATCGGCGAGTTGATGGGGGCGATCCGCGATCTCGACCTGCTGTCGCGCCGCATCGAGCGGACCGAGGCGGGCCGGGCGAAGCTCGCGCGCATCGCCGCCCGCCATGCCCGCCTGGAGAAGGAGGTGGCCCGTTCGGGTGACATCACCTTCGCGGCGAAGCCGAAGCACGTCGAGAAGCAGTGGCGTCGGGCGCGGCCATGACCGCGTTTGCCTGGCGCGCCATGACCGCGGCGGACCTTGCCGCCGTCTCGCGCATCGCCGCTGCCGTCCATCCCGACTTCCCGGAGGACGACACCGTCTTCGCCGAGCGACGGGAGCTTTGTCCGAACGGCTGCCGCGTGCTCGTCCATGGCAACGGGGGCCATTCTGACGGGGACCGTGGAGACGGGCTTGCCGGCTATGTGCTGAGCCACCCGTGGCTTTCCGGCTCCTGCCCGCCGCTCAACGCCCATCTCGGGGGGGTGCCGGTCGCGGCCGACACTTTCTACATCCACGACCTCGCCCTGCTGCCGTCAGCGCGCGGCTCGGGCGCGGCCGGGGCCATCGTCGACCAGCTCAGGGCCACGGCGCGGGACGCAGGGTTCGCCCATCTCAGCCTCGTGGCCGTGAACAATTCCTGCGGTTTCTGGCGGCGGCAGGGGTTCGAGGCTGTCGACGGGCCCGGCCTTGCCGCGAAGCTGTCGAGCTATGGCGAGGATGCACGGCTGATGATGCACCGCCTTCCCTGAGCCCGTCTCAGCCCTTCTGCCACCGTGACATTGCCCCGATAATCTGCATCATGCCGCGACTTTCTGGCCCGGCCCATGGCCGGTCCCGTCCCTCGTCCAAGGGCAGCGTGCCGATGAGTTCCTTTTCGCTCGCCGATCTCGAGGCCATCGTCGCCCGGCGCGCCAGCGCTCCGGCGGCGGAGAGCTATACGGCTGCCTCGCTCGAAAAGGGTGCTGCCCATTGCGCCCGCAAGTTCGGCGAGGAGGCGATCGAGGCGATCATCGCCGCCACGGAGAACGACAGGGCCGGCCTCGTGGCCGAGAGCGCCGACGTGCTGTTCCACCTGCTCGTCGTCTGGCGCGCGCGCGGCATCGCCCTCGACGAGGTGATGGTCGAACTCGCGCGCCGGACGACACAGTCGGGCCATGCCGAAAAGGCATCGCGGTCCAAGACCTCCTGAATGAACGAGCGCCCGATGCCCGCAAGCCTCGCTGCCGCCGCCCTGGTCGAGCCGCCTAACGGCAGCCCCTCGCCCTATCGGGTCTTCTCGCGCGCCGAGTGGGCCGAGAAGCGCGCCGACACACCGATGACGCTGATGCCGGAGGAGGTGACGAAGCTGCGCTCCTTCACCGACCAGCTTTCCATCGAGGAGGTCGAGGCGATTTACCTGCCGATCTCGCGACTGCTGTCCTTCTACGTCGCCGCCCAGCAGAAGCTGTCGCGCGCCAGCCAGTCCTTCCTCGGCGCCAAGGATGTGAAAATCCCCTTCGTCATCGGCGTCGCCGGCTCGGTGGCGGTCGGCAAGTCGACCACGTCGCGCGTGCTGCAGGCGCTGCTGTCGCGCTGGTCCAACACGCCGAAGGTCGATCTCGTCACCACGGACGGGTTCCTCTTCCCCAATGCGCATCTGGAGCGCGAGGGGCTGATGAAGAAGAAGGGCTTCCCGGAGAGCTACGACACGAAGGCGCTGCTGCGCTTCCTTGCCGCCGTGAAGGCCGGCGAGCGGCACGTGAAGGCGCCGATCTACTCACACCTCGTCTATGACGTCGTGCCGGGCGGCGCGGTGGAAGTCGACAGGCCCGACATCCTCATCGTCGAGGGCCTGAACGTCCTGCAGACCGGGCGGCCGCCGCGCGAAGGCAAGGCCATTCCCTTCGTCTCGGACTATTTCGACTTCTCCATCTTCATCGACGCCGAGGAGGAGGTGCTGGAGCGCTGGTATCTCGAGCGCTTCATGCGGCTGCGCGAGACGGCCTTCCGCGACCCGCAGAGCTACTTCCGCCGCTATGCCGAGAA
The DNA here is from genome assembly GCF_053471285.1 of Phreatobacter aquiterrae. Lineage (NCBI taxonomy): Bacteria > Pseudomonadati > Pseudomonadota > Alphaproteobacteria > Hyphomicrobiales > Phreatobacteraceae > Phreatobacter > Phreatobacter aquiterrae. Next base: position 233,959 of record NZ_JBJPHW010000007.1, on the reverse strand, counting down.
GTCCGAGTTCGAGGCGATGAAGACCGCGCTGGCACTGTGGTACGGCATCAACCTCGTCAATCTGCGCGACAACATCCTGCCGACCCGCCATCGCGCCAAGCTGATCCTGAAGAAGGCCGCCGACCACCGCATCGACAGCGTCAGCCTCCGGCGCGTGTAAGCGGCCCAGCGGCTCCTGCCCGGGCGGCATTGCACACCCCACCGGCCACTGACGACCCTTCTCCGCTGCTGGTGCGCCGGCTAGTCTCATGGTGATCGGGCGGCCTGCAAGCAGGCCCTGATCGATGAATGCCGCTTCGATAAACGGGCGGCCCCAGGGAGATCGCCCGATGTCGCGCCTCTGTCATATCGCTTGCCTTGCCGCTCTTGCCGCCGTTGGCGGCGCTGTGCCGGCGCTGGCTCACCATCCCATGGGCGGGGCGACGCCGGACACCTTCGTGCAGGGCCTGCTCTCCGGTTTCGGCCATCCGGTCCTCGGCCTCGACCATCTGGCTGCCCTGATCGTCGTCGGCCTGCTGGCATCGCGCGCCGGGCGCGGCTGGTTCGTGCTGCCGTCGCTGTGGATCGCGGCGATGGGCCTGGGCGTCTTCGCCCATCTCGGCGCCATCGACCTGCCCGGGGCGGAATTCCTGGTCGCGGGCAGCCTCGTCGTCATCGCCCTGATCGGCGTTCTCGCCCCGGCTCTGCCGCTTGCAATCACCGGAACTGTCTTCGCCGTCGGCGGCTTCTCCCATGGCCATGCGCTGGCGGAGAGCGTCGTCGGCGCCGAACCGATGCCGATCGTCGCCTATCTGATCGGCCTCGTCATCGTACAGAGCGCCATCGCAACTGCGGTGACGCTTGCGGCCCGACGCCTGTTCCCTCTGACCGCAGAAGTGCCGCCAGCATTTCGTGCGGCCGCCGGGGCGATGGGCGCCGTCGGCCTGGTCTTCCTGGTGATCGCGGCGCGCGGTCTGGCCTGAGCCGTCGGCACGCCGCCCATCGGGCCGGCCGATTGACTCCCCAAGCTGCCATACTAGTTTGCCGCGGCCGGATGACAGCGCCGCGGCAAGGCGGCGCGCACCGGTGCGGGAGGCATGATGACCCCTTCGAGGCTGCCGTTGCCGTCGAGCCGCATCAGCGCGCCCGACCGGCTGTTTCCGCTCGACCCGTCCGCCCGTGCCGTCGCCCGGCGGCTCTACGAGGCGGTCGCGACACTGCCCGTCGTCTCGCCGCACGGCCACACCGATCCGCGCTGGTATGCCGAGAACAATGCCTTCCCCGATCCGGCGAAGCTCTTCGTCATCCCGGACCATTATGTCTTCCGCATGCTCTATTCGCAGGGCGTGAGCATGGAATCCCTCGGCGTGCCGACGAGGGACGGCACGCCGGTCGAGACCGATCCGCGCGCCATCTGGCGGCGCTTCGCCGCGCACTACCACCTGTTCCGCGGCACGCCGACGCGGCTCTGGCTCGACCATGCCTTCGCCGCCCTGTTCGGCCTCGACGAGCGCCTGTCGGCTGCCAATGCCGACCGTGTCTATGACCTGATCGACGGCGCGCTGCGGCAGCCGGCCTATAGGCCGCGCGCCCTGTTCGAGACCTTCGGCATCGAGGTGCTCGCGACGACGGAAGGCGCACTGGACGATCTCAAATGGCATGCGCAACTCGCCGCGTCCGGCTGGACGGGGCGGGTGGTGACGACCTATCGGCCGGATGCGGTGGTCGATCCGGACTTCGAGGATTTCCGTGCAAACCTTGAGAGGTTCGGGCAACTGACCGGCGAGGACACCACCACCTGGACCGGCTATCTCGCTGCGCATCGCAAGCGCCGCGCCGTCTTCAGGGCGCACGGCGCGACCGCGTCCGACCACGGCCACCCCACGGCGCGCACCGCCGATCTCGCCCCGGTGGAAGCCGAGCGACTGTTCCGTGCTGTCACGACCGGCCATCCGACGGCGGAGGAAGCCGATCTCTTCCGTGGCCAAATGCTGACCGAGATGGCCCGAATGAGCCTCGACGACGGGCTGGTGCTGCAGATTCATCCCGGCTCCCGCCGCAACCACAATGCCGGCATTTTCGCCCGCTTCGGCCGCGACATGGGCGCCGACATTCCGGGGCCGACCGACTATGTCGGCGCGCTCAAGCCCTTGCTCGACGCGGTGGGCAACGAGCCGGGGCTCACCATCATCCTCTTCACCCTCGACGAGACAGCCTATTCGCGCGAACTCGCGCCGCTCGCCGGACACTATCCGGCGCTCAGGCTCGGGCCCCCCTGGTGGTTCTTCGATTCGGTCGAGGGCATGAAGCGCTTCAAGCAGCAGGCGATCGAGACGGCCGGCTTCTCCAACACGGTCGGATTCAACGACGATACGCGCGCCTTTCCGTCGATTCCCGCGCGCCACGACGTCGCCCGCAGGGTCGATTGCGCCCATCTCGCCGAACTCGTCTGCGACGGCCGCCTCGACGAGGATGAGGCGCATGAGCTCGCCGTCGACCTCGCCTACCGGCTGGCGAAAGAGGCCTATCGGCTGTGAGGGGCCGGCCCGCCGCGCGCTTCCGGGGCGTCAAGCAGCCATGGATCAGCCAAGTGCGTCCTTCGAGGCTCGCTGCGCTCGCACCTCAGGATGAGCAGGGCGGTGCGGTGCACGACGGAAGACGGCGGTTTTGGGCTCGGGGGAAATCGGCCGTGCGACGGCTGCGCCGTTCTGCCAGACACCCACCTCCTCATCCTGAGGTGCGAGCGCAGCGAGCCTCGAAGGACGCACTTGGGCTCTGCGGGGCTTTCGCGCCTCAGAAGCTCGTGCGCGAGCGGATCGCCGCCGAGATGGTGCCCTCGTCGAGATAGTCGAGCTCGCCGCCGACCGGCACGCCGTGGGCGAGGCGGGTGACGGCAACGCCGGTTCCGGCGAGGAGGTCGGTGACGTAGTGGGCCGTGGTCTGGCCATCGACGGTGGCGTTCACGGCAAGGATCACCTCGCGGACGCCTCCCGCGCGCACCCGCGTGACCAGGCCCTCGATGTTCAGGTCCTGCGGGCCGACCCCGTCGAGCGGCGACAGGGTGCCGCCGAGCACGTGGTATTTCGCATTGATCGCCCCGGCACGCTCCAGTGCCCAGAGATCCGACACGTCCTCGACCACGATGATGACGCCGCCGTCGCGACGCGGATCGGTGCAGAGGGTGCAGGGATCGGAGGTATCGACATTGCCGCAGGTCCGGCAGATGACGATCTTGTCCAGCGCCTCGGCCATGGCGGCGGTCAGCGGCTGCATCAGGCTCTCGCGCTTCTTGACGAGGTGCAGCGCGGCGCGCCGCGCCGAGCGAGGCCCCAGGCCCGGCAGCTTGGCGAGAAGCTGGATCAGCCGCTCGATCTCGGGGCCTGCGACCCTCTTGGACATGGAGGCGGTTCTTTCTCAGGTCTTTCGGCGGTCTTCGGTCCAGTCGCTCGCCCGGAGGCCGTCCAGCGGCACCTCCGCGCCGAGCCCCTCGACGAAGGCGACGCCCTGGTCGGGATAGACGCAGACCTCGTGGGCGAAGCGGTTGCCGAAGGCCCAGATGACGAGGTCATCCGCGCCGGTGTTCTCGAAGGTGTGCGGCTCGGGATCGCCGGCACGGTAGCAGAAGGCATCGCCGGCCCTGGCGGGGACGCGCTCGTCGCCGTGGAGCAACGTCGCGGTTCCAGCCATCACGATCAGGATCTCCTCCTGAAAGAGGTGCCGGTGTCGCCGTGACGACCGGTCGCCCGGCTTCACGGTCTGGATGATGAGGCCGACCCTGTCGCTGCCGAGCGTGCGGCCGACATCCGTCATCCTCCCGCCGATGCCGGCTTCGAACCGGTAGTCGAAGGGCTTGATGTCGGTGATGGCGACGCGGCGCAGCGGCATCAGGACCTCAGAACGGCAGCTTCATGCCTGGCGGCAGCGGCAGGCCGCCGGTGACGCCCTTCATCTTCTCCTGCGCGACGACCTCGGCCTTGCGGCGGGCGTCGGCATGGGCGGCGACGATCAGGTCCTCGACGATCTCCTTCTCGTCGGCCTTCAGGAGCGAGGGATCGACGGAGATGCTCCTGAGGTCGCCCTTCACGGTGAGGCTGACGGTGACCATGCCGCCACCGGCCGTGCCCTGCACCTCGGTGCGCTCCATGTCAGCCTGCGCCTCCTGAAGCTTGGCCTGCATGGCCTGTGCCTGTTTCATCAGGCCCATGATGTCCTTCATGGCGAGTATCCTTCGCTGTGATCAGAAGTCGTCGTCCCAGGGGTCGACGGGTTCCCAGTTGCCGTCCGGATCGTCGTCGCCCGACACGGCCGCCGGTGCGGCCTCGGCTTCCGCCGCGCCTTCGAGCGGGCGCACGGCGACAATCTCGGCGCCGGGAAATTTCGCCAGAATCGCCTGAACGCTTGGATGGGCAAGAACGCCCCGCTCGCGGTCGGCCTGCTCGGTGGCGAGGCGCTCGCGCACCGTCGGCTCGCCCTCCTCGGAGGAAATGGTGACGATCCAGCGCCGTCCGGTCCAGTCGGTCAGCTTCTTCTGCAGGTCCCCGGCAAGGGTCGGGGCGGCATTGCGGGTGGGGCGGAAGTCGAGCCGGCCGTCCTCGCAGCGCACGAGGTGCATGTCGCCCTCGAGCTGCTGCTTCAGCCGCACGTCGCGCTTTTCGGCGCAGAGCTTGATGATCTCGGCAAGGGTGCCCAGCGCGAGATGGGGCTGCGCCTGCGGGGCCGGCTGTTCGCGCATGGCGACGGGGGCGCCTTCGGGCCGGGCGACCTGCTGAAGGCGCGGAGCACCGCCGGCGGCGGCGACCTGTGCGCTCGCGCCTCCGCCATTGCCGCCCGAGGGCAGGCGGGGGGCGCCGCCGCCGATGCCTGAGCCGTCTGCCAGCATGCGTAGCGCCTCGTCGGGGGTCGGCAGGTCCGCCGCATAGGCAATGCGAACGAGCACCATGTCGGCCGAGGCCAGGGGCTTGGGCGAACGCGCCACCTCCTCGATGCCCTTCATCAGCATCTGCCAGGCGCGGGCGAGGACGCGATGGGAGAGGCGCGCGGCGAAGTCGCGGCCGCGCTTGCGCTCCGTCTCGGAGAAGGCGACGTCGTCGGCGGCTGCGGGGGCGACCTTCACGCGGGTGACGAAATGGACGAACTCGGCAAGTTCGGCGAGCACGATCCCGGGGTCCGCCCCGTCGTCGTACTGGCCCTTGAACTCGGCCATGGCGCTGGCGACGTCGCCCTTCATGACGTGCTCGAACAGGTCGATGATGCGGGCGCGGTCGGCGAGGCCGAGCATGCGGCGGACATTGTCGGCCTCCACCGTTCCCGCGCCGTGGGCGATGGCCTGGTCGAGGATGGAGAGGCTGTCGCGCACCGAGCCCTCGCCGGCGCGGGCGATGAGGCCCAGCGCATCGGGTTCGATGGCGACGCCTTCCTTCTCGCAGATGCCGGCGAGGTGCTTCACCAGCACGTCGGCTTCGACGCGCCGGAGATCGAAGCGCTGGCAGCGGGAGAGCACGGTCACCGGAACCTTGCGGATCTCGGTGGTGGCGAACATGAACTTCACATGCGCCGGCGGCTCTTCAAGAGTCTTCAGGAAGGCGTTCCACGCCTTCTCCGACAGCATATGGACCTCGTCGACGATATAGACCTTGTAGCGCGCCGAGACCGGCGCATAGCGTGCGCCATCGGTGATCTGGCGGACGTCGTCGATGCCGGTGTGGGAGGCCGCGTCGATCTCCATCACATCGACGTGGCGGCCTTCCATGATCGCCTGGCAGTGGATGCCGGGCCGGTCGAGATGGATGGAGGGGCGGTCGACCTCGCCGGGCAGCTCGTAGTTCAGCGCGCGGGCGAGGATGCGGGCGGTGGTCGTCTTGCCGACGCCTCGCACGCCGGTGAAGAGGTAGGCCTGCGCGATCCGCCCGGTGTCGAAGGCGTTCGACAGGGTGCGGACCATGGCCTCCTGGCCGATCAGGTCGGCAAAGTGCTGAGGCCGGTACTTGCGGGCGAGGACGCGATAGGCCGCCGCGGCGGGGGCAGGCTCCTGGGTCCCGAGATCGAACCCGGGTTCGGTCTCGGGCGAGGAATCCATGTCTGTCCTGCTCGGGGCTCTGGCGAACGGCTCATGCCAGTGTCGCGCGCGGCGCGCGCGGGGGCAACCATCCGCTGGGGATGAAGTGGGAGGCTGACACGCGACCCGAAACGGGCTCGTTACGGCTGCTTCCTTCCGGATCTGACCGGGTTGGCGAGAGTCTCGTCCACCGCCAACCTCCCACGGGCTATATGGCGGCAAGGCGGGCAGGACGCAAGCGGAGTTCTGCCGCCGATGGCAGCAGGAAGGGCCGGACAGATCGACCGCATCTAGCTATACGAATTCGCCGCCGCGCGAGACGAGATGAGATCCATGACCACCGCCTTCAGCCTCGACTCCCGCCTCGCCGCCGACACGGTCGCCGTCACCGACCTCGTGCTCTGCCAGATCCGGCTGATGAACGATGCCACCTATCCCTGGCTGATCCTTGTGCCGCGGCGGGAGGGCACGGTGGAGATCGTCGATCTCGGCCCGCAAGACCGCGTCCAGCTCATGGATGAGATCGCCACCGTCTCGGGCGTGCTTCGCGCCATGATCCACTGCGACAAGCTCAACGTGGCGGCGCTCGGCAACATGGTGCCGCAGTTGCATGTCCACATCATCGGCCGCTTCGCCGGCGACCCGGCCTGGCCGGGGCCGGTGTGGGGCAAGGTGCCCGCCAGGCCCTATGCCGATGCCCCGCGCGAGGGCTTCATTGCCGCGTTGAGGGCAAGGCTCTCCGCCGGTTGAGCGCGTTGCTCGGGCGGCCGGGGCATGCGAGCGTCTCGTCCCCACCTGCCGGAAGATCGTCCATGTCCGATGCCCTGCCGCCGCTGCCGCCGATCACGCTCGGCTATACCGAGAATGACCTCGACCGGATGAGCGCCAAGCGCGGCGACGAGGCCTGGCTCGGGCTCACCTTCGCCGATCCGCGCACGCGGCTCTATGTCTTCGCCGGCGAGACGCCGATCCTCCGGCGCAACGGCGACCGCGGCGATCCGCTGTTCACGGCGCAGGAGGCGGAGGCCTTCGGCGAGCCGCTGGAGACCGCCTTTCTCGGCCTCGCCAACGGCGCGCCCCGCTTCGCCCGCTTGGTGCCGGAACTCGCCAAGACCGACCCGAACGCCTACCGCATCGCAGAGGTCAAGGTCGACGACCCGACGCTGCTCATCACCGACATGCGGACGATCGCCATGAACGGCGTCGTCGAGCCGCATCACCTAGGGCCCATGGCGCAGGGCAAGTCGGTGATGCACTGGCACGCGACGCATCGCTTCTGCGGCAAGTGCGGGGCACCGTCGCGTTTGTCGCAGGCCGGCTGGCGGCGCGATTGCCCGTCCTGCAACGCCCAGCATTTCCCGCGCACCGATCCGGTCGTCATCATGCTGGCGCTGGATGGCGACCGCTGCCTGCTGGGACGCCAGCGCCGCTTCCCGCCGGGCATGTATTCGGCGCTCGCCGGCTTCCTGGAAACGGGCGAGACGATCGCCGATGCGGTGCGCCGCGAGATCATGGAGGAGGCGGGCGTCCGGATCGGCACCGTCACCTATCTCTGCGACCAGCCCTGGCCCTTCCCGGCCTCGCTGATGATCGGGTGCCTCGCGGAAGCGACCAGCCGCGACATCGAGATCGATACGGAAGAACTGGAGGACGCACGCTGGTTCACCCGCGAGGAGTGCTGGATGATGCTGGCGAAGCAGCATCCGGCGCGGCTCTCCTGCCCGCCGCCGCTGGCCATCGCGCACCACCTCCTCCGCGCCTTCGTGGATGGGAAGCATCGCTAGCCGAGGCGGGCCTTCATCAGCGCGATGGCATCCGCCGCCGCGGTGCCCGAGGGCTGCGGCAGCCAGAGGCAGGAGATCGTCCAGGCCGGAAGTCCGTCGGCCTCGACGAGCGGCAGGACCGTCGCGCCGGTGATCGCGAGGCGCTTCACCACCATGGACGGCACCAGCGCCGAACCGAGCCCGAGGCTGACCATGGCGGCGACTCCCGCCCAGCTTTCGGCCTCCTGTGCGAGAGTGGGGAGGGTGCCCGTGGCCTGAAGCGCGGCGATGAGGCCGTCATGGGCCAGAGCCGCCCTGTCGCGCGCCAGCACCACCAGCGGCTTGCGCGCGATATTGGAGAGGCTCGCGGTCTTGCGCAGCCGCGCTTCGGCATCCGGCACCAGCGCGGACCATTTCGACGTGGCGACCTGCTTGTGGACGATGCGCGGATGGGGCGGCAGGGGCGGGGCGGTGAAGATCATCGCGACACGCCCTTCGGCGAGCGCCGACATCTGGGTTTCGAGCGTGCCATGGTGCAGTTCGGGGACAAAGCCGGCCTCGATCCAGGCCGGGTCCTCGAACAGGTCACGCAGCGGTCCGAGCATGGCGTCGTCGCTGACGCCGATGCCGATGGTCGGTGCGCGTTCGCTCACCTCGCGCGCGAGGCGCGCCGCCCGCTCGGCAGCCGCGAGCGACAGCCGGGCCTCGGCGACGAAGACCTCGCCGGCGCGGGTCAGACTGACAGCCTTGCCGGCATGGTCGAAGAGGACGACGCCGATGTGCCGTTCGAGCTGGGCGATGCGGGCGGCGGCCGTGCGGCGCCCGACGCCGAAGCCGGCACCGGCCGCCGTCAGGTCGCCGCTATCGGCAAGGGCGATGGCGATGCGCAGCGTGTCGAGTTCGGGAGGCGCTGAGTCCATGCGGCCAAGGTGCCGCGATTCGCGGCGCCCGGGCGAGGCGTTTACTCCGCCACTGTCTTCTCGACCTCGTTGCGCCAGGGGTTCTGCGGATAGACGCCGAGAATGGTCAGTTCCTTGGCGAAGAAGGCGAGTTCCTCCAGCGCCAGCTTCACCGGCCGGTCGTCGGGATGGCCCTCGATCTCGGCATAGAAGCGCGTCGCCACGAAGCGGCCGCCGATCATGTGGCTCTCCAGCTTCGTCATGTTGACGCCGTTGGTGGCAAAACCGCCCATGGCCTTGTAGAGCGCCGCCGGCACGTTGCGCACCTGGAAGACAAAGCTGGTCAGGCAATCCTGGCCGGGAGCGGCCCAGATCTTCTGGCGCGACAGGATGACGAAACGCGTGGTGTTGTTGGCGGCGTCCTCGATGTCCTCGGCGAGGATGTCCAGGCCATAGACTTCCGCCGCGAGGCGCGGCGCGATGGCGGCCTGCGTCGGGTCGCCCATCTCCGCAACCTCGCGGGCCGAGCCCGCCGTGTCGGCCGCCACGATGGGCTTCAGGCCGAGCTTGCGGATGATCTGGCGGCACTGGCCGAGGCCCATGATGTGGCTGCGCGCCGTCTTGATCGTGCCGAGGGATGCGCCCTTCACCGCCATCAGCTGGAAGCGGATGGGCAGGAAGAACTCGCCGATGATGTTGAGGCCGGCGGTCGGCAGCAGATGATGCACGTCGCCGACACGGCCGGCGATCGAGTTCTCGATCGGGATCATGCCGAGGTCGGCGTCACCGTTCAGGATGGCGGCGAAAGCGTCCTCGAAGCTGGGGCAGGGCACCACGTCGGCGTCGGGGAACACGGCCTTGGAGGCCTGGTGCGAGAAGGCGCTGAGTTCGCCCTGGAAGGCGACGCGCTTGGGCGCGAGGATCATGGGAGCATCACTCCGGGATGGGGCGGGTTCTGTAGCCGATCGGTCAGGATTTGGCGATGAGGGCGCGCGCCCTTTCGAGGTCGGCCGGGGTATCGACGCCGAGCGGCACGGCGTCGACCACCGCCACGTCGATCCGCATGCCGTTCTCCAGCGCGCGCAACTGCTCCAGCCGCTCGCGTTTCTCCAGCGGGGCCGGGGGCAGGGAGACGAAGCGTTCGAGGGCAGCGCGGCGATAGGCGTAGAGGCCGATGTGATGGTAGAGCGGCCCCTCGCCGGTGGGAGCGGTGGCGCGGGTAAAGTAGAGCGCGCGCAGGCGCGTCTCCGACAGGGGCGTGCCGACCACCTTCACCACGTTGGGGTTGGTGATCTCCTCCTGCCGCGTGATCACGGCGGTCAGCGTGCCGATGTCGACCGCCGGGTCGTCCAGGAGATCGGCGGCCGCCCGGACGATCGAGGGCTCGATGGTCGGCAGGTCGCCCTGGACGTTGACGATTCGGGTAAAGCGCCTTTCGGGGTCGACGAGGTCGGCCGCCTCCTGGATCCGGTCGGAGCCGGTCGGATGGTCTGCGCGGGTCATGACGGCCCGGCCGCCGGCGGCCTCGACGGCGGCCAGAATCTCCCGCGAATCCGTCGCCACCACCACCGGACCGAGCCCCGCCGCCTCCGCCCGTCGCATCACATGGACGATCATCGGCGTTCCGCCGATGTCGGCGAGAGGCTTGCCGGGAAGGCGTGAGGCGCTCATGCGCGCGGGGACGAGAACAATCGAGGCGGTCATCAGAGGCCGGATGCGGGCGAGGGAGCCAGTTTGGAGGCGGCAAAAAGTAGCATGTGAGAGGCGTGCATATACGGGTTGCCTCGCAGGGCGCAAATTGGATAGTGTCCGCGCCAAATCGGCAGGCCCATCCCGCGTTCCCCCGCGCACCTTATCTCACGGCGCCGCCGATCTCTGGAGCTGGTCCCGATGGACGGATTGGAATTCAACAAGGTCATGATGGCCGTGCTGCTCGTCGGCACGGGCACATTGGGTGGCAGCCTGCTCGCGGGTGAGCTCTTCAGGCCGGCCAAGCCGGCGAAACCCGGCTACGAAGTGGCGGTCGCTCCCGCAGGCGGTCAGCAGGCGGCGCCCGCCGCGGCTGCTCCCACGAAGTCGATGGCAGAGGTCTTCGCCTCGGCCAACGCGGCGAACGGCCCGGCCGTGTTTCGCCAGTGCGCCACCTGCCACACCATCAACAAGGGTGGTGCCAACGGCGCAGGTCCGAACCTCCATGGCATCGTCGGCCGCAACCATGGCGCCACTGCGGGCTTCAACTACTCGGCCGCAATGAAGGCCAAGGCGAGCGAGCCGTGGACGCTCGAGGCCATCTACGCCTTCATCACCAATCCGCGCGCCGCCCTGCCCGGAACGACCATGGCCTTCGCCGGCATCCGCTCCGAGCAGCAGCGCGCCGACCTGATGGCCTATCTGCGCGAACAGGCGGACAGCCCCGTCGACATTCCGAAGTAAGGTCCGCGCCCTGACGGAAACGAGGCCGGGTCCATGCCCGGCCTTTTTCGTTTGGGCAGCCGTGGACAACATCGGTGTCTCGAAGGGCCGAGGCCACTTATATTCCTCGCATTCGCCCCTTATCTTTGCTTTGCCTTGGCGCTATCCTGCGCCAGTCCCATTTTTGCCACGCTTGGCGCGTTCGAACGGCAGGGGTCTGTCTGCCACAATCGCCCCGCCCAACAAGGTAAGCAAATGCCGACCATCGCTCTCGTCGACGACGACCGGAACATCCTGACCTCGGTCGCCATCGCTCTCGAAGCCGAAGGCTATCGCATCGTCACCTACAATGACGGCGCCGCGGCCCTTGACGGCTTCAAGCAGACGCCGCCGGACCTCGCCATCCTCGACATCAAGATGCCGCGCATGGATGGCATGGAGCTGTTGCGCCGGCTGCGCCAGAAAACCGACATGCCGGTCATCTTCCTCACCTCCAAGGACGAGGAGATCGATGAACTCTTCGGGCTCAAGATGGGCGCCGACGATTTCATCCGGAAGCCATTTTCCCAGCGTCTCCTGGTCGAGCGGGTGAAGGCGGTGCTGCGCCGTGCCGCCGCCAAGGACCCGATCGCGGACGCCAAGTCCGACGCCAAGGTGCTGGAGCGCGGCAAGCTGCGCATGGACCCGGAGCGCCACACCTGCACCTGGGATGGCCAGCAGGTGACGCTGACCGTCACCGAATTCCTGATTCTGCAGGCGCTGGCCCAGCGTCCAGGCGTCGTGAAGAGCCGCAATGCCCTGATGGACGCGGCCTATGACGATCAGGTCTATGTCGACGACCGCACCATCGACAGCCACATCAAGCGGCTGCGCAAGAAGTTCAAGGTGGTCGACGACGACTTCGAGATGATCGAAACGCTCTACGGCGTCGGCTACCGCTTCAAGGAGTGAGGCTCGCACGAGCCTTTCCAGGATCATGCTGGACCGGACCCAGGACGATACCGCACCTCGAGGAGAAGCGGTGCTCCCGCCTCCCCTACGGACCGTGAGGCCGTGGACGCGGTTCGGGCGCATCCTGGCGCGGGCGACGCGGGCCGTCGTCAACCGCTCCTTCTCAAGCCTCACCCGCCGCATCGTCCTGCTCAATCTCGTCGGGCTGGTAGCGCTGGTCTCGGGCATTCTCTGGCTGTCGCAGTTCCGCGCCGGCCTCATCGAATCCCGCCAGCAGAGCCTTCTCGTCCAGGGTGAGATCATCGCGGGCGCCATCGCCGCGTCGGCTGCCGTCGACGGATCGGTGATTCCCATCGATCCGGACAAGCTGTTCGAGCTGCAACTCGGCGGCACCGGCTCGGCGATCGACGACCCTGCCGCGCTGCTCGAGTTCCCGATCAATCCGGAGCGCGTCGCGCCCGTCCTCAGGCGCCTGACCGGGCCGACCGAGACGCAGGCGCGCATCTACGACCGCGAGGGCAACCTGATCCTCGACAGCCGCAACCTCTATGGTCGCGGCGACATCCAGGCGCTCGATCTGCCGCCGATCGGCACCAAGCCGCCCTTCTACGAGAAGTGGTGGAACGAGATCCGCCGGTTCCTGCGCGGCGGCGGCAATTTCCCTATTTACCGGGACTTCGGCATGCGCAACGGACGGAGCTATCCGGAAGTCGCCCAGGCGCTGAACGGGCAAAAGGTCAGCATGGTCCGGGTCAATGACCGTGGCGAGCTGATCGTCTCGGTCGCGATTCCGGTGCAGCGGTTCCGGGGCGTTCTCGGCGTGCTGCTGCTCAACACCCAGGGCGGCGAGATCGACGCCGTGCTCGATGCCGAGCGGTTCCAGGTCCTCAGGGTGTTCCTGGTGGCGGCCCTCGTCATGATCGTGCTGTCGATCCTGATGGCCCGCACCATCGCCGGCCCGGTCCGCAAGCTCGCCGAGGGCGCCGACCAGGTGCGCCGGCGCCATCGGTCCCGCGAGCAGATTCCCGACTTCAGTCAGCGCCGCGACGAGATCGGCCACCTGTCGCGCTCCCTGCGCGACATGACCGACGCGCTCTACGCCCGCATCGAGGCCATCGAGCGGTTCGCGGCCGACGTCGCCCACGAACTGAAGAACCCGCTGACCTCGCTCCGGTCGGCAGTGGAAACGCTGCCGCTCGCCAAGACGGATACCTCGCGGACGCGGCTTCTGGAGGTCATCCAGCATGACGTGAAACGCCTCGACCGCCTGATCACCGATATTTCCGATGCCAGCCGCCTCGATGCCGAACTGCAGCGGCAGGAATCGACCCGGGTCGATCTCTCCCGGCTGCTCGGGACCATCGCCACCATCGCCAATGAGGTCCGCAAGGATGGCGACGTGCCGGTGCGCCTCGCCTTCGAGGGCGGCAAGGCGGCCGACTTCGCCGTGCCGGGCCATGACAGCCGCATCAGCCAGGTGTTCACCAACCTCATCGACAACGCCCGCTCGTTCTCGCCGCCGACGGGCGAGGTGAGGGTGACCGCCCGCAAGCTCAAGGGGGCGATCGAGATCACGGTCGACGACGATGGCCCGGGCATTCGCGAGGACGCGCTGCAGCGGATCTTCGAGCGCTTCTACACCGACCGCCCGCACCAGGACTACGGTCAGAACTCCGGCCTCGGCCTGTCCATTTCCAAGCAGATCATCGAGGCGCATGGCGGCAGCATCTGGGCCGAGAACCGCGCCGGCCCGCCCGGTCCCGACGGCGAGCCGACCGTGCGCGGCGCGCGCTTCGTCGTTCGCCTGCCGGCCGCCTGAGCGGGGCGGCGGTGGCGAGCATCCATGCCTCTGCCGTGCTGGTCGGCCCTCGCGCCGTGCTTGTCCGGGGTCCCTCGGGGTCCGGCAAGAGCGCCCTCGTCCATGCCCTTCTCGACGCCGCCCACTCTGGGCTCATCCCCTTTGCGCGGCTCGTCGCCGACGACCGCGTGATCCTGTCGGTGCATCACGGACGGCTGCTGGCGCGTGCGCCCGATTCCATCGCCGGCCTTGTGGAGCGGCGCGGCGCCGGGGTCGTCAGGCTCCCCCATGAAGCGCAGGCGGTGGTCGGGTGGATCGTCGACCTCGACGCCCCCGACGCCGCCCGGATGCCGGAAGATGATGCCGCGCGGGTCGTCATCGACGGCGTCGTCCTGCCGCGCATTCCCGTCGCCCCGGGCGTGCCGCCGCTGCCCCTGGTTCTCGATGCGATCGGCAGGTCGGCGTGAGCCATATCGCGACGGTCTGAAGGGCCAGCGGGCGCGCGCCACCACTCTGTCGCCCTGCCGCTGGCAGGCTCTGGGCCTCAGGTTGCGCCGCAGCAGAATCGTTGCAGTTGCGTCACTGGGGGCCTTGCGCTCCCCGGTCACATGGTGATCATATCCGCCTCTTTGTCGATCTGGCGCGTCTCGTGGGACGCGCGGAGTGCCTGATGATCGGACTCGTCATCGTGACGCACGGCCAACTGGCCGTCGAATTCCGACACGCCATGGAGCATGTGGTTGGTCCCCAGAATCAGGTGGAGACCATCGCCATTGGTCCAAGCGACGACATGGACCAGCGCCGCCGCGATATCATCGCCGCTGTCGAGAAGGTCGATTCCGGCGATGGTGTCGCCGTGCTCACCGACATGTTCGGCGGCACGCCGTCCAACCTCGCGATCTCGGTGATGAGCGGCCGGCCCGTGGAGGTCATCGCCGGGATCAACCTGCCGATGCTGGTGAAGCTCGCAACCGTCAGGTCGGAAAAGCCGCTGGCCGAAGCCGTGCTGCACGCCCAGGAGGCGGGCCGCAAGTACATCAACATTGCCAGCCGCGTCCTCGCGGGTCATTGAGCTCGGGGAGATCCGGTGTCTAGAATGACGGCAATTCGCCCCCTTTCAGGGCATGTCCATCGCCGGTCGCCGCGGATGGGCAAGGGGAGAACGTTTCGCCATGTTGGATGATGAGGTCGGTTGTCCTCCGCCAGCGCCTGCCCGCGACGGCGAGATCGTCCGGGAACTTGCGATCGTCAACAAGCGCGGCCTGCACGCTAGAGCCTCCGCCAAGTTCGTGGCCTGCGCCGACCGGTTCAACGCCACCATCCAGGTCTCCCGCTGCGGCGAGACGGTCGATGCCAGCTCCATCATGGGCCTGATGATGCTGGCGGCGGGCATCGGGACGTCCATTACCCTCAGGGCCAGCGGCGCCGAGGCGGCGGCGGCGGTCGACGCCCTTTCCGCGCTGGTCGCCGACCAGTTCGGCGAGGGCGAATAGGCGGCACCATGACGGACCGTGAAATGATCTGGCTGGTGGCCATCCATGTCACTCTTGTCGTCTCCGGCGTCATGCTGGCGCTGACCGCCCGGCTGTCGGAGCATTCGCACGGATGAGCGACTGGCGGTCCTTCTGGGATGGCGAGCACGCCATCTATGTCAGCGACCGCCACAAGGCGGTGCATTATCAGGCGATCGCCGAAGGCATCCTGGCCCATGTCGCTGCAGCGGGGCTCGGCCATGAATCGGTCGTGCTCGACTATGCCTGCGGCGAGGCGCTGGAAACGCCTCGCGTCGCCAGCGCGGTGGGGCGGCTGGTGCTGTGCGACGGTGCGCCTTCGGTCGTCGCCAGGCTGCGCGAGCGCTTCGGGCAGCTCGCCAATGTCGGCTTCGCGCTGCCGGAGGACCTCGATACGGTACTGGCGGACGGGTCGACCGACTTGATCGTGGTCTCCTCGCTTATCCAGTATCTCTCCCGGGACGATCTCGGAGATCTGCTGGGCCGCTTCCGCGCCAAGCTGAAGCCGGTGGGCCGGCTGGTCATCGCCGACGTCATTCCACCGGACGCCGGCATGGTCGCCGACGTCACCTCGCTGCTGCGCAATGCCCTGAAGCATGGCTATCTGCCCGCCGCGCTGATGGGTCTCGTGGCGACCGCCGTCTCGCCCTACCGCAAGCTGCGGTCCCAAATCGGCCTTTCCACCTATAGCGAGGCGGAGATGATTGGCCTGATGGCCGATCACGGTTTCGCTGCCGAACGGCATCGCGCCAATCTCGGACTGACGCCGCACCGCATGACTTTCGTCGGCGTTCCGGTGGTTTGACTCAGTCCGTCGATTTCGGCATACCGATCACCTCGTTCTTTGAAGCGAACGCCAGTGTGATGGTGGCCTCATGAATCCGATCTTCGCCAACCTGCCCACCACCGTCTTCGAGGTCATGTCGCAGCTGGCGCGCGAGACCGGCGCGATCAATCTCGGCCAGGGCTTCCCCGACGATCCCGGCCCGCTCGACGTGCGCCAGAAGGCCGCCGAGGCGGTCGTGTCGGGGTGGAACCAGTATCCGCCCATGATGGGCCTGCCCGAACTGCGGCAGGCGGTGGCCGATCACTACCGCCACCATCAGGGGCTCGTGATGGATGCCAACCAGGAGGTGATGATCACCTCCGGCGCCACGGAGGCGCTGGCCGGGGCACTGTTCTCGCTGATCGAGCCGGGCGACGAGGTCGTGCTGTTCCAGCCGATGTACGACGCCTATCTGCCGCTGGTCCGTCGTGCCGGCGGCGTGCCGCGCTTCGTGACGCTGCGTCCGCCGCACTGGCGCTTCACCGAGGAGGATCTCGCGAAGGTCTTCACCGACAAGACTCGCGTCGTGCTTCTCAACAACCCGCTCAATCCTGCCGCCTCCATTTTCCCGACCGAGGACCTCGAACTCCTCGGCCGCTTCTGTGAGCGGTTCGGCGCCACCGTCATCTCCGACGAGGTCTGGGAGCATGTGATCTTCGACGGCCGGCGCCACGTCTCCGTGCTGGCTGTGGACACGCTGCGCGAGCGGTCGGTGAAGATCGGCTCGGCCGGAAAGATCTTCTCGCTGACCGGCTGGAAGGTGGGCTTCGTCGTCGCCGCCCCCGCGATCCTGAAGGTACTGTCCAAGGCGCACCAGTTCCTCACCTTCACCACGCCGCCGAACCTGCAGGCGGCGGTCGCCTATGGGCTCGCCAAGGACAATTCCTACTTCGAGGGCATGCGCGCCGACCTGCAGCGTTCGCGCGACCTGTTCCATGCCGGGCTCGACGGCTCTGGCTTCCAGGTCCTGCCAAGCGCGGCGACCTATTTCATCAATGTCGATCTCGCCGCTGCGGGAATCTCCGACGATGTTGCCTTCTGCAAGGCGCTGGTCAGCGACCACGGCGTCGCGGCCATTCCCGTCTCGGCCTTCTATGCCGAGACGCCAGTGACCTCGGTGGTCAGGTTCTGCTTCGCCAAGAAGGACGAGACGCTCAACGGTGCCCTCGACCGTCTCGTGCGGGTCTTTGCCAAGGCGGCGTGACGCAGCCTCAGGCCGTTTCGAGTTCGCCGGTAAGCGCCGGCTGGGCTGCGGCCCTCTCGCACAGATCGGCGATCGATATCTGCGCCAGCCGGTCGAAATAGTCGCGCTCGGCCTCTGCCATGGCCGGGACGATGACGCCCTCGACCAGGGGCGACAGTGATTCGAACTCGTCGCTCAACGTCCCGACCGCGGTGCGGACGATCTCGGCGCAGTTGATGCGGTGGCGTTCGCGGGCGACGTCGTAGCCCCCCCTGGGGCCACGAAGACCTTTCAGGATGCCGGCCCGGACGAGCGCCTGGAGCAGGGGTTCGAGATGGCGGGGCGGAAGATTGTGGCGCGCGGCCAGCGCCTTCGCCGACACGGGTGCGTCCACCGCGTGAACGGCGATATCGACAACGGCGGCAATCGCCAGCCGGCCACGACGAGACAGGATGGGCATGGGTCCCTCAATGCATGGGAAGACGTCGTTTCTTCCCACCTCAAACAAATCATGGATCAGAGCAAAAACAGAAGACCATTTCGTGCATGCGGCCAATGCCTGCAACGCAGAGAAGAATTTTCCTATGTGCCGGTCGAACCAAAACCCCCGATTCCACGAGTGGTTTCATCCAGCTTTTCGACGGTAATCAGGTCCGCAACCGTGACGGGTGCAATGACGAGCTGGGCAATGCGTTCACCGCGGGCGATTTTCACAGGTTCATCACCGAGATTGATCAGCAGAACCTTCACCTCGCCGCGATAGTCGCTGTCGATCGTGCCCGGCGCGTTGAGCACCGTCAGCCCGTGCCTGATCGCGAGACCGGAGCGCGGCCGGACCTGGCCTTCATATCCCGGCGGAATCGCAAGTTCGAGGCCGGTCGGCACCGCAGCGCGGGCGCGCGGCGCCAGCGTGATGGGCGCATCCTCGGGCGGGGCCGCGACCAGGTCCATGCCGGCTGCGCCGTCGGTCTGGGCGCGCGGCAGCGGCAGTCCCTCGCCATGGGGAAGCCGGCGGACGGCGATCTGCAATCTTCGGCTCATCGTGCGGCGACCCTGTCGGCGAGGCGGGCGACGAGAGCGCGCGCCACCGCATCCTTGGACTGGCGCTCCCAGGTCTCGACCCCGTCGGGCGTGACCAGGTGGACGGTGTTGGCGTCGCCGCCGAATGTGCCGGTGCCCGTGGCGACGTCGTTGGCGACGATCAGGTCGCAGCCCTTGCGGGCGAGCTTGGCCCGGGCGTTGTCGATGACGTTCTCCGTCTCTGCCGCAAAGCCCACGACGAGGCGCGGCCGGTTCGCGGCGAGCTTTGCCACAGTGGCGAGGATGTCGGGGTTCTCCACGAAGGCGAGGGCGGGCGGGCCTCCCTCCCCCTTCTTGATCTTGCCGCCGGCGACCTCCGCCACCCGCCAGTCGGCGACGGCGGCCGCGAAGACGGCGATGGTGGCGGGCAGGGCGGACTCCACGGCCGCCATCATGTCGCGGGCGCTCTCCACATGGACGGTCGTCACGCCGACCGGATCGGGCAGGGCGACCGGCCCGGTCACCAGCGTCACCGTGGCACCGGCCTCCGCCGCGGCGCGGGCGATGGCGTGGCCCTGTTTGCCGGAGGAGTGGTTGGAGATGTAGCGCACCGGGTCGATCGCCTCACGGGTCGGACCGGACGTCACCACCACATGGTGTCCGGTGAGCGGGCGGCCGACCGCGGGATCGGCCATCAGCTGCTCGATCGCGGCGATGATCTCCGGCACTTCCGCCATGCGGCCGGGCCCGAACTCCCCGCAGGCCATGCCACCCTCGTTGGGGCCGACCACCGCGACGCCGTCGCCGCGCAGGGTGGCGAGATTGCGCTGTGTGGCCGGGTGCAGCCACATGCGCACGTTCATGGCGGGGGCGATGAGCACCCTCTTGTCGGTGGCGAGCAGCGCCGTGGAGGCGAGGTCGTTGGCGAGGCCGTTCGCCATCTTGGCCATCAGATCGGCGGTTGCGGGGGCCACCGCGATCAGGTCGGCGTCGCGCGACAGCTCGATATGACCCATCTCGTTCTCGTCGGTGAGCGAGAACAACTCCTGGAAGACCTTGTCGCCGGTTAGCGAGCCGACCGAGAGCGGCGTGACGAACTCGGTTCCCGCCTTCGTCAGGATGGCGCGAACCCTCGCGCCGCGGTCCTGCAGGCGGCGGATCAGGTCGAGCGACTTGTAGGCGGCGATGCCGCCGCCGATGACGAGGAGAATGCGTTTGCCGTGAAGCATGGTTGTGCCTGCACCCGGAGAGGGCCGAGACCCTAACGGGTTGTGTGTTGCGCTGCAAAGTCTCCCGCCTGATCGGGACGGCCGCCTTTCGGCCGTCCCGATCAGGCGGGAGGAGCGGCGGGCTCCGATGCCGGGGGGCGAGGCGGTGTTTCCGCGAGAAGCTGCCAGACCGTCACGAACATGGCGGCAATCAGCGGGCCAACCACAAAGCCGTTGAGCCCGAAGATCTGGATGCCGCCGAGGGTCGAAATCAGGATCATATAGTCCGGGAGCTTGACATCCTTGCTGACCAGTCTCGGACGCAGGACGTTGTCGGCAAGGCCGATGACGATCATGCCGAAAGCTGAGAGCACGATCGCCTGCCACACGGCCCCCGTGGCGAAGAGATAGATCGCGACCGGTCCCCAGACGAGGCTCGCACCAACGGCGGGAACCAGCGAGAGGAAAGCCATCAGGGCGGCCCATAGCAGCGGAGAGGGGATGCCGAGCACCCAGAAGATTAAGCCGCCCAGCGCGCCCTGTAGCAGGGCGATGAGAAAGCCGCCCTTCACGGTTGCCCGCACGACGAGGGTGAACCTGTCGAGGAGGGCGCGGCGGCGGCGCGGCTGGAGCGGCAGCTTGTCGGCGATGCGTCCGATCAGGCCGCCGCCGTCGCGCAGCAGGAAGAACAGCAGATAGAGCATCACCGCGAGGTCGATGACGAAGCCGGCCGTGCCCTGGCCGATGCTCACGGCGCGCGAAGCAATCGACTGGCTGCTCGCGGTAGCCCAGGAGGCGAGACGTTCCTGCACATCGGCCGCGTTGTAGATACCGTAGCGGGCGGCGAAGTCGGTGACCCAGGCGGGCAGGCTGGCGATGATCCGCCGAATCAGGCCACCGAGATCGATTCGTCCATCCTGCATCGCCGCATAGGTTTCGGCGCCCTGCGCGACAAGGCTCGCGCCAATGGCCAGGAACGGCAGGATGACGATCAGGAGAACGGCCGCCAGTGTGATCAGCGCCGCCACGCCCGGCCTTTTCGGCATGGCCCGCGCCACCCGGGCGTTGACGGGGGCGAAGACGATGGCGGTGACGATGGCCCACAGGATGGCGCCGAAGAAGGGCCAGAGAATCCAGGCGAACAAGAGGCTGACGACGATCAGCAGTGCCACGAAACCCACATCGTCGAACTTGCGCATTGTCGCCCCCGGCGGCCGGCTCCCGCGGGAGCCCAGGCACTTGAAAACGCCTGAGAATGGAAAAGGAGCCGCTAAGCTGGCGCTTTTTCCGATCTCAGCGGAATGGCGGCTCGTCGAAGCTCCTGAGCTTGCGCGAGTGGATGGTGCCGCCGGTGCGCTTCAGCCGCTCCACCGCATCGAGCCCGACAAGCAGGTGTTGCGCCACGGCGCTGGCATAGAAGGCGTTGGCGGCGCCGGGCAGCTTGATCTCGCCGTGCAGCGGCTTGTCGGAGACGCAGAGCAACGTTCCGTAGGGCACGCGCAGCCGGTAGCCCTGCGCCGCGATGGTGCCGCTCTCCATGTCCACCGCAATGGCGCGCGACAGGTTGAACAGGCGCGATTCCTGCGTGTAGCGCAGTTCCCAGTTGCGGTCGTTGTTGGTGACGACAGTGCCGGTCCGCAGGCGGTGCTTCAGCGCCTCGCCGGTCATGCCGGTGACGGCGGCGCAGGATTCCTGCAGCGCCGTCTGAATTTCCGCCAGCGCAGGGATGGGGATCTCCGGCGGCACGAGCTGGTCGAGGATGCGGTCGCGCCTCAGATAGGCGTGTGCGAGCACATAGTCGCCGATCTCCTGCGCCTGCCTGAGGCCGCCGCAATGGCCGATCATCAGCCAGCAATGGGGCCTGAGCACCGCCAGGTGATCGGTGATGTTCTTCGCGTTCGACGGACCGACGCCGATATTGACCAGCGTCACGCCGGCCGTGCCGCTCCGCTCGAGATGATAGGCGGGCATCTGGAAGCGGTGCCAGGGTGAGGCGGCGATCCGCACCGCGCCGCCATCCAGCGTCTCGCGGGTGATGCTCTGGCCGCCGGGCGCCACCAGCCGCTCGGCGCGGCCGGCTGCGATCTCCTCCGCCGCCCAGACCACGAACTGGTCGACATAGCGGTGGTAGTTGGTCAGCAGGATCCAAGGCTGGGCCGCGCGCCAGTCGGTGCCGGTGTAGTGGATCAGCCGGCGCAGGGAATAGTCCACGCGCACCGCGTCGAACAGCGACAGGGGCAGGGCGCCATTCGGCAGCCCCTCGAAGATGCCGTCGGCCACCTCGTCGCCGACCAGCGACAGAAGCGGGACGGGGAAGTGGCGGGCAAGCTCGGACGGGGTGCGGCCGCCCGCCGCCAGTTCATCGACGCCGTCGAGCACATAGGGATAGGGGATCTCCTGCGTGGACGGGCGGACATCGAGGGTGGCGCCGTACTCCTCCGTCAGAGGCCGCAACTGGTCGAGCAGGTAGCGGCGGAAGAAGCCGGGCTGCGTTACCGTTGTCGTGTAGAGCCCGGGGCGTGAGAACTTGGCATAGGCGCGGCGGTTGCGCGGCGCTGCGCGCTCGGGCGCATAGGTGACGGCGAGTTCCGGATAGACGAAGCGCGCGCGCTCTTCAGGTGACGGCGGGGCGGCGCCGTCGAGATAGCGGGCGAGGGCGCTGCGCAGGGCAGCGGTCGCATCCTCGTAGAGGGCTTCGAGCCGGTCGATGGCAAGTTCGGGCGTCAGGCGGTCAGTCATGGCGCGACTATAGGCGCGCCGTCACTCCGGCAGAAGGCGGCTTCATGTCTCCGGCGTATCGGCCAGAGGCTGCCAGTGGGCGGGATAGTCGACCTGGGTCAGGTAGAGCGCATGCGCCGGTCCCACCA
This sequence comes from Phreatobacter aquiterrae, assembly GCF_053471285.1. Taxonomy (NCBI): domain Bacteria; kingdom Pseudomonadati; phylum Pseudomonadota; class Alphaproteobacteria; order Hyphomicrobiales; family Phreatobacteraceae; genus Phreatobacter; species Phreatobacter aquiterrae. Next base: position 211,487 of record NZ_JBJPHW010000007.1, on the reverse strand, counting down.
TGCCACAGGCCTTGCGGTCGCGGGCGGCGAGCGCATCGCGCACGTCGTCGGCGGACCACAGCCCCTCGCCGGTGAGCTTCACCGTGCCGACCATGGAGCGCACCTGGTTGTGCAGGAAGGAGCGGGCATCCAGCCGGCATTCGATACCGGACGCCGTGCGGATGATGTCGAAGCGGTCGAGGTTCTTCACCGGCGACTTGGCCTGGCATTCGGTGGAGCGGAATGTGGTGAAGTCGTGCCGACCGATGAGGACGTTCGCCGCCTCCTGCATGAGCGCGACGTCGAGCGGCTTCGGCGACCACCAGGCGCGTTCGCGCTCCAGCGTCAGCGGCGGGCGGCGGTCGATGATGCGGTAGAGGTAGTGGCGGCGGACAGCGGAGAACCGGGCGTCGAACTCGTCCGGCATCTTCTCGGCGGCGACGACGGCGATGGCCTCGTCCTTGAGGTAGCGATTGGTGGCGTCGCGCACGACCCGATTCGGCCAGTCGCGCGCAAGATCCACATGGGCAACCTGCCCCGTCGCATGGACGCCGGCATCGGTGCGGCCGGCGCCCGCCACCGTCACCGTCTCGCCGCAGAACGCGGCGATGGCGCGGACAAGCTCGCCCTGCACCGACTTGCCGTAGCTTGCGGCCTGCATCTGCCATCCAAGATAGGGCCCGCCGTCATATTCGATGGTCAGCTTGTAGCGGGGCACTAGCCGAAAACCGCGCCGGGCCCGACCTTCGCGCCGTTGAGGAAATCGATGGCCTTCATGGCCTTCGCGCCGGCGCGCTGCACCTCGACGAGGCGCACGGCCCCCTCGCCACAGGCCACCGTCATGTCAGTGTCGAGCAGCGTGCCCGGCGCGCCGATGCCGGCGGCGAGCGTCGTGCGCAGCGCCTTCACCCGTTCCGGTCCCTTGCCGAGGTCGGCCTCGAACCAGGCACCGGGAAAGGGCGAGAGGCCGCGCACCTTGTTGTGGACTTCGCGCGCCGGGCGCGACCAGTCGATGCGCGCCTCCGCCTTGTCGATCTTGGCGGCGTAGGTGACGCCCTCAGCCGCCTGGGGCACGAAGGCGAGCGATCCGCGGTCGAGGGCGGCGAGCGCCCGCACCATCAGGTCGGCGCCGAGGGTCGCCATGCGGTCGTGCAGGTCTTGCGCCGTCATGTCGGGGCCGATGACGATCTTCTCGACCATGGCCACGGGGCCGGTATCGAGGCCCTCGTCCATCTGCATCACCATGACCCCGGTCTCGGCATCGCCCGCCATGATGGCGCGCTGGATGGGCGCCGCACCGCGCCAGCGGGGCAGCAGCGAGCCGTGCAGGTTGAGGCAGCCGAGGGCGGGGGCGTCCAGCACCGGCTTCGGCAGGATCAGGCCGTATGCGACGACCACGGCGACATCGGCGCCGAGCGAGGCAAAGTCGCGTTGCGCCTGTTCCTCGCGCAGGGTGCGCGGCGTGAAGACCGGGATGCCGAAGCGATCGGCCAGGCGATGTACCGGCGTCTTCTGCTCATCCATGCCGCGGCCGGCCGGCTTCGGCGCGCGCGTATAGACCGCGACGACCTCGTGGCCCTGGCCGATGATCTCGGAGAGGGTGGGCACGGCGAAATCCGGCGTGCCCATGAAGACGACGCGCAGGCTCACGCCAAGGCCTCGCGCTTCGCCGCCTTGGTGAACTTCTTCATCACGCGCTCGCGCTTCAGGCGCGACAGGTAATCGATGAAGAGAACGCCGTTGAGGTGATCCACCTCGTGCTGGACGCAGGTCGCCATCAGGCCCTCGCAGTCGAGCTCCTGCGGCTTGCCGTCGAGGTCGAGATAGCGGACGCGGCACGTGGCCGGGCGCTCCACCTCCTCGTAGTATTCGGGGATGGACAGGCAGCCTTCCTCATAGACGGAGACCTCGTCCGAGTGCCAGACGATCTCCGGGTTGATGAGGACGACCGGCTTCTTCGGCTCTTCCTTGCGCGCAAGGTCGATGGTGATCACGCGCCGCGGCTCGGCGATCTGGATGGCGGCAAGGCCGATGCCGGGCGCCTCGTACATGGTCTCCAGCATGTCGTCGGCGAGCCTGCGCACCCGGCTGTCGACGGCGGCGACCGGCTCGGAGATGAGCTTCAGCCGCGGATCGGGAATGACGATGATCTCGCGCAGGGCCATGGAATGGGTCTTGGATCGGTGAGCCGGATTTGCGCCTGAGTTAAGCGTCCCCGGCTGCGGGGTCAATGTTCCCGCCTGTCCGCAGGTGGCTGGTCAGTGCGGCAGGCCGACATAGTTCTCCGCCAGCGAGGTCATGGCCGCCTGCGAGGAGACGAGATAGGCGAGGTCCGCCTCCTGGATCCTTTGGTCGAAGGCCGTCGCGTCGGGAAACCGGTGCAGCATGGTGGTCATCCACCAGGAGAAGCGCACCGCCTTCCAGATGCGGGCGAGGGCGCGGGCGGAATAGCCTTCGAGGCCATGGGGCGACTTCTCCCGATAGTGCTCGATCAGCCCCTCGGAGAGATAGCGCACGTCGCTCATCGCGAGGTTGAGGCCCTTGGCGCCGGTCGGCGGCACGATGTGGGCGGCATCGCCGACGAGAAACATCCGGCCGAAGCGCAGCGGCTCGGCGACAAAGCTGCGCAGCGGCGCGACGGACTTCTCGAAGGACGGGCCGGTGACCATGGCTTCTGCGGTCGGCACGTCGACGCGGCGGCGGATCTCGTCCCAGAAGCGGTCGTCGGGCCAGTCTTCGACCCGGTCGTCGATCGGGCACTGGACGTAGTAGCGGCTGCGGGTCGCCGAACGCATGGTGCAGAGGGCGAAGCCGCGGGGGGAGTTGGCGTAGATGAGCTCGTGGTCGACGGGCGGCACCTCGGCGAGGATGCCGAGCCAGCCGAAGGGATAGACGCGCTCGTAGGTCGCGATGGAGCCCGCGGGGACGCTGGCGCGCGAGACGCCGTGATAGCCGTCGCAGCCGGCGATGAAGTCGCAGGCGATCTCGTGGGTGACGCCGTCCTTCGCATAGGTCACGCGCGGGTTCGGCCCGTCGAAATCGTACGGCGTGACGTCCTGCGCCTCATAGACGGTCGTGGCCCCCAGCGTGGCGCGGGCATCCATCAGGTCCTTGGTGACCTCCGTCTGGCCGTAGATGGTGACCAGCTTGCCGCCCGACAGGCCGGAGAGATCGATGCGGTGCCGCTCGCCGTCGAAGGCGAGCGCCATGCCGCGGTGGACGAGGCCCTCGCGGTCGAGCCGGCCCGACAGACCGTTCTCGCGCAGGAGGTCGACCGAGCCCTGCTCGAGAAGGCCGGCGCGGACGCGGGCCAGCACATAGTCCTGGCTGCGGTTTTCCAGGATCACGGCCTCGATGCCGGCGCGGTGGAGGATGTGCCCGAGCATGAGGCCGGACGGCCCCGAGCCGATGATGACGACCTGTACCCGCTTCATGCGTTCCTCCGCTCGCGCTCTCACCGACGCCTTGCGACCATGCCGCCATGGCCCGCGCCGCCGGGCAAGCACTTTTGTCAACGCATGGCCGGCTCGTCCCCAGAACGGGCGCCTGCCGCTGGCTTCCCTGCCGGCAATGTGATCACATGCGCGCTTTCCGGACGGCCCTCGCGCTGGCGGATACGCAGTTCAAGACGAGTGGAGACAACACCATGACCATCGACCGCAGGCAGTTCACGGCACTGGCGGGTGCTACCGGCCTCGCCTCCCTGCTGGCGCCCGGCGCGGCTCTCGCCCAGGCCAAGCAGTTCTTCCGCATCGGCACCGGTGGCACGGCGGGCACCTACTATCCGATCGGCGGCCTCATCGCGAACGCCATCTCGGGCGCGACGGTCGATGCCTCGGCGGTGGCCACCAACGGCTCGGTCGCCAACGTCAACGGCATCGTCGGCGGCGCCATGGAATCGGGCTTCAGCCAGTCAGACGTCGCCAGCTGGGCCTATTCCGGCACCGGCGTCTACCAGGGCCGCCCGAAGGTGGAGATCCTGCGCGCCATCGCCAATCTCTATCCGGAATCCCTGCATGTCGTGGTCAAGAAGGGCCTCAACATCCGCTCGATCGCCGACCTGAAGGGCAAGCGCATCTCGATCGACGAGCCGGGCTCGGGCTCGATCATCAACGCCAAGGCGATCCTCGCCGGCTACGGCATCCGCGACGGCGAGTATCGCGCCGAGAACCTGAAGCCCGGCCCCTCGGCCGAGAAGCTGAAGGACGGCGGTCTCGACGCCTTCTTCATGACGACCGGCTGGCCGACAGCGGCGCTGACGGAACTCGCCACCACGACGGGCATCGAGCTGCTGCCGATCGAGGGTGAGCCGGCGAAGAAGATCATGGCCGAGTTCAAGTTCTTCGCCGAGGACGCGATCCCGGACAACGCCTACAAGGACGTCAAGGGCGTCAAGACGCTCGCCGTCGGCGCCCAGTGGGTGACCTCGACCAAGATGAGCGCCGACCTCGTCTATGAAGTCACCAAGGCGCTGTGGAGCGACAAGACGCGCGCCCTGCTCGATGCCGGCCATGCCAAGGGCAAGGCGATCCGCAAGGAGACCGCGCTCCAGGGCCTCGGCATCCCGCTGCATGACGGCGCCGCCCGCTTCTACAAGGAAGCCGGCCTGCTGCGCTGACACCGATGGCCTCAAGGCCTTGACCACGATGGGCCGCGCGGTTACCGCGCGGCCTTCGCATTCCTGACGGCACGATCCCCCCGAAACCGCGAGACGGCTATGAAGACCGAGGCGATGGACCCGAACGCCCTCCAGAAGCTGGAGGAGGAGTTCGATTCGGAGGTGCGCTTCCGGCCGCTGCTGCCGATGACAGCCTGGATCGTGGCGGGTCTGCTCTTCACCCTCTCCGTCTTCCACTACTACACCGCCGGTTTCGGCCTGCTGCGCGAGGCGACCCATCGCGGCATCCACATGGCCTTCGTGCTGGGGCTTATCTTCCTCGTCTTCCCGCTGCTGAAGCGCGACCACAAGACCCCGCCGCAGGCCGGCGTGCTGGCTCCCGGCGGCATCGCCATCTACGACTGGCTGATGGCGGCCGGCGCGGTGGTGGCCAGCCTCTACATGCCGTGGATCTACGACGATCTCGCCTTCCGGGTCGGCAATCCCGAGCCCCTGGACGTTATTATGGCGTCGATCGCCATCATCGTGCTGCTGGAGGCGACGCGCCGCAGCGTCGGCTGGCCGCTGCCGATCATCGCCGTCACGCTGATGGTCTATGCGATGTACGGGCAGTCGCTCCCCGGCATCCTCGCCCACCCCGGCAACACGTGGAGTTCGGTGGTCAACCACCTTTACCTCACCAGCAACGGCATCTACGGCATCGCGCTCGGCGTCGTGGCGACCTACGTCTTCCACTACGTGCTCTTCGGCGTGCTGGCGACGCGCATCGGCCTCGGCCGGCTGTTCATCGACCTCGCCACCGCGCTCGCCGGCCGTTATGCCGGCGGCCCCGCCAAGGTCTCGATCTTCGGCTCGGCCATGTTCGGCATGATCTCGGGGTCGTCGATCGCCAACACCGTCACCGTCGGCTCGCTCACCATTCCGGCCATGATGCGCCTCGGCTATCCGCGCCACATGGCCGCCGCGATCGAATCCACCGCCTCCACCGGTGGCCAGATCACGCCGCCGATCATGGGGGCGGCCGCCTTCCTGATGATCGAGTTCCTCAACCTGCCCTACCAGTCCATCGTGCTGGCGGCGCTCATCCCGGCCTCCATGCACTTCTTCGGCGTGTTCTGGCAGGTGCATTTCGAGGCGAAGAAGAACGGCCTGAAGGGCCTGCCCGTCGCCGACCTGCCGAAGGCGGGCGAGGTCATCGCCCGCGACTGGCCGGCGGCCATTCCGCTCGTCGTCCTGCTCATGGTGCTGTTCTCCGGCTTCACACCCTATCTCGCCGCCTTCTGGGGCATCACCGCCTGCGTGCTGGTCGGCTTCACCAGGCGCAACCCCGTCGTCGCCGTCGGCTTTCTTGCGGTGATGATCGCGGCGGTCTCGGCAAGCCTGCTCTCGGAGGGCTGGGCGACGGTCGCCATCGTGATCGGCGTCGCCGCCGTCTGCGCCGCCTTCGCCCTGCGCGATCCCGAGGGCAAGTTCCTCACCGCCGACATGACCGACGCCTTCGTGGTCGGCGCCAAATACGCCATCGCGGTGGGCGCCGCGGCGGCCACCGTCGGCATCATCGTCGGCGTCGTGACGCTGACCGGTGTCGGCTTCAAGATCTCCAACATCGTGACGAGCTTCGCGGCCCAACTCGCTGGCATCGTCGGCTCGGTCCTGCCGGCCTGGGCTTTCGACGCCAAGGGCATGACGCTGTTCTTCACGCTGGTGATGACGGCGATCGTCTGCATCCTGCTCGGCACCGGCGTGCCGACGACGGCGAACTACATCATCATGGTGACGGTGGCCGCGCCCTCGCTGGCCCTGCTCGGCGTCGAGCCCATCGTCGCGCACTTCTTCGTCTTCTATTACGGCGTGCTCGCCGACATCACGCCACCGGTGGCGCTTGCCGCCTATGCGGCGGCCAGCATGGCGGGGGCCGATCCGTTCAAGACCGGCAACACGGCCTTCCGCCTCGGTCTCGCCAAGGCGCTGGTGCCCTTCGTCTTCGTCTATGGGCCAGCGCTGCTCATCGTCACCAAGGGCTTTACCTGGTGGGATTTCGCCACGACGGCGGCCACCTGCGCGCTCGGCGTCTTCATCCTGGCGGCGGCGCTCACCGGCTATGCGCTCGCCCCGATGGCGCGCTGGCAGCGCCTGTCGCTGGGGCTCTCGGGTCTGCTGCTGATGGCGCCGAACCTCACGGCCAGCCTCGTGGGCATCGCCATCGCACTGCCCGCAGCGGTCGCGCAGGTGGCGGCGGGACGCGCGGAGAAGGCTGCAGAGGCGGGCGGCTGAGACCCGCAAGGGGGGAACTGTGTCCGAGCGTGCCGCGTTACCGGCGGGATTCCCGGAGACCCTCCATGCTCGACCTGCTGATGGCCACGCTGCGGGCCGATCTGCTGCCGCATCTGACGGCGCTGACGATCGCCTATGTGCTGGTCCTGCCCATCGGCTGGGATCGTGAGAAGGAAGATCGCAGCGCCGGTCTGAGGACCTTTCCGCTTGTCGCTATTGCCTGCTGCGGCTTCGTGCAGGCGGCGGAGGCGAAATACGGCGCGCATCCAGACGCCATGGGCAAAATCGTCGAGGGCCTCATCACCGGCATCGGCTTCATCGGCGGCGGCGCCATCCTCAAGCAGGGCGCCTCGGTGAAGGGCACGGCAACAGCCGCCAGCCTCTGGGCGACGGGCGCCATCGGCACGGCCGTCGGCCTCGGCGCCTACGGCGTCGCGGCGATGATCGCGGTGTTCACGGTGGTCACGCTGAAATGGTTGACGCCGCTGAAGCCGGAGGTGAGGAACGATGGCGAGGCTGCGCTACCCGACAGGAACGACGCGACGACCGTTCAACGATGAAGGGAGAGCTGGAGCGGGTGAAGGGAATCGAACCCTCGTATGCAGCTTGGGAAGCTGCCGTTCTACCATTGAACTACACCCGCTGAGGGTCGGGACCATAGCCAAAGCACCCCGGGTTCTGCAAGCCGCATCGGCTGCGCGGCACCTCCCCTGAACATGAGAACGGCCCGCGGCGGCGCCCGCGGGCCGTTCCATGGGGGCGGCCATGAGGAGCATTGGGGACTGGCCGCCCCGCCGCCCGGCGGCGCCGCTCTTGGATGGCGGCAGCCGTGATCCGGACGGGTCCTGTGCCAGGATGCGTCCACATCCCGGCGGGCGCGCCGCCGTCCCATTCCGGAACATCCGTCGGCCCTTGCCGGAGACATCGCAAGGCGGAGGCCCGGACGCGGGTTTCGTGCCATTCCAACCTGTCCCGCTTGCGGACGCGGTGAAGGAACCGTAAACGCCCGGCGTGTCCCTTTCCGCCCTCCCCATCGACGAGGCCCTGCCGGCCCTGAAAGCCGCTCTCGCGGCCTCGCCGCGCGCTGTGCTGGTGGCGCCTCCCGGCGCCGGCAAGTCGACGCGCGTACCGCTGGTGCTGATGGACGAGTCCTGGAGCGGGACGGGCAAGATCCTCGTCCTCGAGCCGCGCCGCATCGCCGCCCGCGCCGTCGCCGACCGCATGGCGAGGACGCTGGGCGAGGACGTGGGTGGGCGTGTCGGCCTGCGCGTCCGTTTCGGCTCGAAGGTGTCGGCCCGCACCCGCGTCGAGGTCGTCACCGAAGGCATCTTTACGCGCATGATCCTTGATGATCCCGCGCTGACCGGCGTTGCGGCCGTGCTCTTCGACGAGTTCCACGAGCGAAGCCTCGACGCCGATCTCGGCCTCGCCCTCGCGCTGGACACTCAGGGCGCCTTGCGGGAGGACCTGCGCATCCTCGTCATGTCGGCGACGCTCGACGGCGCGCGTGTCGCGAAGCTCCTTGCCGACGCGCCGGTCGTCGAGAGCGCAGGCCGGGCATTTCCGGTGACAACGCGCCATGTCGGCCGCGATCCGAGCGCGCGGCTTGAGGACGAGGTGGCGCGGGTGGTGCGGCGGGCACTTGCCGAGGAGACCGGCTCGGCGCTCGTCTTCCTCCCCGGCGCGGCCGAGATCCGCCGCACCGCCGACCTTCTCGCCGCCACGGTGAAGGACCCGGCCGTCGATATCGTCCAGCTCTTCGGCGCACTCGACCGGGCCGAGCAGGACCGCGCCATCGAACCGGCGCCGCCGGGCCGCCGCAAGGTGGTTCTGGCGACCGCCATCGCCGAGACCTCGCTGACCATCGAGGGGGTGCGCGTCGTGGTCGATTCCGGGCTCGCCCGCGTCCCGCGCTTCGAGCCCGATCTCGGCCTGACGCGCCTCGAGACCGTGCGCGTCTCCCGCGCCGCCGCCGACCAGCGCCGCGGCCGCGCCGGACGAACCGAGCCCGGCATCTGCTACCGGCTGTGGGACGAGGCGCAGGAGGGCGCCTTCCCGGCCTATGCGACGCCGGAAATTCTTGCGGCCGATCTCTCGTCGCTCATGCTCGACTGCGCCGCCTGGGGGGTCACCGATCCGGCGAGCCTCGCCTTCCTCGACCCGCCGCCGAAGCCGGCGCTCACCGAGGCGCGCGCCATGCTCGAAAGCCTCGGTGCGCTCGATGCCGACGGCCGCATCACCGGCGAGGGCAAGCTGCTGCGCGGCCTGCCGCTCAGTCCGCGCCTTGCGCGCATGGTGGTGGACGCCGCCCGCCGCGGCGAGGGGCGGCTCGCCGCCGACCTCGCGCTGCTGGTGTCAGAAAGAGGCCTTGGCGGCGACGACATCCATCTCGGCCACCGGCTCGACCGCTTCCGGTCGGATCGCTCGCGCCGGGCCGAGGATGCGCGGCGTATGGCAGGCGGCTGGCTGCGCGAGGTGAAGTCGGCGGCCGACATCGGCTCGGGGCCGGAGCGGGCGGGAGCCGTGCTGGCGCTGGCCTTCCCCGACCGCATCGCCCGCGCCCGCGGCAAGGATGGCGATTTTGTTCTCGCCAATGGCCGTGGCGGCTCCGTCGATCCGGCCTCGCCGCTGGCGCGCGAGACCTTCCTCGCCGTGGCAGAGATCGGCGGCGTTGCGGCGCGGGCGCGCATCCTGTCCGCTGCGCCCATCAGCCTCGCCGAGATCGAGGAGGGGTTTGCAACCCGAATCGAGACGCGCGAGGAGGTGACCTTCGACAGGACGGCGGCGGCGCTGAGGGCGCGGCGCTCGCGCCGCATCGGCTTGGTGAGCCTTGGCGAGCAGACGCTGGCCGTTCCCGCGGATGAGGCCAGCGCGAAGGCGCTTGCCGAGGGCATTGCGCAGCTTGGTATCCACCGCCTGCCGTGGACGAAGGCGCAACTCGCGCTTCGCCACCGAGTCTCCTTCCTGCGGCGGGTGGACGAGAGCTTTCCGGACCTCTCCGATCAGGCCCTCGCCGCGACGGCCGTCGACTGGCTGGCGCCCCACATCGTGGGACGGACGGCGCTGTCGCAGGTCGGCGGCGATGATCTCGGCAATGCTCTCGACCAACTGGTGCCGTGGGACGTGAAGCGGCGGATCGAGGCGGACCTGCCGAGCCATTTCGACGCCCCGTCAGGCCAGCGCCACCCCATCACTTATGAGGGCGAGGAGCCGGTCCTGTCGATCCGCGTGCAGGAGCTGTTCGGCCTCGCTGTGCATCCGAGCGTGGCGCGGGGCAAGATCCCGCTGGTGGTGGAACTGCTGTCGCCGGCGCACCGGCCGGTGCAGGTGACGCGCGACCTCCCCGGGTTCTGGAAGGGGTCTTACCAGGCGGTGAAGTCGGAGATGAAGGGTCGCTATCCCCGCCACCCCTGGCCCGACGATCCCGCCGCCGCCTCGGCGACGCATCGCGCCAAGCCGCGGGGGACGTGAGTTGCATCGGCGAATTGCGTCCTTCTAGGCTCGCTTCGCTCGCACCTCAGGATGAGGATGGGTGTGCGTTGCATCCGCGTCGGCTGAAACAGCACGATCGCGCTTCCAAAGCCCATGTGCCAGTCACAATCCCCCTCATCCTGAGGTGCGAGCGAAGCGAGAGGCGAACGCATCTCGCGTCCGCTCGATGCTATGGCGAGCCTCGAAGGACGCACTTCGATCGGTGCAGGGCTTCGCTTCTGACCCCCGCCGTCAGGGCGTGATGAGGATCGCTCCTGTCGTCGCCCGCGCCTCCGCCACCCGATGGGCCTCCGCGATTGCTTCCAGCCGGAACCGCGCGCCGATGTCGACGGCCACGTGGCCCGCCGCGATGGCGGCGAAGAGCTCGGCGGCGTTCTCGCGAAACACGCCCGGGTCGGCATTGTGCGGAAAGACCGAGGGGCGCGTCAGGAAGAGACAGCCCTTCTTGATGAGCAGCTCCGGATTGATGTCAGGGGCCGGACCCGATGCCGCGCCGTAGCAGACCATGAGGCCGAAGGGCTGGATGCAGTCGAGCGACTTCAGGAAGGTATCCTTGCCCACCGCGTCATAGACGACACGCGCCTTGCGGCCGCCGGTCGCGGCGAGAACGGCGTCCGGCCAGTCGGGCTGGCGGTAGTCGATGGCGTGATCGGCGCCGATGCGCTTCGCCAGGGCGCATTTCTCCGGGCCGCCTGCCGTGGCGATCACCTCGGCGCCGAGCGCCTTGCCCCAGCGCACGAGGATCTGGCCGACGCCCCCCGCGGCCGAATGGACGAGGATGAGGTCGCCGGGGGCGACGCGGTGCGTCTTGCGCAGCAGATACTGCGCCGTCAGGCCCTTGAAGATGAGGGTGGCCGCCGCCTCGTCGCTGACGCTGTCCGGAAGTCGCACCAGCCTCTCGGCAAGCACGTTGCGGCGGTCGGCATAGGCGCCGATGCCGGCATTGATATAGGCGACGCGGTCGCCGGGCCTCAAGGCGCCGACGCCCGGCCCGACGGCCTCCACCACGCCCGCCGCCTCGTGGCCGAGACCGGTCGGGGTCGGCAGAGGATAGGTGCCGCGGCGCTGGTAGACGTCGATGAAGTTGAAGCCGACGGCGGTCTGGCGCATCTGCACCTCGCCGGGACCGGGCGGCGGCAGTTCGAGGGTCTCGATCCCCATCACCTCCGGCTCGCCGAAGGCATGAAGCTGGACTGCGCGTGCCGTGGCCATGGATGCGGTTATCCTCGTGTCGTTCCGTTCTTGCCGCCGGTGGCGGAGTGCGAAGCTATGCCATGGCGCGGGACCTGCCGCCATCCGGCCGTCTTGCCATGGTTCCCGTCATTGCCGACAACTGCCGGCCGGAGGATGCCATGACCGACACGCCGCGTTCCGTTGAGATCATCGAGGTTGCCCCGCGCGACGGGCTGCAGAACGAGAAGGTCATGGTCTCGACCGAGGACAAGATCTCGCTCGTCGAGCGCTCCTTCGCCGCCGGCTTCCGCCATGTCGAGGCGGTGTCCTTCGCCAATCCGAAGCGCGTGCCGCAGATGGCCGACGCCGAAGCCGTCATGGCCGGCCTCGCCCCGCGCTATGCCGATCGCAACCTGATCGGCCTTGCGCTCAACGCCCGCGGCGCCGACCGCGCCGTGGCGGCGAAGTGCACGCAGATCAACTATGTCGTCGTCGCCTCCGAGACCTTCGCCAACCGCAACCAGAACGCCTCGGTGGCCGATCTGGTGAACGGCACGCGGGAGGTCGCGGCCATCGCACGCGCCGCCGGACTGCCCATGTCCATCTCGCTCGCCACCTCCTTCGGCTGCCCCTTCGACGGCGAGGTTCCGGTCGAACGGGTCATGGCCATCGTCGAGGAACTCCTGAAGAGCGACCCCTTCGACATCGGCTTCGCCGACACGATCGGCTGTGCCGTGCCGCCGCAGGTCACCGAGATGCTGCGGCGGGCGAGGGCGCTGTCCTCTACCGTCAAGTGGCGCTGCCATTTCCACGACACCCGCAACACCGGCATCGCCAACTCCATCGCGGCGGTGGAGGCGGGCGTCGACTTCCTCGACGCCTCCACCGGCGGCGTCGGCGGCTGTCCCTTCGCACCCGCCGCCACCGGCAATGTCGCGACCGAGGACCTCGTCTATGTCTTCAACCGCATGGGCATCCGGACCGGGCTCGACATCGACACGCTGCTCGACACCTCGCGCTGGCTGTCCGGCGTGCTCGGCAAGCCGCTGCCCTCGGCTCTCGGCCGGGCCGGCGTCTTCCCGGCGCGGGCGGCCTGACCCATGACCCCTTTCACCCTCGACGACCTCCACGCCGCCCACGCCGTCGTGCTTGCGGCCATGCCGCCGACGCCGGCCTTCGCCTGGCCGCTCTTGGCGGAACGCTTCGGCCTCCCCGTCGTCGTCAAGCACGAGAACCACACGCCCATCGGCGCCTTCAAGGTGCGTGGAGGGCTCGTCTATGTCGATCGCCTGAAGCGCGAGCGCCCTGAAGTGAAGGGCATCGTCTCGGCAACGCGCGGCAATCATGGCCAGAGCCTCGCCTTCGCCGCCCGTCGCGCCGGGCTGCCGGTTGTCATCGTCGTGCCGCACGGCAATTCGGTCGAGAAAAACGCCGCCATGCGGGCCTTCGACGCGGAGATCATCGAGCATGGCCGCGACTTCGACGAGGCGCGCCAGAGGGCCGCGGAGATCGCCGCCGAGCGCGGCTACGAATTCGCCGCCTCGTTCCAGCGCGATCTCGTCATGGGCGTCGGCACCTATGCGCTTGAGCTCTTCACCGCCCATCCCGACCTCGATGTGGTCTATGTGCCGATCGGCCTTGGCTCGGGCATCTGCGGCGTCATCTCGGCGCGCGATCTCCTTGGCCTGAAGACCGAGGTGGTCGCCGTGGTGGCCGAGAACGCGCCGGCCTATGCGCGCTCGCTGGCGGTCGGTCATGTGGTGGAGACCAACACGGCTGCGAGCTTCGCCGACGGCATGGCGGTGCGCATTCCCAATGCCGAAGCTCTGGCGATGATCGCGAAGGGAGTGGCGCGCTGCGTCGAGGTCTCCGAGGACGAGATCGCGGAGGCCATCCGCATCTACTGGACCGACACCCACAATGCGGCGGAGGGCGCGGGCGCCGCTGCCCTTGCGGCGTTGGCGAAGGACGCGGCCTCGCTCACCGGGCGCACGGCCGGCGTCATCCTCTCCGGCCACAACCTCGACATGGGGGTGATGGGCGAGGTGCTGGCGGGCCGCACGCCTCCGGCGAGCTGAGGCTTTGCCAGGGATGTCCCACCCTTACCCTCTCCCCGCGCAGCGAGGGGAGGGTAAGGGTGGGGCATTCCAGCCGTTCCGCTGCCGAACGCCTACTGGGCGCCCCAAGAAGTTCTGCGACGGGTCGGCATCTTGCGGCCGGCGGCGGGAAGGGCCAGCTATGGCGGCGGAGGATTTGAGATGATCCAATTGCGCTGGCTCGTGCTCGGCCTGATCGCGCTGCCGTTCCTAGAATTCGCGACGTTCTTCTTCGTCGCGGGCAAGATCGGCTTCTTCGGCGCACTGTTCGGTGTCGTCGCCACATCCTTCCTCGGCATCATGCTGCTCAAGGGTGGGGCGAGCCTCCTGTTCTCGCAGGTGATGCGCTCCGGCGGCGTCGTTCTGGTGAGCGGTGACGCGGCGCGCAGCGGCCTGCTGACGGCCTTCGCCGGCCTGCTCCTCGCCATTCCCGGCTTCGTCACGGACGTCATCGCGCTGGTGCTGCTCGTGCCGGCCCTCATGGGGCTGTTCGCCGGCGGCGGCGTCACGACGACGGGGCAGCGGCCAACGCCCCCCGGCGTCGTCGACCTCGAGCCCGAGGACTGGCGCGAGGAGCGTCGTCCCCCGCCCGCCGATCCGCGGCTCCGGCCCCCTGGCCAGGGCTGATCCGGCACCCCTCCGCCTTGCCCCTCCGCGCCGTGCGTGCTAGCGAGCGCGCCACGCCATGACTGCCACCCGAAGCCGCCCCGTCTGCGGCGCCACCGGAGACTTTCGATGAACCCGAACGGCGATACCGCCCTCGAAGCGGCCCCGCAGCTGAACGTGCTGGCGCAGTATGTGCGCGACTTCTCCTTCGAGAACCGCAACGCGCCCCGCTCGCTGATGCCGCAGAGCGACCAGCCGGCGATCAATATCCAGATCAACGTCAACGCCAATCCGATGAGCGAGCAGGAGTTCCAGATCGAGCTCACCATCGAGGGCGACGCCAAGACCAAGGAGATGACGCTCTTCAAGTTCGAACTCGTCTATGGCGGCATCTTCCGCATCGCCAACGTGCCGCAGGAGGCCGTGCATCCGATCGTGCTGATCGAGTGCCCGCGCCTGATCTTCCCCTTCGCCCGCCAGATCATCGCCAACGCGACCCGCGACGGCGGCTTCCCGCCGCTCTATCTGGACCCGGTCGACTTCGCCGCGCTCTATCGCCAGCGCATGGCCGAGACCGGCGGAACGCTTCCGGGCGGCGCGGGCCTGACGCAGTAAGCGGCAGCCGCCGAGACACACGAAAGCCGGGCACTGGGCCCGGCTTTTTTGTTGGCAACGGTTGATGGCGGTGGCGAGGGATGCGCCGACCCGCGGCCGGGATCAGCCTTCCTTCGCCAGCCCGTCCCAAAAGGCCTTGGCCTTGGCGAAGAAGCCGGCCGTCTCCGGCTGGGTGTCCTTCGAGCTCTCCTTCTCGAACTCGGCAAGCAGCTCCTTCTGGCGCCTGGTCAGCGCGCGGGGCGTTTCCACGTCGACCTGCACGTAGAGATCGCCGACCGCCTTGGAGCGCAGAACGGGCATGCCCTTGCCGGAGAGGCGGAAGCGCTTGCCGGACTGGGTGCCCTCGGGAACCTTCACCTGCGCCCGGCCACCGTCGATGGTCGGCACCTCGAAGGCGCCGCCCAGCGCCGCCGTGACCATGGAGACCGGGGCGCGGCAGTAGAGGTCCTGACCGTCGCGCTGGAAGAAGGCGTGCGGCTGGATCGAGAGGAAGATGTAGAGGTCGCCGGAGGGGCCGCCACGGAAGCCGGCTTCGCCCTCGTTGGCAAGCCGGATGCGGGTGCCGTCCTCGACGCCGGCGGGGATGTTCACCGAGAGCACGCGCTCCTTGGTGATGCGGCCGGAGCCCGTGCAGTTGGCGCAGGGGTCCTCGATGACCTGGCCGCGGCCCTGGCAGGTGGGGCAGGTGCGCTCCACCGAGAAGAAGCCCTGCGAGGCGCGCACGCGGCCGTGGCCGCCGCAGGTGCCGCAGGTCTTTGGCTTGGAGCCCGGCTTGGCGCCGGTGCCGGAACAGGCCTCGCAGGAGACCGTGGTTGGAATCCGCAACTGGGCGGCCTTGCCGGTGAAGGCCTCCTCCAGCGTGATGTCCATGTTGTAGCGCAGGTCCGCGCCGCGCTCGCGGCCGCCGGCCCCGCGCCGCCGGCCGCCCATGCCGAACAGCTCCTCGAAGATGTCCGACATGGAGGAGGCGAAGTCGCCGCCGAAGCCGGGATGGCCGCCTCCGCCGCCATTCTCGAAGGCCTGGTGGCCGAAGCGGTCGTAGGCGGCGCGCTTCTGCCCGTCGGACAGCACCTGATAGGCCTCGTTCAGCTCCTTGAACTGGGCCTCGGCCTCGGCGTTGTCGGGGTTGCGGTCGGGGTGATACTGCATCGCCTTCTTGCGGAAGGCGGATTTCAGCGCCGCATCGTCGGCGTCGCGGCCGACGCCCAGTGTCTCGTAATAGTCGCGCTTGGACATCGACAGTCGCTTTAGCCCCTCGTCAAGCGAAGGCCCCCGGATCGGTGTCCGGGGGCTCGATGAAAAGGCCGGTCAGGCCTTACGCGCTCTTCTTCTTGTCGTCCTTCACTTCCGTGAAGTCGGCATCGACGACGTCGTCCTTCTTCGGCTCGGCGCCTTCGGCGCCGGCCTCGTCCTGCTGGGCCGCATACATGGCCTCGCCGAGCTTCATGGAGGCCTGCGCCAGGGCGTTGGTCTTCTCCTTGAGGCTCTCGACGTCCTCGGCCTTCACCGCTTCCTTCACGGCCGCCAGCGCGTCCTCGATGGCCTTGCGGTCACCTTCGGCGACCTTGGAGCCATGTTCGGCGAGAGCCTTCTCGGTCGAGTGAACGAGGCCGTCGGCCTGGTTCTTCGCCTCGGCGAGTTCCTTGCGCTGCTTGTCCTCGGCAGCGTGGGCCTCGGCGTCCTTCACCATCTTCTCGATGTCGGCGTCGGAGAGGCCACCGGAGGCCTGGATGCGGATCTGCTGCTCCTTGCCGGTGCCCTTGTCCTTGGCCTGGACGTTGACGATGCCGTTGGCGTCGATGTCGAAGGTGACCTCGATCTGCGGCACGCCGCGGGGAGCCGGCGGGATGCCCATCAGGTCGAACTGACCGAGCATCTTGTTGTCGGCCGCCATCTCGCGCTCGCCCTGGAAGACCCGGATCGTCACCGCGTTCTGGTTGTCGTCGGCGGTGGAGAAGACCTGGCTCTTCTTGGTCGGGATCGTGGTGTTGCGGTCGATGAGGCGCGTGAACACGCCGCCCAGCGTCTCGATCCCGAGCGACAGCGGGGTCACGTCAAGGAGGAGAACGTCCTTCACGTCGCCCTGCAGAACGCCGGCCTGGATGGCGGCGCCGATGGCGACGACCTCGTCCGGGTTGACGCCCTTGTGCGGCTCCTTGCCGAAGAACTGCTTCACGACCTCCTGCACCTTCGGCATGCGGGTCATGCCGCCGACGAGAACGACCTCGTCGATCTGGCCCGCCGAGATGCCGGCATCCTTCAGAGCCTTCTTGCAGGGCTCCATGGTGCGCTGGATGAGATCATCGACCAGCGCCTCGAACTTGGCGCGGGTGAGCTTCAACTGCAGGTGCTTCGGACCGGAGGCGTCGGCCGTGATGAAGGGCAGGTTGATCTCGGTCTGCGTCGAGGACGACAGCTCGATCTTGGCCTTCTCGGCGGCTTCCTTCAGGCGCTGCAGGGCGAGCTTGTCCTTGCGCAGGTCGATGCCCTGTTCCTTCTGGAACTCGGCCGCCAGGTAGTCGACGAGGCGCATGTCGAAGTCCTCGCCGCCGAGGAACGTGTCGCCGTTGGTCGACTTCACCTCGAAGACGCCGTCGCCGATCTCGAGGATCGACACGTCGAACGTGCCGCCGCCGAGGTCATAGACCGCGATCGTGCCGGTGGTCTTCTTGTCGAGGCCATAGGCGAGAGCGGCCGCCGTCGGCTCGTTGATGATGCGAAGCACCTCGAGGCCGGCGATCTTGCCGGCGTCCTTGGTGGCCTGACGCTGGGCGTCGTTGAAATAGGCGGGAACCGTGATGACGGCCTGATCGACGGTCTGGCCGAGATAGGCCTCCGCCGTCTCCTTCATCTTCATCAGCGTGAAGGCGGAAATCTGCGAGGGCGAATAGGTCTTGCCCTCCACCTCGACCCAGGCGTCGCCGTTGCCGGCGCGGGCGATCTTGTAGGGGACGAGCTTCTGGTCCTTGGTGACCGTCGGATCGTCGAAGCGGCGGCCGATGAGGCGCTTCACCGCGAAGATGGTGCGCTCGGGGTTCGTCACAGCCTGGCGCTTGGCCGGCTGGCCGACGAGGCGCTCCTCGTCGGTGAAGGCGACGATGGACGGCGTCGTGTTGGCGCCTTCCGAATTGATGATGACTTTCGGCGTGGTGCCTTCCATGACCGCCACGCAGGAATTCGTCGTTCCGAGGTCGATACCGATGACCTTGCCCATGGTCTTCTCCTTCTCAAGCGGGTCGGCCGGGCCCGAAGCACCCGTGACGCTGACAGTCCATGGACGGAGAGGGATTTCCGCCCGGACCACCTGCGCCGACCCCTTCGTCAAGCTGGGGTTTGCAAGCTGGTGTTGGCATGGCGGGAAACCGCAAGAGCTTGCCGCTTTCCGCCGGTTGCGCCGGATATAGGGGGGGCGTCATGGCGCCGCAAGCGCCACCGTCACATCGGTGTGAAGGAATCGCGCCTCCAGAGCCCGGCCGACGCGTCGCGTCAGGTGCGTCCCTGGCGCAACATGAGACGGCGAAGCGCAGAAGATGATCACGGACGGGTGACCGTCACTCCCGGCCGGGTTATGTGTCGCATTCACATTCCTGGATGATTCATGCCGCGTCGCGCCGCCCTGCTCTTGTCCCTCGTCCTTGCCGCCTCCGGTGGCGGGCAGGCGCTCGCGCAGTTGCAGCTTCCCGGCGCGGTAGCCCCGACCCCGCAGGGAGCGACGGCCCCGGGTCGTTCGACCGCACCGCGCGGGCCGGGCGACGCGTCCAATCCGCTGGTGCCGCGCACTGTTACGGGCCCGCCGCTCCGGCGCTGGGAAGAGGGGCTGCCGGGCCGGACGTTGCGCTTCCTCGGCCAGCATGGCTCGCTCGTCATCTCGCGCGCGGGGCCGCCGGCCCAGCCGACCTACACGATCGTCGCCCAGGGCGTGATCGGGCGGCGGGGCAACGATATCCGCAACATCTGCACGCCGAACCTCAATGGCGGCCAGCCGATCCCGCTCAAGCCGCTGGGACGGCCCGACGGCCTCGCCCGCTACGAGGCGACCTTTCCGGGCTGCACCATCACCCTCGACCTGATGGCCGATGCCGCCTTCGTCGCCGCGCCCGGCGGGGCCTGCACCTTCGACGACTGCGTCGTCGACCCGACCGGGCTGTGGGGTCCCAACGACCGCGAGATCACCTCGGACCGCGAGATCGAGCGGGCGCGCGGCGTCGCCGAGCGCAAGCTCAACGACGCCCGCCGCATTCTCCAGGCGCGGCTGCGCACCACCCCCGAGGGCCGCCAGTTCCTGCAGGAGCAGGCGGGCTTTCCGGCCAATCGCGAGCGGCTGTGCCGCAACTACGGCACCTCCGACATCGGCCCGGCCTTCTGCGCGCTGAAGTTCACCGAGGCGCGGGCCGAGAACCTCGCGGCACGGGTCGGGGGTCCGCCGTCCGATGCGCCGCCGGCACGCCGGCCGGCACGGCCGCGGCCGCAACCGGCGCCCGCGCCGCAGCAATGACGGCGGTGGCGGTGGTTCCAGGATGCACCTGGCATCCCGGCTATCTCGATCCCGCCGGCCAGCGCGATCTGGTCGAAACCCTGCGGAGCCTGATCGCCCGCGCGCCGCTGTTCCAGCCGGTCATGCCGCGTTCGGGCCGCCCGTTCTCTGTCCGCATGACCAATCTCGGCGCACTCGGCTGGGTGTCCGACAGGGCGGGCTATCGCTACCAGCCGCTGCATCCGGAGACCGGCGAGCCCTGGCCGGCCATTCCGGCCTCGATCTTGGCGATCTGGGAAGTGGTGGCAGGCTATCCGCACCTGCCCGAGGCCTGCCTCGTCAACTGGTATGGACCCGGCGCCCGCATGGGCCTGCACCAGGATCGCGACGAGGAGGATCTGGCTGCGCCGGTCGTCTCCATCTCGCTGGGCGAGACCGGGCTCTTCCGCATCGGCGGCACGGAGCGCGGCGGCAAGACCGCCTCGGTGAAGCTTGCTTCCGGGGACGTGCTGGTCTTTGGCGGCGCGGCGCGCCTGGCCCATCACGGCGTCGACCGGATCCTGCCGGGCACGAGCACGCTTCTGAAGGATGGCGGGCGCATCAACCTGACGCTGCGCCGGGTGACGACGCCGGAGTGAGCGCGCCTGACACAACAATGCCCGGCGCGAGGCCGGGCATTGCGTATCCATCGTTCGAGCGAAAGCTCAGCTCGTCGGCGCGCCGACCGGCTTCATCAGGCCGATCACGGCTCCGGCCGGATCCTCGATCACGGCGATGCGGCCGACATTGGGGATGTCCATCGCCGGCTGCAGGATCTGGCCGCCGGCGCTGGTCACCGCCATGACGGCGCGGTCGAGGTCGTCGACCTGCACATAGGCGAGCCAGCCCGGCTGCGATTCGGTGTCCTGCGGGTCCATCGGCATGATGCCGGCAGCCGGCGTGCCGTCCGGAGCCTTGGCGATCCAGTATTCACCGTCCGGCATCGGGAACGGATCGAAGGTCCACCCCAGGGTCTGGCCATAAAAGGCCTTCGTCCTGGCGATGTCGTTGGTCATCAGCTCGTTCCAGGTGAACCTGCCGCTCATGCGGGCTTCCTCCATCACTGCGCGCGGAGGGAGACTTCCCCACCGTCAACGGCACTCAAGCATGGTCCGATTGCAGCCCGGCGACAATGAGGCAGATCGGGTCAGGTAATGAGGCGGGAGAGAACCTTGGCCGTGTAGTCCACCATCGGCACGATGCGCGCATAGTTCAGGCGGGTCGGCCCGATGACGCCGAGGACGCCGACGATGCGGCGCTCGGCGTCGCGATAGGGCGCCACCACCATGGACGAGCCCGACAGCGAGAACAGCTTGTTCTCCGAGCCGATGAAGATGCGCACGCCTTCAGCGGTTTCGGCGCGGCCGAGCAGGTCGACGAGTTCGCGCTTCGATTCCAGATCATCGAACAGGAGGCGGATACGCTCCAGGTCCTCCATGGCCCTCAGATCGCCGAGCAGGTTCGCCTGGCCGCGCACGATGAGCTTGCGGTCGGACGGCTCGCCTCCCGACCACGAGGCGAACCCGGCCTCGACCAGCTTCTGGGTCAGGCCGTCCAGTTCGTTGTGGGCCTGCTCGAGGCTCTTCTGCATCTCGGTGCGCGCCTCGGCGAGCGTCCGGCCGCGGATGTGGGCGTTGAGGAAGTTGGAGGCCTCGACCAGCGCGGAGGGCGGCAGGCCCGCCGGGATGGGCACGAGACGGTTCTCGACCTGGCCGTCCTCGGAGACCAGCACGACGAGGGCGCGCTCCGGTTCGATGCGGACGAACTCGATGTGCTTGAGGCGGACGTTGCTCTTGGAGGTGAGAACGACGCCGGCGCCGCGCGACATGCCGGACAGAAGCTGGGTTGCGTCCGCCAGCACGGATTCGAACGAATGGTCGCGGGCGGAGGCGGCGACCTGCGCCTCGATGGCGTTGCGCTCGTCGGCGGCGAGATCGCCGAACTGCATCAGGGCGTCGACGAAGAAGCGCAGTCCCGTCTCGGTCGGCAGGCGTCCCGCCGAGGTGTGCGGCGCAAAGATGAGGCCGGCCTCCTCGAGATCCTGCATGACGTTGCGCACCGAGGCCGGCGACAGGGTCATCGGCAGGATCTTCGACAGGTTGCGCGACCCCACGGGCTCGCCGGTCGCCAGATAGCTCTCCACGATCTGGCGGAAGATCTCCCGCGAGCGCTCGTCGAGCTTGGCCAGCGCGGAGTTCGCGGCGGCGGACAGATGCGGGCTGGAACGCGGAACTTCGGCGGACAAGGGGCGACCTCCACGCCAAATCTGGTCGCTGGCGCGGCATTGTTCAAGCGCCATCTGCCGCATTGCAAAATGGAATGCGGCCGCTGGCGCCCGACGCCGTCCTTGCCGCGCCGGGCTTTGCGCCCTAAGACCCCCCGACCCCGAGACAAGAACGGAACCCGCCATGCGTCCCTCCAAGCGCGAACCCGATGCGCTCCGCCCCGTCTCGCTGGAGCGCGCCGTCGCCCGCTACGCGGAAGGCTCCTGCTTCGTGAAATTCGGCAACACCCACGTGCTCTGCACGGCCTCGCTCGAGGAAAAGCCGCCGCCGTGGCTGCGCGGCCAGGGCCGCGGCTGGGTGACGGCGGAATATTCCATGCTGCCGCGCGCCACGCTGGAGCGCACCCGGCGCGAATCGACCTCCGGCAAGCCGTCGGGCCGGACGCAGGAGATCCAGCGCCTGATCGGCCGGTCGCTGCGCACGGTCGTCGACCTGCAGGCGCTGGGCGAGCGGCAGATCACCCTCGACTGCGACGTGATCCAGGCCGACGGCGGCACCCGCACCGCCGCCATCACCGGCGCCTGGGTGGCGCTGCACGACTGCATCGCCTGGATGACGGCGCGGTCCATGCTGAAGACCAATCCGATCCGCGACCATGTCGCGGCGGTCTCCTGCGGCATCTATCAGGGCACGCCGGTGCTCGACCTCGACTATGCCGAGGATTCGGAAGCCGATACCGACGCCAATTTCGTCATGACCGGCGCCGGTGGGATCGTCGAGATCCAGGGCACGGCGGAGAAGACGCCCTTCACCGAGGCCGAGCTCCTCAACCTCCTGTCGCTCGCCCGCGCCGGCTGCGTCCGTCTCGTCGACCTTCAGAAGACGGCGGTGGCATGAGCGCGCGGATCGGCCCCGGCACCCGCCTCGTCGTCGCTACCCACAACAAGGGCAAGCTCGCCGAGTTTCGCGACCTGCTGGCTCCGCACGGTATCGACCTCGTTTCCGCCGGGGAGCTCGGGCTGCCGGAGCCGGCCGAGACCGGCACACTCTATGCCGAGAACGCCGCGCTCAAGGCGCGGGCGGCGACCGAAGCCACAGGGCTTGCCGCCATTGCCGACGATTCCGGCCTCGCCATCGATGCGCTCGATGGCGCGCCGGGCCTCTTCACCGCCGACTGGGCCGGCAATCCGCGCGACTTCGCCGCCGCAATGGCCCGCGTCGACCGCGAACTGACCCTGCGCGGCGTCGTCACCACCGGCGCGAAGGCCCGTTTCGTCTCGGCGTTGGCCCTGACCTTTCCTGATGGGCCCGAGCAGATCTTCGAGGGCCGCGTCTTCGGCACGCTGGTCTGGCCGCCGCGCGGCGACAGGGGTTTCGGCTACGACCCGATGTTCCTGCCTGATGGTCACAGCCTCACCTTCGGCGAGATGAGTGCGGAGGAAAAGCACGGCCTGCCGCCGAAGGGGCAGGGCCTCTCGCACCGCGCCCGCGCCTTCATGGCGCTGGAGAAGGCCGTGCTGGCAGGCTGACGTCGGGCCTGCCCCGCGCCGCCCCGCTTGACTTCGCCGGCCAAGGGTCCAATTTGAGGCTTGTCCAAGGGGGGCCCCGACGAAGGGGCTGAGAGGCTGCACCGTTCCTGCCCGGAACTCCGCAGCGACCCTTGAACCTGATCCGGGTCATGCCGGCGGAGGGATGGGACACCATGTTGACTTCAGTCTATCTCGCAAGGCTCATCGGCCCCATCATGCTGGCGGTGGGAATCGGCCTGCTGGTCAGTCCGGGCGCCTACCGGGCGCTGGCGGCCGAGTTCCTCAAGAGCACCGCGCTGGTCTTCCTGTCCGGGCTCCTGATCCTGACCGCAGGCGTCGCCATCCTGCTGGCGCACCGTGTCGTCGCCCCCGACTGGCGGACGCTCATCACCCTCATCGGCCTTGCCATGCTGGTGGGCGGCGGCATCCGCGTCATCGCTCCCGACCGCGCCGCCGCCATCGGCCGCGACCTCATCGCCCGCGACGGCGCGATGAAGATCGCCGCCGCCGTCTGGCTGATCCTCGGCGCCATCCTCACCATTGCCGGCTACTGGCCGCAGTCCCCCACACCATAAGACCATTCGAGGAAGCCCCATGAACGCCCCCGTCAAGGACATCAAGGCGGCCGTTACCACCGGTCCGCTGCCCGCCTCCACCAAGATATTCGCAATCCCCGAGGCGGCCCCGGACCTGCGCGTGCCGCTGCGCGAGATCCAGCTCCAGGCCGGCGCCGGCGAGCCGAACGTCGTCCTTTATGACACCTCCGGCCCCTACACCGATCCGAATGTCGTCATCGACGTGGAGAAGGGCCTCTCCCGCGCCCGCGCCTCCTGGGTTCTGGAGCGCGGCGGCGTCGAGGCCTATGCGGGCCGCGAGGTGAAGCCCGAGGACAACGGCAACGCCGGCAAGCACCTCGCCCGCGCCTTCCCGCTCGCCAATCCGCCGCTGCGCGGTGTCGGCGACGCGCCGATCACCCAGTACGAGTTTGCGCGAGCCGGCATCATCACCAAGGAAATGATCTACGTCGCGGAGCGCGAGAACCTCGGCCGCAAGGCGATGCTGGAAGGGGCGGAAGCGAAGATCGCCGACGGCGAGAGCTTCGGCGCGGAGATCCCGGCCTTCATCACCCCGGAGTTCGTCCGCTCGGAGATCGCCCGCGGCCGCGCCATTATCCCCTGCAATATCAACCACCCGGAACTCGAGCCGATGATCATCGGCCGCAACTTCCTGGTGAAGATCAACGCCAATATCGGCAATTCCGCCGTCTCCTCCTCCATCGAGGAGGAGGTGGACAAGCTGGTCTGGTCGATCCGCTGGGGCGCCGACACGGTCATGGACCTGTCGACGGGGCGCAACATCCACAACACCCGCGAATGGATCATCCGCAACTCGCCGGTGCCGATCGGTACGGTGCCGATCTACCAGGCGCTGGAGAAGTGCGGCGGCGATCCCGTCAAGCTCACATGGGAGCTCTATCGCGACACGCTGATCGAGCAGGCCGAGCAGGGCGTCGACTACTTCACCATCCACGCCGGCGTGCGCCTCGCCTATGTGCCGCTCACCGCCAACCGCGTGACGGGAATCGTCTCCCGCGGCGGCTCGATCATGGCCAAGTGGTGCCTCGCCCATCACCGCGAGAGCTTCCTCTACGAGCATTTCGACGAGATCTGCGACATCATGCGGCGCTACGACGTGTCGTTTTCGCTCGGCGACGGCCTCAGGCCCGGCTCCATCGCGGATGCCAACGACGCCGCCCAGTTCGCGGAACTCGAGACGCTGGGCGAGCTCACCCAGATCGCCTGGAAGAAGGGCTGCCAGGTGATGATCGAGGGGCCCGGCCACGTGCCGATCCACAAGATCAAGATCAACATGGACAAGCAGTTGAAGGAGTGCGGCGAGGCGCCCTTCTACACGCTCGGACCGCTGACCACCGACATCGCGCCGGGCTACGACCACATCACCTCCGGCATCGGCGCCGCCATGATCGGCTGGTTCGGCTGCGCCATGCTCTGCTACGTCACCCCGAAGGAGCACCTCGGCCTGCCGAACCGCGACGACGTGAAGGTCGGCGTCATCACCTACAAGATCGCCGCCCACGCGGCCGATCTCGGCAAGGGCCACCCGGCAGCGCAGCTGCGCGACGACGCGCTCTCCCGCGCCCGTTTCGACTTCCGCTGGGAGGACCAGTTCAACCTCGGCCTCGACCCCGACACGGCCCGCGCCTACCATGACGAGACGCTGCCGAAGGAGGCGCACAAGGTCGCCCACTTCTGCTCCATGTGCGGGCCGAAGTTCTGCTCGATGAAGATCACGCAGGATGTGCGCGACTACGCCGCGACGCTGAACGATCCCGACAAGCGGGCGGTGGCCGGCGCCGACGCACTCACCGCCGAGCAGGGCATGGCGCAGATGAGCGAGAAGTTCCTCGCCATGGGCGGCAAGGTCTATGTCGAGACGGCGGAAGCGGTGAAGGCGAGCAACAAGGTGCTTTGAGGCTCCTGCCATGACCAGACCACCCGGCTTCGACCAGTGGGAGGAACGCTTCGCCGGAGCGGAGTTCCGCTTCGGCCGCGAGCCGAACCCCTTCCTCGCCCGATGCAAGCCGCTCCTGCCGGCGTCCGGAAAGGCGCTGGCGGTGGCGGACGGGGAGGGGCGCAACGGCGTCTGGCTCGCCCGCCAGGGCCTCGACGTCGTCTCCACCGACTTCTCGCCAACGGCTCAGGCGAAGGCACGGCGGCTTGCCGCCGAGCACGGCGTCGCCGTCACCTTCGTCGAGGCGGACGCCCATTCCTGGGACTACCCCGAGGCCGCCTTCGACGTTGTGGCGGAGATCTTCACCCAGTTCTCACCGCCCGATGGCCGGGCGCTGAAATGGGCCGGCATGCGGCGGGCGCTGAAGCCCGGCGGGCTGCTCATCATCGTCGGCTATACGCCGAAGCAGCTCGCCTACGGCACCGGCGGGCCGAAGCAGATCGAGAACCTCTACACCCGCGCCATGCTGGAGGAGGCCTTTGGCGACTTCGCCGATCTGTCCCTCACCGAGGAGGAGACGGAACTGCAGGAAGGCTCCGGCCATTCCGGGATGTCCGCGGTCATCGGGCTGACGGGGAGGAGGAGGTAGGGGGCGTGGGACGAAGAGAGTCCGACTGCCCCTCGCTGTCGCAAGCGCGGAAGTCGCGTTGCAAGCAGCTTGGAAGCTTCCCTGCTGTCAAATCACTCATGCGGAACACCTATATACCGCGTCAGTGAAGACACAACTATCCGTCATTTTGGAATTGTATCGCCCGCATCCCCAATTGAACGCATGTGCTACTACTCACCAGCGATTTGGCCGCCATTGTCAGCATTCGCAATTTCGGTATATGGTGCAGAATGCTGCTCTATCACTATTGTTCCAACGAAACCTTCGCATCGATATTGGCGAGTGGGGAGGTCTGGGTTTCGGATTTGTCTTTGTCCAATGACAGCGAGGAGGGGCTTTGGATCAAGCGAATTATTCGCGCTGGTCTTGCTATCAATCAGATCAGTCCTGATCAGATAGATTATGTTGAGCGAACACTGGACATAGGGATACGTCAGATAGGAGCTGCTGCATTTTGTATGTCTGAGAAGCCCGATTTGTTGACGCAATGGCGTTCATATGCATCGGATGGGTGCGGTTTTTCTGTTGGTTTCTACGCAGACTACTTTCGAAAACTTGGAGAGCTAAAGCGCGACCGCGGTGACATATTCAATGCATCACTTAGTCAGATAATCTACGAAAAAGAGAAGCAAGACGAGAAAGTTGCGCAAGCGGTCCAATGGTTCGCGGATATTTGCAGGAACGGCGGGGCACGAGTGCCAGTAAAAGGCATTCTCGAAAGCGAAGAATCGTTCGAGGCGCGAAGGAGGCAGTGGGGACGAATTCTGCCAGTTTCGTTGATTGTATATCTTGATGCGTTTACAATGAAAAATCCATCATTTTGCGATGAGCGCGAATGGCGCCTTATTTCGCACAATATGAGTGGCGACGAAGAGACTAGGAGTGGCTTTGATTTTCGGCCTCTCCGCGACCGCATTGTACCGTTTCGGCGGATAAAACTGGAGAAAGTGGACGTGCCTTCTATCGGCACGGTATATCTTGGGCCAAAAAACAAGACTTCGGAAGATACCGTTCGGCTCATGCTGAAGCGCAATGGGTACGAGAATGTTGAGGTAATGCGATCAGATTCAACGTATCGATAGGTCATCTTTTTGTTTGAATTCGATGGTTGTTCGCGAGCCCCAGCCCATGCCCACCTCCCGCCGTGTCGTCCTCGCCGCCCGTCCCGACGGCATCCCGCAGAGCGAGCACTTCCGCATCGAGGCCTATGAGCCGCCGGCGCTGAAACCCGGCGAGATTCTCGTGCGCAACCAGTTCCTCTCGGTGGAGCCGGCCATGCGCGGCTGGGTCTCGGCGGTGGCGAACTATGCCCAGCCCGTCGCCATCGGCGAGGTCATGCGCTCCTTTGCCTCGGGCGAGGTCGTTGCCTCCGAGCATCCGGGCTTTGCGCCCGGCGACAAGGTGACGGGGATGTTCGGCTGGCAGGAGCTTGCCGCCGTGCCGGCCTCCGCCGTCACCCGCAAGGTGACCGAGGCCGACCTGCCGCTCTCCACCTCGCTCGGCGTCATGGGCATCAATGGCCTCACCGCCTATTTCGGCCTCATCGACGTCGGCCTGCCGAAACCCGGCGACACGGTGGTGGTCTCGACCGCATCGGGCTCGGTCGGCTCGGCGGTCGGGCAGATCGCGAAGATCATGGGCTGCCGCACGGTCGGCATCGCCGGCGGGCCGGACAAGGTCGCCCAGTGCCTTGAGGACTTCGGCTACGACGCGGCGATCGACTACAAGGCGACGAACGACATCGCCGCGGCGGTGGCCGAGGCTTGCCCGGCCGGCGTCGACGTCTATTTCGACAACACCTCGGGCGCCATCTCGGACGCGGTGCTGCAGAACCTCTCCATGGGCGCGCGCGTCGTCATCTGCGGCACGGCCTCGGTGTCGTCCTGGGACCCCTGGCCGTCGGGGCCGCGCCCGGAGCGGCACATCCTCGTCAAGCGCGCCCGCATGCAGGGCGTGCTGGCCTTCGACTATGCCCACCGCTACGGCGAGGCGCTGGCGCGGCTGGCGGGGTGGATCCGTTCCGGCCGGCTCCGCTATGCCGAGGACATCCTCAAGGGGATCGAGGCGGCGCCCGACGCCATCGCCTCGCTCTATCGCGGCGAGAACCGCGGCAAGCGCCTCATCCGCCTGCACGGCTGAGCCATGACCATGACGCAGACAGCACCGGCCGCCGGCTGGCGCGCGGCGACGGTGGACCTCGCGTTGCGCCATCCGGTGCTGGCGGCGCTGGCGATCTTCCTCGTCTCGCGGTTCGTCGTCTTCCTCGGCGTGGAATTCGCCGAACTCGTCATCTCCCGGCGGCCCGGCGGGCCCCGCCTGTGGGACCTCGGCGAGCTCTGGTTCCACCGGCTGCTGCGTTGGGACACCGGCTGGTATCTCGGGATCGCCAACAAGGGCTACTCCGTCAATCCCGACCGCTCGGTGGAGACCTCCATCGTCTTCTTCCCGCTGCTGCCGCTCATGGCGAAGGGCCTATCTGCATCGACGGGGCTGCGCGTCTTCGACGCCATGCTGCTAGTGGGGGTGACCGGGGGCTTCGTGGCCATTGGCCTGCTGGCGGCGCTGGTGCGGCCTCTTCTTGGCGCCGCCGTTGCCATCCGTGCAGCGGTGCTGATGGCCTTCCTGCCGACCTCTGTCTTTCTCTCGGCCGCCTATACCGAGCCGGTGGCCCTCGCCCTGGTCCTCGCCTCTTTCCACGCGCTGGCTCAGCGGCGGTTCTGGCTCGCGGCGCTCGCCTGCGGCGTTGCTGCGGCGGCGCGCTCGGCCAGCGTGGCGCTGGTGCCGGTGATCATGGCGGCCGTGGCGCTCACCTCGCCCCTGCCCTGGCTGCGGCGGGTGCCGATGGTCCTCCTGCTCGGCGCGGTGGCGACGGGCGGGCTCCTTCTCTTCATCGCCTGGCAGGGCTGGGTCTTCGGCGACCCCTTCGCCTTCGCCAAGGGTCAGCAGGCCTGGTCGGGCGACATGGGCATCGGCCGCCGCATCCTGAATGCGGCCATGCTGCGTCCGCTCCGGCCTCTCACCTATGGGACCTACTGGTTCCTCGCCGTCGCCGCGCTGGTGGCGCTGGGAGCTTTCCGCCTGCCCTGGACCTGGACCTCCTATGCGGTGCTGGCGCTCGCCATTCCCTATGTCTCGCTGGCGCCGGGCATCGCCGGATTCTCCTCCATGCCGCGCTATGCGCTGATGGTCTTCCCCGCCGTGGTGACGCTGGCGCTGCTGCTGGAAGGCCGGCCCCGGCTGACGCTTCTTCTGATCGCGGCCGGGGCCGGCGGGCTCTTCGTCACCACCGCCCATTTCAGCCAGTGGCACTGGGCGGGGTGAGGGCGCCTCAGGCGTCGCGGGCCGGGGCCTCGGCCAGCAACGCCTGCAGGTCGAGCCGCTTCGTCACCATGGCGAGCGTGCCGTCGGCGTTGCGCGGCCAGTCGGCCGGCTCGCGATCCCGGTAGAGCTCGACGCCGTTGCCGTCGGGGTCGGTGAGGTAGAGAGCCTCGGAGACGCCGTGGTCGCTGGCGCCGTCGAGGCGGATGCCGGCCTCGACGAGGCGGCGCAGCGCATCGCCGAGGGCAGCGCGGTCGGGATAGAGTATCGCGGTGTGGAACAGGCCGGTGGTACCGGGAGCCGGCGGGCGGCCGCCCTTGCTCTCCCAGGTGTTGAGGCCGAGGTGGTGGTGATAGCCGCCGGCGGAGAGGAACACCGCCTGGTCGCCGTAGCGCTGGGTGACCTGGAAGCCGAGCACGTCGCGGTAGAAGGCGAGCGACCGGTCGAGGTCGGCGACCTTGAGATGGACGTGGCCGATGCGCGTGCCGGGGTGGATCGGGGCCGGCGTGGTCTCGGCGGGGACGAGCGGCGCGGCTGCTGCATGGATGGCGGACATCGGGGGCTCCTTCGATCTCAAGGGGGCGGTCTCTCCGCCGTCCCCCGCAAGATGTGCCCGGCTGGCCCGCCGCGCGAGGGCGGCAAGCCGATTCTTGCAGCGGTGCAAGACAGGCTTGCGGGTCAGAGGATGCGCGTCGCCAGGATCTTGTCGATGCGCCGGCCGTCGAGGTCGATCACCTCGAAGCGCCAGCCGGCCTTGTCGAAGCTCTCGCCGACCGCCGGCAGGCGCTGCATCTCGTGCAGCACGAAGCCGGCCACCGTCTGGAAGTCGGCGTCGCGGTCCACCGGCACGCCGAGCTGGGCGGCGAACTCGTCGGCGGCCATCCAGCCGCCGATGAGCAGCGAGCCGTCGGCGCGGGTGACAATGGCCGGCTCCTCGTCGGGCTCGTCGGGCAGGGCGCCGACGATGGCTTCCAGCACGTCGTTGGCGGTGATGATGCCTTCGAAATGGCCGTATTCGTCGAAGACGAGGGTCATGTGGGCGCTGGAGGCTCTCAACGCCCGGAGCACGTCGAGGGCCGGCGTGCGGTCGAGGACGATCGGGGCGTCGTGGACGAGGCTGGCGATGTCGGGCCGCGAGCGAGCGCCCAGCGCCTCGATCAGGTCCTTGGTCAGTGCGACGCCGACGATCGAATCGGCATCGCCGTCCTGCACGGGCAGGCGCGAGCGGCGCGTCGCGCGCACGCGCTGGCGGAGGGTGTCGAGCGGCTCAGCGAGATTGATCACCTCCACCTCGCGACGGGGCGTCATCAGCGCATTGGCGGTGCGGTCGGCGAGGCGCATGACGCCGGCGATCATCGCCCCCTCGTCGCGCGCGAGAACGCCGGCCGTCTCGGCCTCGGCGATGATGGTCTTCACCTCTTCCTCGGTGACCCTGTCGTCGCCATCGGCCCTCTGGCCGAGCAGCGTGAGGACGAGCTTGCCGGAGCCGTCCAGCAGCCAGACGAGCGGCGCGGCGATCCGCGACAGCATCGCCATCGCGGGGGCGACCATGGCCGCGATGCGCTCGGGGTTGCGCAGGGCGATCTGCTTCGGGACCAGTTCGCCGATGATCAGCGACAGATAGGTGATGAGGACGACGACCGAGCCGACGCCGAGCCATTCGGCCGCAAAGGGCGACAGGCCGAGGCCCTGCAGTCCATTGGAGACGCGCACGCCGAGGGTCGCGCCGGAGAAGGCGCCGGAGAACACGCCCACCAGCGTGATGCCGATCTGCACGGTGGACAGGAACCGGCCGGGATGGTCCGCGAGCTGCAGGGCTATCCCAGCGCCCCTGCTGCCCTGGTCGCTCAGCACCCTGAGCCGGGCGGGCCGCGACGAGACGACCGCCAGTTCCGACATGGCCAGAACGCCGTTGACGACGGTCAGGACCAGGATGATCGCGATCTCAAGGTACAACGACACCTCACGCCATACGGCAACCGCGCTCAACATCGGCCCGCTTCGCGCGACTGCATACAGGAAAGGGCAGGGCGAAGACCATGGCTCTGGTACAGGGCGCGCATCGGGGCTGCGACCGGAGCGTCGCTTGACAGGACCGGGTGGCGCGGGGACAAGGCGCGACCAGCCCTGACGTCACGCGGAAATCGCCATGTCCCACGCCCATTTGCAGTCCGTCATCGAGACCGCCTTCGACAACCGCGCCGATGTCAACGCCGCCACCAAAGGCGAGGTGCGCGACGCCGTCGAGACCGCGCTGAACCTGCTCGATTCGGGCACGCTGCGCGTCGCCTCGAAGGAGACCGGCGACTGGGTGGTGCACCAGTGGCTGAAGAAGGCGGTGCTGCTGTCCTTCCGCCTCAACGACATGACGACGATCTCCGGCGGCCCCGGCGGATCGTCCTGGTGGGACAAAGTGCCCTCGAAGTTCGATGGCTGGGGCGCGGCCGAGTTCGGCAAGGCCGGTTTCCGCGCCGTGCCGAACTGCGTTGTGCGGCGCTCGGCCTTCATCGCGAAGAACGTCGTGCTGATGCCCTCCTTCGTGAACCTCGGCGCCTATGTCGACGAGGGCACGATGGTCGACACCTGGGCGACGGTCGGCTCCTGCGCGCAGATCGGCAAGAACGTCCACCTGTCCGGCGGCGTCGGTATCGGCGGCGTGCTGGAGCCCCTCCAGGCCAACCCCACCATCATCGAAGACAACTGCTTCATCGGCGCCCGTTCCGAGGTGGTCGAGGGCGTCGTCGTCGGCGAGGGCTCGGTGATCTCGATGGGCGTGTTCCTGTCCTCCTCCACCAAGATCGTCGACCGCCAGACCGGCGAGATCCATGTCGGCCGCGTGCCGCCCTATTCGGTGGTGGTCTCCGGCTCGCTGCCGGGCAAGGCGCTGCCGGGCGAGAACTGGGGTCCGTCGACCTATTGCGCGGTCATCATGAAGACGGTCGACGAGAAGACCCGCTCGAAGACCGGCATCAACGAGCTGCTGCGCGACTGACGGCAACCGAGGGCTCCCGCCATGGCCAGGATCGACTGGACCGACCGGCAGGTCTGGCTGGAGCCCGCAGCCTGGTCCTATCTGTTCCTCGATTTCGAGGGTCGCATTCCGCGGCTGCCGTTCTGGGTGGCGGCCGTCGTGCTCAATGTCTTCGCCTTCATCGGCGACCGCCTGGCCATGGATTTCGGCGGTCATCCCGCGGCGGCGGTGGTGGGGCTCGTCTTCCTCTATCCCTCGCTGGCGCTCTCCATCAAGCGGGCGCACGACCGCGGCCATTCCGACCTCTACCTTTTGTTCCTGTTCCTGCCGGCCTTCCTGGTCAGCCTGCTGCAGGTGATGGGACACGTGAACGCGCAGAGCCCGCTGGCACCTCTCCTGATGGTCCTCGGCATCTGGGTGCTGGTCGCCCTGATCGTCCTCGTCATCGATCTCGGCGTCATGCGCGGCGAAGAAGGCCCCAATCATTACGGGCCCGACCCCCTCGCATGACACCACGCTGAAACCTTGCACGTTGACGTTGCGCCCTTCGCCCGCCAGTCTCGGAACGGGCGCCCCATCAACAGAGACAAGACCCATGGATTTGCAGAAGCTCTTTCTGAACGGTGACGGCCGCATCGCACGCCAGGAATTCTGGATCGGCATCGTCATCCTGATCGTTGCCAACATCGTTCTCGGCTTCGTCGCCGGCCTCATAGGCTGGGCGGTCGCCGGCATCTGGGGGGCGGCCATCCTCGCCGGCCTCGTCGGCCTCGCCATGACGCTGCCGGCCTACTTCCTCATGGTGAAGCGGTCGAATGACCGCGACTATCCGCAGACCTATGTGCAGGCGCTGATGGCGCTCAACATCGCCTTCCAGATCAAGAACATGATCATGCCGATCGAGGTCGGCGGCCCGAGCTTCATCTCGCTCATCTTCTCGCTGGCGATTGCGGTGGCCGGCCTGTGGGCGCTGGTCGACCTCGGCTTCTTCCAGGGAACCCGCGGCCCGAACCGCTACGGCCCCGACCCGCTCGAAACTGCCCAGGCGTAAGACCGACGCCGACATGAGTGCAGATCCGGTCGCGCTGACGCGCGCACTCGTCCGGTGCCCGTCGGTGACCCCCGAGGAGGGCGGCGCTCTCGCCGCCCTCGAGGCCGTGCTGAAGCCGGCGGGGTTCACCGTCGCGCGCATGACCTTCTCCGAGCCCGGCACGCCGGACGTGGAGAACCTCTACGCCCGGATCGGCACCGGCGCCCCCTATCTCCTGTTCGCCGGGCACACCGACGTGGTGCCGCCCGGCGATGCCGGCCAGTGGCGGCATGGCCCCTTCGCCGGCGAGGTGGACAACGGCGAGCTCCACGGCCGTGGCGCGGTGGACATGAAGGGCGGGATCGCCTGCTTCCTCGCCGCCGCCCTCGACCATCTCGCCGCGCATGGCGGCCAGCCCAGGGGCTCCATCGGCTTCCTCATCACCGGCGACGAGGAAGGCCCCTCGGTGAACGGCACGGTGAAGGTGCTGGAATGGGCCCATGCGCGTGGCGAGCGCTTCGACCACTGCATCGTCGGCGAGCCGAGCAATCCGCAGGCCCTCGGCGACATGATCAAGATCGGCCGGCGCGGGTCGCTGTCCGCCGTCATCACGGTGGAGGGCCGGCAAGGGCACGTCGCCTATCCGCAGCGCGCCGCCAATCCGATTCCTGTCCTGATCGACATCCTGAGCCGGCTGACGGCAAAGCCGCTCGATGCCGGCAATGCGCATTTCCAGCCGTCGAACCTGGAGATCACCTCGGTCGATGTCGGCAATGCCGCGACCAACGTCATCCCGCAGAAGGCGGTGGCGCGCCTCAACATCCGCTTCAACGACGAGCAGACGCTCGATGGCCTGAAGACCTGGATCGAGGGCATCGCGGCGGCGGCGGCGAAGCCCGGCATCGTGGCGTCGGTCGCCTATGCCCGCGGCAATTCGCAGAGCTTCATCACCAAACCGGGACCCTTCGTGGAGATGATCTCGGACACGATCGCGGAAGTGACCGGGCGGCGGCCGGAGCTCTCCACCTCCGGCGGAACCTCGGATGCGCGCTTCATCAAGGACTATTGCCCGGTGATCGAGTTCGGCCTCGTCGGCCAGACCATGCATGCGGTGGACGAGCGCGTGCCGGTCGCCGATCTCGTGGCGCTGACGGCCATCTACCGGCGCATCATCGACCGGTATTTCGGGGGGTAGACGAAAGAGCAGACGCCTTGCACCTGTGAAGTGCGTCCTTCGAGGCTCGCTGCCGCTCGCACCTCAGGATGAGGAGGTATTCTTCTGCATGGAAGGCGCTGGCCCACAATCGCCGCGCCTCAATCATCCCTGATGCAGATCACCACCATCCTCATCCTGAGGTGCGAGCGGCAGCGAGCCTCGAAGGACGCAATCCCGTCGTGCAGGGCATGGGGAGGCCCGGAAAGTGACCAACTGCGGGACTACCCCCAGATGAGATGCGCCGCCAGCAGCGCGGCGATGACCCACAGGGCCACGGTGGAGGAGCGGTTGCGGCGGGCCTCGGCCTCGCCGATGCCCTTCAGCGACTCCGGGGCCAGCACGAAGCCGTCCTTCGTCATCTCGTCGATGCGCTCCGACAGCATGGCCGCGCGCGTCAGCAGGGCCGGGGCCTCGCCGATGACGCGGCCGACGAGACGGACGCCGGAGCCGACCTCCTCGATGCGGCCGACGGGACCGAGGTTGCGGGTGATCCACTCCCGCACCACCGGCTCGGAACTGGTCCAGATGTCGAGCCGCGGGTCGAGCGAGCGGGCGACGCCCTCCACCACCACCATGGTCTTCTGCAGCAGGAGAAGCTCGGTGCGCGTCTTCATGTCGAAGATGGCCGTCACCTCGAAGAGCAGCGACAGGAGCTTCGCCATCGAAATCTGGTCGGCCGTGCGCGAATGGATCGGCTCGCCGATGGCGCGGATCGCCTGGGCGAACTCGTCGATTGAGTGATGCGCCGGCACATAGCCGGCCTCGAAATGCACCTCGGCGACTCGCCTGTACTGCTTGGTGATGAAGCCGAGCAGGATCTCGGCGAGGAACCGCCGCTCCTTCGGGCCGATGCGGCCCATGATGCCGAAATCGACGGCGACGAGATTGCCGGCGCGGTCGGCGAAGAGGTTCCCCTGGTGCATGTCGGCATGGAAGAAGCCGTCGCGCAGGGCGTGGCGCAGGAAGCTCTGGATGACGATCTGGCCGAGGGCGCGCGGATCGACTCCGGCGGCGGCCAGCCCCTCGCGGTCGCCGAGCTTGATGCCGTCGATCCATTCGGTGGTGAGCACCGAGCGCCCGGTGCGGTTCCAGTCGACGGTAGGCACGCGGAAGCCGGGATCGGCCGCTGTCCGCTCGGCCATCTCCGACGCGGCGGCCGCTTCCAGCCGGAGGTCGAGCTCGATCGCCATGGACCGGGCGAGCGTGTCGACGATGCCGACCGGCTTGAGGCGACGCGAGTCCGGGACGAGCTTTTCGGCGAGCCGCGCGGCGAAATAGTAGTCGGCGAGATCGGCGCGGAAGCGGTCGGCGACGCGCGGGCGCAGCACCTTCACAGCCACGTCGCGGATCGTGTCGCCGTCGCGGACGGTGGCCTTGTGGACCTGCGCGATGGAGGCGGCGGCGATCGGCGGACCGAAGCTCGCATAGGCCTCGGCGACCGGCTGGCCGAGCGTATCGGCGACGATTTTCTCGGCCAGCGCCTGGTCGAAGGGCGGCACCTTGTCCTGCAGGCTCTCGAGATCCCGCGCGATCAGGGCGCCGACCACGTCCGGCCGGGTCGACAGGAACTGGCCGAGCTTCACATAGGTGGGGCCGAGGCGGGTGAGGGCGGCGGTCAGCCGGTCGGAGCGCGTGCCGGCGCTCGGGCGCTCGACGATGCGCGCCAGCCGCAGGGCGAGGCGCGCCGGCGGCGGCAGGGCCTGCGGGTCGACGAGGCCGAGAACCCCCTCGCGGGCGAAGACGAAGCCGGCCCGCGCGAGGCGGAGGAGATGGATGGCGCCTGCAATCACGGCGTCAGATCTTCCAGCCGCCGGACAGGCAGGCGATGCCGCCGGTCATCGGCGTCACCTCGACACGCGAGAAGCCCGCCTTGGTGATCATGCCGGCAAAGACGTCGTTGCGCGGGAACTTGCGGATGGATTCGACCAGATACTGGTAGGGCTTGGCATCGCCCGTCACCATCTTCCCCATCGGCGGGATCACGGCGAAGGAATAGGCGTCATAGACGCGGTCGAGGCCGGGCACGACGTCGGGCGAGAACTCCAGCACCAGCAGCCGGCCGCCGGGGCGAAGGACGCGGTACGCCTCGTCGAGCGCCGTCTGGATGCGCGGCACGTTGCGGATGCCGAAGGCGATCGTGTAGCCGTCAAAGGTGGAGGACGGGAAGGGCAGCGCCTCGGCATTGCCCTGCACGAACTCGACGCGCTCCGACAGGCTGCGCTTGTCGGCGCGGGAGCGGCCCACTTTCAGCATCTCGGCGTTGATGTCGCAGACGGTGGCTTGCGCTCCGGAACCGGCGCCGACCACCTTGAAGGCGACGTCCCCGGTGCCGCCGGCGACATCGAGATGGCGGAAGGGGCGGGCCTTCGGCACGCCGAGGCGCGTCACCATGACGTCCTTCCAGATGCGGTGGAGGCCGGCCGACATCAGGTCGTTCATCAGGTCGTAGCGACCGGCGACCTTGTGGAACACATCGTCCACGAGATCCTGCTTGGCGTCGAGGTCGACGCGGCGGAAGCCGAAATCGGTCTGGTCGGTGGCTGCTGACATGGCCGGGTCCTGCGAAATCGGCGGGACCATAGCGGAACGATCCGGCTGGCGCTATGTGGGGTCGGGTCACACGTTCCCAAGGCTTCCGGTCGCCATGCCCGAACTCCCCGAGGTCGAAACCGTCCGCCGCGGCCTGGCGCCGGTGATGGAAGGGGCGACCATCCTCGCCGCCGAGGTCCGGCGCGCCGACCTGCGCTTTCCCTTCCCCGAACGTTTCGCCGAGCGGCTGGCGGGCCGCCGCGTCACCGGCCTCGGCCGCCGCGCCAAATACCTCCTCGCCGATCTCGACGGCGACGAGGTCGTCATCATGCATCTCGGCATGTCCGGATCGTTCCGCATCGCCCGGCCGGCCCTGTCCGGCGAGGTGGTCGGCGAGTTCCACCACGAGCGCTCGCGTGACGCCGCCCATGACCATGTGGTCCTGACGCTCTCGTCGGGCGCGACGGTCACCTACAACGACCCGCGCCGCTTCGGCTTCATGCTGATGACGGAGCGGCGGGCGCTGGCCGAGCACCCGCTGATGGCCAGGCTCGGTGTCGAGCCGACCGGCAACGACCTCTCTGCCGCACATCTGGCGCGGGTGTTCCGCGGCAAGGCGGCGCCGCTGAAGGCGGCCCTGCTCGACCAGTCCATCATCGCCGGCCTCGGCAATATCTATGTCTGCGAGGCACTGCACCGCGCCGGCCTGTCGCCGCAGCGGGCGGCCGGGACGCTGGTGACGAAGGGCGGCGAGCCCACCGTCCGGCTGGAGCGGCTGGTGCCTGTCATCCGGGAGGTCATCTCCGAGGCGATCGAGGCGGGCGGATCGTCCCTGCGCGACCATGCCCAGCCCTCCGGCGAGCTCGGCTATTTCCAGCACAGCTTCCATGTCTACGATCGCGAAGGCGAGACTTGCAGGCGGTGCGGTGATCGTCACATTGTGCGGCGGATCGTGCAGTCGGGCCGCTCAACCTTCTATTGTCCGGCGTGCCAACGCTAAGGGAATGACGATGCTGAAGGTCTGGGGCCGCAGGAACTCCTCCAACTTGCAGAAGGTGATGTGGTGCGTCGCCGAGATCGGCATCCCGCACCAGCGTATCGATGCGGGCCGCGAGTTCGGCATCGTCGGCGAGCCGGCCTACAAGGCGCTGAACCCGAACTCCAAGATCCCGACCATCGAGGACGAGGGTCTCGTCCTGTGGGAATCCAACGCCATCTGCCGCTACCTCGCCCGCAAGCACGGCCGCCTGATGCCGCCGGCGCTCGCCGACCAGGCGCGCGTCGACATGTGGATGGACTGGCAGCAGACCGAGCTCGGCCAGGGTGTCGGTCCGGTCTTCATCGGGCTTGTGCGCACGCCTGCGGACAAGCGCGACAATGCCGCCATCGAGAAGGCCAAGCAGGCCTCCATCGCCTCCATGGCGATCCTCGATGCCGAACTGGGCCAGCATCTCTTCGTCGTCGGCAACACCTTCACCGTCGCCGACATCCCCTTCGGCATCATGGTGATGCGCTACAAGGCGCTGATTCCCGAGAGCCCGGCCTATGCCAATGTCGACCGCTGGTACGCCGCGATCTCGGCGCGTCCGGCCTTCCAGGAGCACGTCGCCAGCATTCCGCTGACCTGACGGCGCAACGGTTTCCAGGCGCGAAACCCTGCCGCGTTGACTTTTCCGGACGGGGCGGCCTATAACCCGCGCCGACTTGGGAGCGGCTCGCGCCCGAGTGCGTGGTCCGTTCGCCGGATCATCGCCCGCGAGCCCGTTCGCACCCTCATTCGATCGTTTTGAACCCGACCCGCGCGGAGACGTCCCGTGAAACGCACCTACCAGCCCTCCAAGCTCGTCCGCAAGCGCCGCCACGGCTTCCGTGCCCGCATGGCCACCAAGGGTGGCCAGCGGGTTCTCGCCGCCCGCCGCGCCCGCGGCCGCAAGCGCCTGTCCGCCTGATCTGCCACGGCCGGGATTTCGGCTGAGCCGAACGACGGGAGGGCGCGAATGACGAGTTCGACAACGCCCATCCGCCTCGTTCGGCGGGCCGACTTCATCGCCTGCTCCAAGGGCCGCCGTGTCACAACGGCGGCTTTCGTGTTGCAGGAACGCACGCGCGGCGACGACAAGCCGCCGCGTTTCGGCTTCACCGTGACGAACAAGACCGGCGGCGCCGTCGAGCGCAACCGTATGCGCCGACGCCTGCGCGAGGTGGTGCGGCTCGGTGCCCAGACCGGGGCGAGGCCCGGGTCCGACTACGTGCTGGTGCTGAACCGCAACGCGCTCGACCGCCCCTTCGACGTTCTTAAGACCGACCTCACCGAGGCGCTCGTCCGCGCCGCCGCTCCCCGCTCCGCCCGCCCCACGGGTCGCTCCAATCCCTGATCACCGACGGACCGATGGCCGATAACCGCAACTACATCCTCGCGATCGCTCTCTCGATCCTCGTCCTGGTCGGCTGGCAGTATTTCGTCGGCATGCCGCAGGTGGAGCGCCAGCGCGAGGCGCAGCGCCAGCAGCAGCTCCAGCAACAGCAGCAGGCGGCCGGCCAGGCTCCCGCCGCGACCTCGCCGGTACCCGGCGCCCCGCCCCAGCCGGGCGCTGCCCCCGCTCCCGGTTCCGTCGCCCCTGCCGCCCCCGGCGCGCTCACCCCGGTGCCGGTTCAGGGCCTGTCCCGCGAGGCGGTCCTCGCGGCCAGCCCGCGCGTCGGCATCGAGACGCCGCGCCTGAAGGGCTCCATCAATCTCCTCGGCGGCCGCGTCGACGATCTGGTGATGACCTCCTATCGCGAGACCATCCAGCGCAACAGCCCGAACGTCGTGCTGTTCGCGCCGGCCGGCTCGCCCATCGATCCGATCAACCACCGCCACCCCTTCTATGCCGAGTTCGGCTACGTTCCGGCGCAGGGCGTGACCGCCGCCGTGCCCAACGCCCAGACCGTGTGGACCCAGGAGGGGTCGGGCACGCTCACCCCGGCGAGCCCGGTCGCCATCACCTGGGACAACGGCCAGGGCCTGACCTTCCGCCGAACGTTCCAGATCGACGCCAACTACATGATCACCGTGCGGGACGGCGTCACCAATGCCGGCGCCGCGCCCGTGTCGCTGCATCCCTTCGGCCTCATCTCGCGCCACGGCCTGCCGCAGACCTCGGGCTACTACATCCTGCACGAGGGCCTGATCGGCGTGTTCGGTGACAAGGGCCTGCAGGAAGTGGGCTATTCCGCCATCGAGACCGCCCGCGCGCAGACCTTCAAGGCGCGCGGCGCCTGGCTCGGCATCACCGACAAGTACTGGGCTGCAGCGCTGATTCCCGACCAGAACGCGGAGACGGATTCGAGCTTCAAGTTCTTCCAGTCCGGCACGACCAAGTCGTTCCAGACCGACTTCCTCTCGCCCGCCGTGACCATCGCGCCAGGCGCGACGTCGGAGACCACGACGCGGCTCTTCGCCGGCGCCAAGGAAGTGCGCGTCGTCGACGGCTATTCCGACGCGCTGAAGATCGACCGCTTCGACCGTCTGATCGACTGGGGCTGGTTCTACTTCATCACCAAGCCGCTGTTCGTCGTGATGGACTGGATCTTCATCCAGACGGGCAACTTCGGCATCGCCATCCTGCTGGTGACGCTGCTGATCAAGGCCCTGTTCTTCCCGCTCGCCAACAAGAGCTACGCCTCCATCACCATGATGAAGAAGGTGCAGCCGGAAATGATGGCGCTGCGCGAGCGTTACGCCGAAGACAAGATGAAGCAGCAGCAGGAACTGATGGCGCTCTACAAGCGGGAGAAGATCAATCCGCTGGCGGGCTGCTGGCCGATCCTCATCCAGATCCCGGTGTTCTTCGCGCTCTACAAGGTGCTGTTCATCACCATCGAGATGCGGCATGCGCCGTTCTTCGGCTGGGTCCAGGACCTTTCCGCGCCGGACCCGACATCGATCTTCAACCTGTTCGGCCTCCTGCCATTCACCGTGCCGGCCTTCCTGCTCATCGGCGTCTGGCCGATCATCATGGGCATCACGATGTGGGTGCAGATGCAGATGAACCCGGCCCCGACGGACCCGATCCAGGCCGCGTTCTTCAAGTGGATGCCGATCCTCTTCACCTTCATGCTGGCCTCGTTCCCCGCCGGCCTCGTCATCTACTGGGCCTGGAACAACCTCCTGTCGGTGCTGCAGCAGGGCCTGATCATGCGCAAGTACGGCGTGAAGATCGAGTTGTGGGACAACATGCGGTCGATGTTCGGAGGCGGGCCGACCAAGCCCGCCGGCTGACGGTATGGCGGGCGACCTGATCGAGACCGGGCGCAAGCTCTTCGCGCGGCCCTGGACCTTCTGGCGCGGCACGCCCGACATGAAGCACCTGCCCCCGATGACGGGGGTGGAGATCGCCTTCGCCGGACGTTCCAATGTCGGCAAGTCGAGCCTGATCAACGCGCTCGTCGGGCAGAACAGCCTGGCGCGCACGTCGAACACGCCGGGCCGCACGCAGGAACTGAACTTCTTCCATGTTCCCTCGGAGGAAGGGCCGGGCCTCGGGCTCGTCGTCGTCGACATGCCGGGCTACGGCTTTGCCGCGGCGCCGGAAGCCAAGGTGAAGGCGTGGACCAAGGTCATCCACGACTACCTGCGCGGCCGGCAGAATCTCGCCCGCGTCTATGTCCTCATCGACGCCCGCCACGGCATCAAGCCGGTCGATGTCGACGTGCTGGACGAACTCGGCAAGGCGGCGGTCTCCTACCAGGTCGTCCTGACCAAGGCCGACCAGATCACAGAGCCGGCGCTGGAGAAGCTCGCCGCCGCGACGCTCGACGTTCTCAAGAAGCGGGCCGCAGCCTTCCCTGAGGTGATCGCCACCTCCAGCCGCAAGGGCGAGGGCATCCCGGAGTTGCGCGCCGCCATCGCCCGGGTCGCGGCGGAGAGGGCGTAGAGGCCCGCTCGGTCCGGTCGATCGCGCACATCAAGTGCGTCCTTCGAGGCTCGCTGCCGCTCGCGCCTCTGGATGAGGCGGGGTGGTGCCTGGCATCAGCGTCTGGAAAAGCTTGACCATCGCGCCTTGAGCGACCGCTGTGCAATTGACCACCTGCTCATCCTGAGGCGCGAGCGGCAGCGAGCCTCGAAGGACGCAGTTGCGACGTGCAGGGCGTACCCGCGCCCTGCAACTCGAGGATCCCCTTCCCCTGGCTCGCTGCCGCTCGGTCGGTCGAGGGCGACGTTCGGAGTGGATGATCCCTGCCTTTCGTCGACCGCGGTCGGCGCCCGGAGCGGCTGTTCCGGCCTCGCGGAG
This sequence comes from Phreatobacter aquiterrae, assembly GCF_053471285.1. Lineage (NCBI taxonomy): Bacteria > Pseudomonadati > Pseudomonadota > Alphaproteobacteria > Hyphomicrobiales > Phreatobacteraceae > Phreatobacter > Phreatobacter aquiterrae. Next base: position 168,888 of record NZ_JBJPHW010000007.1, on the reverse strand, counting down.
GACCTCTGCCGATGGTGGTGCGACAGGTCTTCCCTTCTCAAGCCGGCCAGCGGTCGGTATTGTGACGTCAACAGGGAGACAATCCCGATCCTGCGTTCGCCCGAGGGCGCGCACTCCATCCAGCGCCATGGGAGGCGACGTGACCATTGCCGTGCACCTCGAGGGTGTTTCGGTCGCATACGCTTTGGCGGGCGGCGGGAAATATGAAGCGGTCCAGCCGGTCGACCTGTCGGTCAAGGACGGCGAGTTCGTGGCGCTGCTCGGCCCCACCGGCTGCGGCAAGTCGACCCTCCTGAACATCGCCGCAGGGTTGATGGCGCCCTCGTCCGGTACCTGCGACATCTTCGGGGAGCGGCTCACCGGGCTCTGCGGCAAGGCCGGCTATCTCTTCCAGCAGGATGCGCTGATGCCGTGGAAGACGGCGGAGGACAATGTCGCCATCGGCCTCGAAGTCGGCGGCATCAGGCGTTCCGAGGCGCTCGAGCGCGCGCGGGCGATGATGGCCAAGGTCGGTCTCGCCGCCTTCGGCGACCGCTATCCGCACCAGCTCTCCGGCGGCCAGAAGAAGCGCGTGGCGCTCGCCCAGGTGCTGGTGCGCGAGCCGAAGATCCTGCTGATGGACGAGCCCTTCGGGCCGCTCGACGCCCAGACGCGGCTCATCATGAGCGAGCTGCTGCTCGATCTCTGGCAGCAGGACCGCAAGGCGGTGATGTTCGTCACCCACGACCTCGACGAGGCGATCGCGCTATCCGACAGGGTGGTGGTCATGTCCGCCGGCCCCAGCTCCCGCTTCATCGGCGAGTTCGCCGTCGACCTGCCGCGCCCCCGCGACATCGCCGAGGTGCGGTCCGAGCCGGCCTTCCACCGCCTTCACGCCGAGATCTGGTCCTGCCTGCGCGACGAGGTGCGCAAGACCTACGGCCTCATCGACAAGGGGGCCGCAGCATGACGCCGATTTCCCGTCCGAAGCTCCTTGCGCTGCAGATCCTGGTTGCCGTCGCCGTGTTCCTGTTCTGGCACGTGGTCACGACGTGGTCGATCGTCGCCGACGTCAAGACCATGCGCTTCTTCTTCTCGACGCCGATCGACGTGTTCGGCCGCGTCTTCTCCATGTTCCTGGAGGGCTCGGTCTACCGGCACCTGTGGATCACGCTGGTGGAGACGGTTCTCGCCTTCGTCATCGGCGCGACCCTCGGCATCGTCATCGGCTTCTGGTTCGCGCGCAAACCCATCGTCGCCGCCGTCTTCGACCCCTATGTGAAGATGATGAACGCGCTGCCGCGCGTCGTGCTGGCGCCGATCTTCGCGCTGTGGTTCGGGCTCGGTATCTGGTCGAAGGTCTGGCTCGGCGTGACGCTGGTCTTCTTCATCGTCTTCTTCAACGTTTATCAGGGCGTGCGCGAGGTGCCGCAGGTGGTGCTGGCGAACGCCCGCATGCTCGGCATGAACGAGCGCCAGTTGCTGCGCCACGTGTACTGGCCGGCGGCTCTGGCCTGGGTCTTCTCCTCGCTGCACACCTCGGTGGGCTTCGCCGTGGTCGGAGCCGTCGTGGGCGAATATCTCGGCTCGGCGGCCGGTCTCGGCTATCTCATCCACCAGGCGGAGGGCGTCTTCGACGTCACCGGCGTCTTCGCCGGCATGGTGATCCTGATGGGCTTCGTCATGCTGATCGACGGCGTCGTGACGCTGGTCGAGAAGCCGCTGCTCGTGTGGAAGCCGGGCGAGACAAAGACCGTGTGATGGAAGGGCGCATCGAAGCGCCGAGAACGACAAGGGAGGAAATGATGACCACCATGGACCGCAGGACGATGCTGTCGCTGATGGGCGCGGGCGCAAGCCTCACGCTGCCGCTGCCCGCCTTCGCGCAAGGCGCGCCGGAAAAGCCGAAGGTGACGCTCGGCGTCGGCGGCAAGTCGCTGCTCTACTACCTGCCGCTGACGATCGCCGAGCGCCGCGGCTTCTTCAAGGATTTCGGCCTCGACATGGAGATCAACGATTTTGCCGGCGGCGCGCGCTCGCTGCAGGCGCTGGTCGGCGGCTCGGTCGACATGGTGACCGGCGCCTATGAGCACACGCTGCGCATGCAGGCCAAGGGGCAGGACATCCGCTCCACCATCGAGCTCCTGCGCTTCCCCACCATCGTCATCGCCGTGCGCAAGGCGATCGCCGACAAGGTGAAGTCGGCGGCCGATTTCAAAGGCCTGAAGATCGGCGTCACGGCGCCGGGCTCCTCGACCTTCATCACCGTGGTCCACGCCATGTCCAAGGTCGGCCTGAAGGCGAGCGATGCGAGCTTCATCGGGGTCGGCGGCGGCGCCAGCGCGGTGGCCGCCATGAAGCGCGGCGAGATCGACCTGATCTCGCACCTCGATCCCGTCATCGCCAAGCTCGAGGCCGACGGCGACGTGGTGACGCTGATCGACACCCGCACCGAGGCCGGGACCCGCGCCCTGTTCGGCGCGACCAATCCGGCGGCCTGCCTGTATCTGCGCCAGGACTTCATCGAGAAGAACCCGAACACGACGCAGGCGGCGGTGAACGGCCTCTACAAGGCGCTGCGCTGGATCGACAAGGCCTCGCCCGCCGAGGTCGCGGACGCCGTGCCGGAGCAGTATCACCTCGGCGACAAGGCGCTCTACATCAGGGCCGTGCAGGCCTCCAAGGACGCCTATTCGAAGACCGGCGTGATGGCGCAGGACGGCATGAATGCGGTCTTCGCCATGCTCAAGGCGCTCGACAAGGAGATGGAGAGCGTGTCGCCCGACGTGGTCGGCAAGTCCTTCGAACCGCGCTTCGCCCAGAAGGCCGCGACGACGGTGACCTGAGCTAGAACATCAAGTCGATCCGTCGCGTCGGTTCTCACGGCGCGGCGGATTAGCTTGCACTTGGTCAATGGGTGTCGAACTCGTCCAGTGGTAGGCCATATTCCATATGGGCATACAGCTCCAGCAGGTACTGATCAATAGAGTTTGCAATCTCGATAAATTTGAATTTCATTCTCAGCAATAATTCGATGTTTCCATGGAAGCATTTAATGAATTCTTGATTCATCATTAGATATTTCCTGGACCCTTCTTTCTTGTACGTTGCCTTAAATCCAAGAGTGCGTCTCGCGCTTTTGAACGCGAAGGATGCTTTGTTATGGTCTTTCGTCACGTGATCCTGCAGGCGGCGGCGAAGATCTCTGGTCCGTCCTATGTGGACCGGCTTGCCGTCGTCGAACAGAACATAGACGGCGGGTGCGTTTGGAGCGGATCGACGACGTAACTGCATAAGAAATGGCTCAGCGCTATCCAAAGCGGAGAAGAGGGACGGGATCCGGGAGGTATGACTTTCGAAAGTTGCATTGACCTGCATTTCAATGCGCCTCTTCCCAGTTCACCGCCGCGCGGGCGTCAACGGCGAGCGGCACCTTGAGCTGCAGCGCCGGGTGGGTAGCGTCCTCCATGACGCGCTTGATGACGGGCAGCGTGCGGTCGACCTGATCGTCCGGCACCTCGAAGACAAGTTCGTCATGCACCTGCAGCAGCATCAGCGCGTCGAGGCCGGCGGCCTCCAGCGCCGCATCCATGCGCACCATGGCGCGGCGGATGATGTCGGCCGCCGACCCCTGGATCGGCGCGTTGATCGACTGCCGCTCGACGAAGGCGCGCTCCGACGGGTTGCCTGACCGGATCGCCGGGAAGTGGCAGCGCCGGCCGAAGATGGTCTCGACATAGCCGTGCTCGCGCACGAAGGCCTTGGTCGCGTCCATGTAGTCGCGGATGCCGGGGAAGCGCTCGAAATACTTCCTGATGTAGGCGCCGGCCTCCTCCCGCGGGATCGAGAGCTGGTTGGCGAGGCCGAAGGCCGAGATGCCATAGATGATGCCGAAATTGATCGCCTTGGCCCGCCGGCGCACCAGCGGGTCCATGCCGGCAACCGGCACGCCGAACATCTCCGACGCCGTCATGGCGTGGATGTCGATGCCGTCGGCGAAGGCCTGGCGGAGCTGCGGGATATCGGCGATGTGGGCGAGGATCCTGAGCTCGATCTGCGAATAGTCGGCGGAGACCAGCTTGCGGCCGGGCGGCGCGATGAAGGCGGTGCGGATCTTGCGGCCCTCCTCGGTGCGCACCGGAATGTTCTGAATGTTGGGGTCGGAGGAGGAGAGCCGTCCCGTCGTCGTCGCGGCGAGGGCGAAGGACGTATGCACGCGGCCCGTCTCGGCATTGATGTAGGTCGGCAGCGCGTCGGTATAGGTCGACTTCAGCTTCGTCACCGTGCGCCAGTCGATGATCTTGCGGGGGAGCGCATGGCCCTCCTCGGCGAGGTCCTCTAGCACGCCGGCGGCTGTCGACCAGGCGCCGGTCTTGGTCTTCGAGCCGCCCGGCAGTCCCATCTTGCCGAACAGGATGTCGCCGAGCTGCTTCGGCGAGCCGGGGTTGAGCGGCTCGCCGGCGAGTTCCTGGATCTCCGCCTCGACGCGGGCCGCGACCTGCGCGAAATCGCCCGACAGCCTTGAGAGCACCTGCCGGTCGATGAGAATGCCGCGCCGCTCCATGCGGGCGAGGACATCGACCAGCGGGCGCTCCAGCGTCTCATAGACGGTGGTCTTGGCCTCGGCCGGCAGGCGGGGCTTCAGCACCTGCCAGAGGCGCAGCGTCACGTCGGCATCCTCGGCGGCATAGGCGGTCGCCTGGTCGAGCGGCACCCGGTCGAAGGTGATGCGCGCCTTGCCCGTGCCGGTGACGGCATCGAAGCTGATCGGCACATGGCCGAGATGGCGCTCCGACAGCGCGTCCATGCCGTTCGAGCCGCGGCCGGCGTCGAGCGCATAGGACATCAGCATGGTGTCGTCATAGGGCGCGATGGTCATGCCGTGGCGCGACAGCACCAGCAGGTCGTATTTGAGATTCTGGCCGACCTTCAGCACACCGGGGTCCTCGGCGAGGGCCTTCAGGCGGGCGAGCGCCTCGCGGATCGGAATCTGACCTTCCACGAGACCGGAATCGAACAGGCCGGCCTCGCCGGAGCGATGGGCGAGTGGCACGTAGCAGGCCTTGTCGGGGGCATAGGCCAGCGAGAAGCCGACGAGGTCTGCGGCCATGGCGTCGAGCGAATTGGTCTCGGTGTCCAGCGCCACGACGCCGGCCTCCCGCGCACCGGCGATGAAGGCATCGAGCGCCTCGAGCGTCGTGATGCACTGGTAGAGCGAGCGGTCGATGGCGGAGGCGCGCAGCTTTTCCGCGGTGCGGGCGGCGAGGGTCTGCGGGGTCGGCGCGCCGGGATCGGCGGCGGCTGGGGAGGGGTCGCCGTCCCCATCTGCCGCGGCCGTTGCAGCCGGGGCCGCGACCGGCGCCTTCGGGCCGGCGGCCAGCGCCGGGTCGGGATCGACCTTGGCGGGATCGACGCCGTAGAGCTCGCCGACCTTCTTGGTGATGGTCGTGAACTCCAGCGCCTTGAAGAAGGCGATCAGCTTCCGGCCGTCGGGCTTCACGAGGCCGGTCTCGTCCAGCGGCACCTCGACCTTCACGTCGCGCACCAGCTGCACGAGCTGTTTCGAGATGCGGACCTTCTCGATCACCTCCGGGTCGGTCAGCGTCTCGCGGCGCCTCGGCTGCCTGATCTCGTGGGCGCGGGCGAGAAGCGTGTCGAGGTCGCCATATTCGGAGATGAGCTGGGCGGCCGTCTTGCGGCCGATGCCGGGGGCGCCGGGCACGTTGTCGGAGGTGTCGCCCTCCAGCGACTGGATGTCGACGATCTTCTCCGGCGGCAGGCCTTCCCAGTATTCGGTGACATCGCCGATCTTCTCGGGCGGCACGTTCCAGCGCTCGAAGCGGTCGCCGTGGGTAAGCAGGCGCTCCGGCCGGTAGCCGGGCTTGCCCTTGATGCCGCTCTCCGGGTCGTAGAAGGCGACGCAGGGGCGCACGAGCTGCATCAGGTCCTTGTCGGCCGAGATGATCAGCACGTCGGCGCCGCGGCCGCAGGCCTCGTCGGCATAGGTGGCGATGAGGTCGTCGGCCTCGTAGCGATCCTGCTCGATGGCGTGCAGGCCGAAGGCGCGGATGGCGGCGCGCATCAGCGGGAACTGCGGCACGAGGTCCTCGGGCGGCGGCGGCCGCTGCGCCTTGTAGAGCGGGTAGAGCTCCTTGCGGAACGAATTCTCGCTCTTGTCGAGGATCATCGCGAGGTGGGTCGGCTTCACGCCGAGCGCGCCTTCCTCGACGAACTGCAGCACCTTGGTCGAGAAGAGCCTGACGGCGCCGGTCGGCAGGCCGTCCGAGCGCGCATTGTACTTCCGGTCCTGGTTCATGGACTGGAAATAGGCGCGGAAGACGAAGGAGGACGCGTCGACGAGGAAGACGCGGTCGCCCTTGCCGACAGGGCGGTGGTGCTCGGTGTGCATGGAATGCGGGCCTCTCGGTGGGCCGCCATTATGGACGCCCGGGCCGCTCACGTCATGTCAGCAGTCGCCATACTCGCAATCCTGGCAACGTCACCAGGCGAGAAGGCGCCGGCCGACGGCCGCGCCGGCCAGGGTCAGCATGCCGATGGCCAGCGAGTACCAGGTGGCAACGAAGAGCGGCGAATCGTCGGTGCAGTGCAGGCCATAGAAGACGGCGGCGATGGCGCCGGCGGCAAAGCCCGAGAGCGCGCCGGCCAGTGTCGCGTTGCGCGGGGCGGCGGCGGTCATGGCGGTGAGGATGGCGGCCAGCGGCAAAAGGCCGAGCAGGGGGATCGCGACGAGGCAGACGCGCCAGTTCCGTCCCACCAGCCTTGCAGGGAGGTTGGCGGGAAGCTGTGTCGCGATCTCATGGCCGATGCCGAAGACAATGAGAAGGACGGGCACGAGGAGCACGATCTTCGGCAGTTCCGCCTCGGGCCGGGCAGAGGCCCGCACCAGCGCGAAGGCCGCCACCGCCAGGGTCGCGACCAGCAGCATCTTCAGGGTGAACAGCATCGTCGTGCTGGCCGCCGCGAGGTCGGGCCTGACGCCGAGGCTCGCCATCATCAGGGCGAAGGCCGTCACCGCGGCGATCGCCAGCGCGATGGCGATGCGGCGGTGGACGGCCGGGCCGGTCTGGCGGGCGTCGCGGGCGAGGGTTGCGATCAGGTCGTCGGTCTTCATAGGGCTCATATGCTCCCTCGGAGCATCCTTGCGAGGCCGGCAAGGCCCCGGTGAAGGGCGACGCGCACGGCGCCCTCGCTCATCTGCAGCGCCGAGGCCGTCTCCTGCGTGTTGTGGCCGTCGACGAACATCGCATGGATCACCGCCTTCTGGCCGGACGGCAGGCTCTCGGCGAGCTTCACCACGTCGCGGGTGGCGATGCCCGGCTCGTTGGACGGCGAGGCGATGACCTCGGCGAATTCGTCGATGTCGACATGGCCGCTCAGGCCCTTGCGGCGCAGGAAGTCGATCAGCTTGTGCTTCAGGATGGCGCGCATCCACGGCACCAGCGGTTCGGTGGGAATCCAGCTGGTGCGCCGGGTGTGGATCGCGATAAGGACGTCCTGCACGATATCCTCCGCCTCGGCCGTCGAGCGTCCGGCCCTTGCCAGGCCGGAACGGGCGAGAGCGCGCAGGAAGGGAGTCAGCTCGCGGAGAAGGCGCCCATAGGCTCCCTCATCCCCTGCAAGCCCCGCCCGCATCCAGGCACTCCAGTCGTCGTTCCGGTCTTTCAACGTCGGACCTATGGGCTTGATACGGGGCGCATGAGGGAACTGTTACAGCCCGCCGTCCGACAGGCAGGCGAGTCATCGCGAACGAGAATGCCGCGAAGCCCGCGCGTGCGCCAGCCGGTTGCCCGCCCCGGTCAGGCCGGGGCGGCGTTCCGCATCATGCGTGCAACGAGGAAGACCCCGCCCGCGATGGCGATTCCGACCATGTCGGTAAAGCCTTCCGGCGCGATCAGCATGAGGGCTGCCAGCAGCAGCGGCGCGCGCAGCACCCAGCCGATCTTGCCGCCGAACCATCCTTCCGTCGCGCAGGCGAGCAGCAGCACGCCGATCAGCGCGGTCGCGAGCACGGGCAGGATCTGCCAGATCGTGCCCTGGCCGAGCAGCAGTGGCGAATAGAAGAACATGAAGGGCACGATGAACACGGCGAGCCCCATCTTCACCGAGATGAAGGCGGTCTTCCACGGATCGGCCCTGGCGATGGCGGCGGCGGCGAAGGAGGCCAGCGCAATGGGCGGCGTGATGGCCGAGACGACGGCGTAGTAGAAGATGAACATGTGGGCGACCAGCGGGGGGACGCCGAGCCTCTGCAGGCCCGGCGCCAGCACCGCCGCGCCGATGGCGTAAGCGGCGGTCGTCGGCATGCCCATGCCGAGGATGAGCGCCACGATCATGGTGAAGATCATGGCGAACAGCACGTTCTCGCCGGCGAGTTGCAGGAGGAGCTGGGCGAAGCGGCCGCCGATCCCGGTCAGGGCGATGACGCCGACGATGATGCCGGCGGCGGCGCAGACGGAGATCAACTGCAGGGAATCGCGCGCCGCCATGTTGAGCGCCTCGAGCGAGCGCTTCGGACCCATGGCGTTCTGCCGGTCGAGCCAGCTCACCACGATGGCCGCGACGATGGCGAGCGAGCCGGACCGGAAGGCCGAATAACCGGAGACCAGCAGCCAGACCATGATGACCAGCGGGGCGAAGAGATAGGCCTTCTTCAACAGGCCGAAGAGCGGCGGCAGTTCACTGCGCGGCAGGCCGTGAAGGCCGTGCAGCCGCGCATGCAGCTCCACATGCGCGTAGCAGGCGACGTAGAAGAGGATGCAGGGGATGATGGCGGCAAACGCGATCTCGGCATAGGCGATGCCGGTGATCTCGGCCATCAGGAAGGCGCCCGCGCCGAGGATCGGCGGGGTGATCTGCCCGCCGGTGGAGGAGGTCGCCTCCACGGCGCCCGCTGTGGCGCGGTCGTAGCCGACCCGCCGCATCATCGGGATGGTGATGGCGCCGGAGGCGGCGACATTGGCGACCGACGAGCCCGAGATCGAGCCGAACAGCACGCCGGAAGCGATCGTCGCCTTGGCCGGACCGCCGCGCAGGTGGCCGAATGCCGACAGCGCGAGATCGTTGAAGTAGTCGCCGACCTTCGAGACCTGCAGGAAGGCGCCGAAGGCGACGAAGAGCACGATGAAGTTGGACGAGGCTTCCGTCGTCGTGCCGAAAATGCCGAGGTCGGAGTAGATATAGGCGAAGAAGCGGCCCCATTCGAAGCCGCGATGGTTGAGCACGCCCGGCAGCCAGGGACCGATGAAGACGTAGAGGATGAAGATGCCGGCGATGATCGGCAGGGCGAGGCCCGCCGTGCGCCGGGCGAACTCCAGCACGATGAGCGTGCCGACGAGCCCGACCCAGATGTCCATGGGATCGGGCAGGGCGCCGGCCCGGAACAGCAGGCCGTCGAGCTCCCAGTAGATGTAGGCGCAGCAGGCGATCGAGAGGGCGATCAGCACCCAGTCATACCAGGGAATGCGATGGATCGTGGAGCCCGCGAACGGCCGGTAGATCGCAAAGCCGAGCACCGATGCCCAGGCCACGTGGGTGGCGCGGAAGAGCATGGCTTCCTGCGGAAACAGGTTCAGAACCACGATGTGATAGAGGGTGAAGCCGGCGGCGCCGATGACGAAGAGGTGCTGCTCCAGGCCCGAGAGGGTGCGCTTCAGGCCGGCGAACTCCTCCTCCGACACCACGACGGGCTTGTCATCGACGTCGATGTCCGCGTCCTGCTTCGCCATGCCTTCCCCCCAGACCAGTCCCTGTCCATTCGTGTGCAGGAATGGGCTTGTTACGGCAAGCGCCCGGTTGCCGGCGGCTCCCGCCGGGGCCGGACGTCCTGCATCACGCATGCGCCCCCGCCGCGCCCCAAGGGGGAGCAGCGGGGGCGGCGCGGTTCACACCACTCCGTTGCCGGACAACCTCAGCCGACGAGATTCGCGGCGATGGTGATGCCCTTCTCGCGGTAATATTTCGCGGCGCCCGGATGGAAGGGCAGGAAGGTGTTCTTGGCGACGTTCTGCGGGATGGTCTCCACCGCCGCAGCATGGCCCTTCACCATGGCCTCGTGGTTCTCGTGCACCGCCTTGACGATGGCGTAGGCGAGCGAGTCCGGCACCGACTTGTTGGTGATGGCGAAGTTGAACAGGCCGACGGTCTTCTGGTCCTCGGCCATCTGCTTGTAGGTGCCCTTCGGGATCACCGAGGGCGAGAGCTCCGGCAGCGCCGCCTGCATCTTGGCGAGGTCGGCGTCGGAGAAGCCGAAGAACACGACGTCCTGGGTGTTGGAGAGCTCCGAATAGGCGGCGATCGGCAGGCCGGCGGCGAAGGCGAAGCAGTCGATCAGGCCGTCACCGAGCTGCGAGCCCATGTCGGAGGCCTGGCCGTTGCGGATCGTCACGTTCTGCACGCCGAGGGCCTGGAACATCAGCGGGAAATAGGTGCCCGGCGTGCCGGCGCGCGGGCCGACGCCGACGCGCTTGCCGGCAAGCTGCTGGACGCTGGTGATGCCCGAACGCTTCAGCACCGCGAAGTGGAACGGCGTGTCGTACATGGGGAACAGCGCGCGCACGTCCTGCATCTTGCGGCCGCGGGTCCATTCGCCGGTGCCGTTCCAGGCCTGCAGCGCGACGCCCATGGTGGTCATGCCGAGGTCGATCTGCTTGTCCTGCACGAGCAGGATGTTCTGGTTCGGACCCTGGGTCTGCTGGGTGTTGATCTGCAGGCCGATCTTCTCGCCGACGAGGCTCGCCCAGGCCTGGCCATAGACGAAATAGGTGCCGCCGACGGAGGCGGTGCCGAGCGTCACGTTGGCCGGCCAGCTCGGGTCACGGGTCTGCGCGAAGGCGAGCGAGGGGATGACGGGCAGGGCCGCAGCCCCGGCCAGAAGGTGGCGACGGGAAATGGACATGGACAGAACTCCTCTGGAAGCGTTTCCGGATGCGATGCGGCCGTTTCCGGCTCTTGTGGCTTTCACTACAGGGTTTGTCGTGCCGCCGTCCAGACGCAGGGTTGGCCGCGCCGGGCCGCGGGTGCGGCGACAATGTCGCACGGCCGCATTCGGTGTTGACGTTTACGTAAACGTGAGTTAGACGAAAGGTGAATGCGAACGGCCGGCCTGGAGGGCGCCATCGGGATGACGAGCACTGTCGAACACGACATCGTCCCGCACAGCGGCGCGACGCTTGCCGAACTGCTGGCCCGCACGGCCGTGCCGGCCGACAAGGACGTCTTCACCATCCGCGAGATGACGCGTGAATTCGGTGTCACCGCCCGCGCCCTGCGCTTCTACGAGGAAAAGGGCCTGCTGTCGCCGCAGCGCCAGGGCCAGGACCGCCTCTACTCCCGCCGCGACCGCTCGCGCCTGCGCCTCGTCCTCATGGGCAAGTGCGTCGGCTTCTCGCTGGAGGAGGTCAAGGCCATGCTCGACCTCTACGACCTCGGCGACGGCGGCGTCACACAGATGAAGGTGGCGCGCGGCAAGTATCGCGAGCAGATCGGCCGACTGGTGGCCCAGCGGCAGGACATCGACACCGCCATCAACGAACTCGAGCGGGCGATCACCGTCATCGACGGCCGCCTCGCCGGCATCGGCGCTACGGCGTCGAGGGACTGAAGCCGCCGCCGCCCCGACGGCGGCCCACGAAACCGGCGCCGGAACCGGCGCAGCCTCCCGGAGGAGAAGACCCATGCCGACCTACAAGGCGCCCATCGAAGACACGATGTTCGTGCTCTACGACGTCCTGAAGATGGACAATTACGGCAATCTGCCGGGCTTTGCGGACGCGCCGCGCGATCTCGTCGAGGCCATCGTCAGCGAGGGCGCCAAGTTCTGCGAGGAGGTGGTGCAGCCCCTCAACGTCGTCGGCGACAAGGAGGGCTGCCACCGCAACGAGGACGGCTCGGTGACGACGCCGAAGGGCTTCAAGGAGGCCTACCGGCAGTATTGCGAGGGCGGCTGGATGGGCCTTGCCTTCGACCCGGCCTATGGCGGCCAGGGCCTGCCGGCGACCGTCAACGCCGTCATCGGCGAGTTCCTGTCATCGGCCAATCTCGCCTGGGGCATGTATCCGGGCCTGACCATGGGCGCCATGGCCGCCCTCAACGTCCACGCCAACGACGAGATCAAACAGACCTACCTGCCGAAGATGACCTCCGGCGAGTGGACCGGCACGATGAACCTCACCGAGCCGCATTGCGGCACGGACCTCGGCATGCTGCGCACCAAGGCCGTGCCGAACGGCGACGGTTCCTACCGCATCACCGGCCAGAAGATCTTCATCTCGGCCGGCGAGCACGACATGTCCGAGAACATCATCCACCTCGTTCTCGCCCGCATCGAGGGCGCGCCGGGCGGCACCAAGGGCATCTCGCTCTTCGTCGTGCCGAAGTTCCTGCCCGATGCCGATAACAAGCCCGGTGCGCGCAACGGCGTCTCCTGCGGCAAGATCGAGGAGAAGATGGGCATCCACGGCAACGCCACCTGCGTCATGAACTACGACGAGGCCACCGGCTGGCTCGTCGGCCAGGAGAACAAGGGCCTCAACGCCATGTTCGTCATGATGAACGAGGCGCGCCTGTCGGTCGGCGTCCAGGGCCTGTCGCAGTCGGAGGTCGCCTACCAGAACGCGGTCGCCTATGCGAAGGACCGCATCCAGGGCCGCTCGCTCTCCGGCCCCAAGGCGCCGGAGAAGCCGGCCGATCCGATCATCGTCCATCCGGACGTGCGCCGCACGCTGATGACGCTGCGCGCCGTCAACGAGGCGGGACGTGCGCTGGTGCTGTGGACTGCGCTGGCGGCGGACGTGTCGCATCGCTCCGAGGACGCCGCCGAGCGGCAGAAGGCGGAGGATCACCTCGGCCTGATGACGCCGATCATCAAGGGCGTGCTGACTGATCTCGGCTTCGACAATGCCGTGAAGGCCCAGCAACTCTATGGCGGCCATGGCTATATCGACGAGTGGGGCATGAGCCAGTTCGTCCGCGACGCCCGCATCACCATGATCTACGAGGGCGCCAACGGCATCCAGGCGCTCGACCTCGTCGGCCGCAAGCTCGGCGCCAATGGCGGCCGCGCGGTGATGGCCTTCTTCAACGAGGTCGGCACCTTCTGTGCCCTGCACAAGGACGACGCCGCCGTCGGCGCCTTCGTCCAGTCGCTCGAGAAGGGTGCCAAGGACCTGCAGGCCGCGACCATGTGGTTCATGCAGAACGCCATGGCCAAGCCCGACAATGCCGGCGCCGGCTCGACGCCCTACATGCACATGTTCGGCCTCGTCGCCATGGGCCTCATGTGGGCGAAGATGGCCAAGGTCGCGGCCGAGAAGCTGGAGGCCGGCGCCGACGAGCGGATGAGCGCCAAGCTCGCCGTGGCGCGCTTTTTCTTCGAGCAGATGATGCCGGAGACCGGCGCCCATCTCGCCCGCGTCCAGGCTGGCGCCGACTCGATGATGGCGCTCGCCGCCGACGCCTTCTGACGAATTCCGGGAGCCGGCGCCCGCGCCGGCTCCCCCGTAAGGCCGTCTTTAGAGCCGCGACGCCCGGTGGTGTAACTGCACACCGGGCCCAAAAGCGGCCGAATGGAATATCCGGGAGAACGAGATGAGCGCCCTCAACCTGCCGAAGCCGGCCTGGCGGACCGAAGAGCACGACATGCTCGCCGAGAGCGCCCGCGCCTTCCTCGCCAAGGAATTCGTGCCGCACCTCGACCGCTGGTCGGAGGCAGGTGTCATGGACCGTGACGCCTGGATCAAGGCGGCCGATGCCGGCCTGCTCTCGGCCTCGATCCCGGAGGAATATGGCGGGGCCGGCGGCGACTACAGCCACGAGGCCGTCATCGCCCACGAGATCGCCATGGCCGGCGCGGATTCCTGGGGCTGGGCGATCCACGGACCCATCGTCGCCCCCTACATCCTCCACTACGGCACCGAGGAGCAGAAGAAGAACTGGCTGCCGAAGATGGCGACCGGCGAGTTGATCGCGGCGCTCGCCATGACCGAGCCCGGCGCCGGTTCCGATGTGCAGGGTATCCGCACCAAGGCCGAACGCTCCGGCAACGGCTGGGTGCTGAACGGCTCGAAGACCTTCATCACCAACGGCCAGCACGCCAACATGGTGGTGGTCGCCGCCAAGACCGACCCGTCTGCCGGGGCGAAGGGCACCTCGCTCTTCGTCGTCGAGACCGAGAACGCGCCGGGCTTCCGCCGCGGCCGCAAGCTGAAGAAGCTCGGCCTCGACTGGGCCGATACGTCGGAACTCTTCTTCGACGACATGAAGCTGCCGGCCGAGGCGCTGCTCGGCCCGGAGCCGAACCAGGGCTTCTACCAGATGATGCGCGCCCTGCCGCAGGAGCGGCTGACGATCGCCGGGGCCGCCGTCGGCATGATGGAGCGGGCGCTGACGCTCACCATCGACTACGTCAAGGAGCGCGGCGCCTTCGGCAAGAAGGTCATCGACTTCCAGAACACCCAGTTCGAGCTCGCCGACATGAAGACCGAGGCGACCATGGCCAAGGTCTTCTACGAGACCTGCGTCGGCCTCCACATCGAGGGCAAGTGCGATACCGTCATGGCCTCCATGGCGAAGTACAAGCTCTCCGACCTGCAGAACACCATCGTCGACCGCTGCCTCCAGCTCTTCGGCGGCTACGGGTTCATGGACGAATATCCGATCTCGCGGATGTACCGGGACGCGCGCATCCAGCGCATCTACGGCGGCACCAACGAGATCATGAAGATTCTCATCGCGCGCTCGCTCTGAACGGGCGACGCCAAGCCATCAACCGGGGAGAGGAACCCGCCATGACCGACGTCTTCGTCTATGACCATGTCCGCACGCCGCGCGGCAAGGGCAAGTCCGACGGCTCCCTGCACGAGGTGACGGCGCTGGAGCTGTCGGCCACGACGCTCAGGGCGCTGAAGGCCCGCAACGGCCTCGACACCAGCCTCGTCGACGACGTCATTCTCGGCTGCGTCGATCCGGTCGGCGAGGCGGGCAGCGACATCGCCCGCGTCGCCGCCCTCAAGGCCGATTATGGCGATGTCGTCCCCGGCATCCAGATCAACCGCTTCTGCGCCTCCGGCCTCGATGCGGTGAACTTCGCCGCGGCGCAGATCATGGCCGGCCAGCACGACCTCGTCGTCGGCGGCGGTGTGGAGAGCATGTCGCGCGTCGGCATGGGCGCCTCGGGCGGCGCCTGGCCGGTGGACCCGTCCATCGCGGTGAAGACCTACTTCATGCCGCAGGGCATCTCCGCCGACCTCATCGCCACCAAATACGGCTTCTCCCGCGACGACGTGGACGCCTATTCGGTGGAGAGCCAGAAGCGCGCCGCGAAATCGTGGGAGGAGGGCCGGTTCAAGAACTCGGTCATCCCGGTGAAGGACATGAACGGCCTCACCATCCTCGACCGCGACGAGCACATGCGCCCGTCGACGACGATGCAGTCGCTGGCGAGCCTCAACCCCTCCTTCGTCATGATGGGCGAGGCCGGCGGCTTCGACGCCGTGGCGATCCAGGCCCATCCGGAGATCGAGAGCGTCAATCACGTCCACCACGCCGGCAATTCCTCCGGCATCGTCGACGGCGCGGCGGCCGTGCTGCTTGGCAATGCCGAGGCCGGCAAGGCGATCGGCGTGAAGCCGCGCGCCCGCATCCGCGCCTTCGCCAATATCGGCTCGGAGCCGGCGCTGATGCTCACCGGTCCGGTGGATGTGACGCGGAAGCTTCTCAAGAAGGCCGGCATGTCGATCGCCGACATCGACCTCTTCGAGCTCAACGAGGCCTTCGCCTCCGTCGTGCTGCGCTACATGCAGGCCTTCGACATCCCGCACGACAAGATCAACGTCTGCGGCGGCGCCATCGCGCTCGGCCATCCGCTCGGCGCCACCGGCGCCATGATCCTCGGCACGGTGCTCGACGAACTGGAGCGCACCGGCAAATCCACCGCCCTCGTGACGCTGTGCATCGGCGCCGGCATGGGCACCGCGACGATCATCGAGCGCGTGTAAGGGGAGCGACCACCATGAACCTCAAGAACTTCACCTGGTCCGTCGACGCGGACGGCATCGCCCTCCTGACCTGGGACATGCAGGGCAAATCGATGAACGTCATCGACGAGTCCGTCGGCCATGACCTCAACACCGCCGTCGACGCCGCCGTCGCCGATGCCGCCGTCAAGGGCGTGGTCATCACCTCCGGCAAGGACACCTTCTCCGGCGGCGCCGACCTCACCATGCTCGAGCGCCTCGGCCAGACCTTCAAGGACGCCATCAAGGCCAAGGGCCCCGAGGCGGCCATGGCCGACTTCTTCGAGCAGAGCCGCGCCTATTCGCTGGTGCTGCGCAAGCTCGAGACCTGCGGCAAGCCCTTCGTCTGCGCCATCAACGGCATGTGCCTCGGCGGCGCCTTCGAGATCGCGCTCGCCTGCCACGCCCGCATCGCCTCGGACAATCCCAAGCTGCGCGTCGGCCTTCCCGAGGTGAAGGTCGGGCTCTTCCCCGGCGCCGGCGGCACCCAGCGCGTGCCGCGCATGGCGGACATCCAGTCGTCGCTGCAGATGCTCCTGAAGGGCGACCAGTTGAAGGCCGACCGCGCCAAGGCGATGAACCTGATCGACGAGATCGTTCCCGCCGACACGCTGATCGAGGCCGCCAAGGCGAAGCTCAAGGCCGGCGTCGACCCGGTGAAGCCCTGGGACAAGCCGAAGTTCAAGCTGCCCTCCGGTCCGGTCTATTCGGCCGGCGGCATGATGGTCTGGCCCCCGGCCAACGCCATCTACCGCAAGGAGACCTACGACAACTATCCCGGCGCCCGCGCCATCATGAGTGCGGTCTATGAGGGTCTTCTGGTGCCGATGGACACGGCGCTGCGCATCGAGTCGCGCTACTTCGCCTCCGTCCTGCGCACCCCGCAGGCGCAGGCGATGATCCGCTCGCTCTTCGTCTCCATGGGGGCGCTCGGCAAGGGCCTGCGTCGCCCGGCCGGCGTGCCGGCCAGCAACCTCAAGACCGTCGGCGTCATCGGCGCCGGCTTCATGGGGGCCGGAATCGCCTATGTCACGGCGCAGGCCGGCATGGACGTGATCCTGATCGACCGCGACGTGGAGGCCGCCGAGAAGGGCAAGGCCTATTCGCACAAGCTGATGACCGATCAGGTCAACAAGGGCCGCGCCTCCTCGGCCCAGCGCGAGGCGCTGCTCGCCAAAATCAGGACCAGCGCCGACTATGCCGACCTGAAGGATGTCGACCTCGTCATCGAGGCGGTGTTCGAGGACCCGGCGGTGAAGGCCGACGTGATCAAGCGGGCTGAGGCGGCGATCCGTCCGGACGTGGTGTTCGCCTCGAACACCTCGACCCTGCCGATCACCGGCCTCGCGCAGAACTCGGTCCGCCCGGACCAGTTCATCGGCATCCACTTCTTCTCGCCGGTCGACAAGATGATGCTGGTCGAGACGATCATGGCGGAGAAGACAGGCGACAAGGCGCTGGCGGTTGCCCTCGACTACGTCAAGGCGATCAAGAAGACGCCGATCGTCGTCAACGACACCCGCGGCTTCTATGTGAACCGCTGCGTCGGCAACTACATCAAGGAAGCCCACCTGATGGTGATGGAGGGCGTGCCCCCCGTCATGATCGACAATCTCGCCAAGCAGGCGGGCATGCCGGTCGGACCGCTGACCCTCAACGACGAGGTCGCCATCGACCTGGGCCTCAAGATCCTGAAGGCCACCAAGGCGCAGGTCGGCGCGCAAGCCGTCGACCCGCAGCAGGAGAAGCTGCTGACCTTCCTGGTCGAGCAGGAGGGCCGCGTCGGCAAGAAGGCCAAGAAGGGCTTCTACGACTATCCCGACACCGGCAAGAAGACGGTGTGGCCGGGCCTCAAGGCCTTCGTCGGCATGCAGCAGGACCCCGACACGATCGACCGGCAGGAGATTATCGACCGTCTCCTGGTGACGACGGCGCTGGAAGCCTCACGTTGCGTCGAGGAAGGCGTGGTCACCGATCCGCGCGAGGCGGATGTCGGCTCCATTCTCGGCTTCGGCTTCGCGCCCTGGTCGGGCGGCACGCTCAGCTACATCGACATGATCGGCACGAAGGCCTTCGTGAAGAAATGCGACGCGCTGGCGGCGAAGTATGGCGACCGCTTCTCGCCCAACAAGCTGCTGCGCGAGATGGCCGAGAAGGGCGAGACCTTCTACGGCCGCATGGCGGGGCAGAAGGCCGCGGCCTGAGCCGCAGCCACAGCCGGAACAGAATGCGCGGGCGGCCCCAAAGGCCGCCCGTCGACGTTTCCGGCCCTACCAGGGCGCGGCGGGGATATCCGTCTGCGCGAAGTCGCCGCCCTTGAACAGCAAGGGCTCGCCGGTTTCCCGGGCCAGCGCATAGGCGATGCAATCGCCATAGTTCAGGCCGGCCTTTGCCTGTCCCTTGCCGAACAGGCGGAAAGCGCGGCGTGCCAGATCAGCGTGATGCGGCGTCATCGCCACGACGTCGATCCCGAGCTTGACGATCATAAGGTCGAGGGCGTGGCCACCGGCGTCGCCCTTTCGGGCCTGAGCGATGATGCCCGCCTCCAGCACGTTTCCCGCAGACATGAGGCGCGTCCCATCCCTGGCGATGGCGCGGATGAGGTCCGGGGCCTCGGGCTCCGAGAGAAGAATGGCGAGCAGCGCCGATGTGTCGATGACCACGGGTCAGGGAACCATATCGTCGAAGCCGAGAATCGCCTCGTCGCTGCGATGGTCGAGGGTTGGGGCGGCCGTGACGTTGCGGGCTATGCCGAGGACGTCGTCGACGAGCATGTCGACATCCCCCTGGCGGCGCTCCTCACGCTTCAGCTTCTCCCGCAAGGCGATGACCACCGCCTGCGTGATGGTCTCGCCGGTCATTTCGGCGACCTGACGGGCGAGCCGATCAGCCTCGGGATCCTTGATGTTGAGAGCCATCTTCCTTGCAACCTTTTTGTCTTCCTCGGAAGATAGCATCTGGGTGTTTTGCTGAGAAGGGCGCCGCCGACCGGCTGATCCGAAGTCGGGCGTAGCTTCCCGTCCTCAAAGGACGGCCCCTTGCCGCTGATCCGCCTGATCGCCGACATTGCCGCGTCGTTGGGGCCGGCAGCGCCACCCGTCGCGCAAAACGGTGGAAAGCCGTCCATCCGCGACCTTTGGCGCACAGGCCGTCGGCTTTCATGGCGTTGCACCATGAGAATACGTGTGCTACCGGACAGCCGACTTCGGGGGGAAGTCACCCTGGTGGTATCCTCCCGGTCACGAATTTCCCAGTCGAGACAACGGTTTGCGACTGCCGGGCGAAAGCGGGGCAGCCAGTGGAACCGGAAGGGCTCGACGCCTGAAACGCGAGAGACGCGGTGGCTGGCGAAGACAAGACCGTTTCCGGCATGGCGGGGCGTTACGCCCTGGCCCTTTTCGAGCTGGCGAACGAGGCGGGGCAGCTGGACCAGGTCCAGTCCGACCTCGCCCGCTTCACCGCGATGCTCGATGGTTCCGATGATCTGAAGCGGTTGGTGAAGAGCCCCGTCTTCTCGTCGGAAGACCAGGCCAAGGCCATCGCCGCCATCCTCGACAAGGCCGGCGTGTCCGGCATTGCCGCCAATCTCATCAAGGTGGTGGCGACCAATCGCCGCCTTTTCGCGGTGGAGAGCATCATCCGCGGCTTCAACGCCCTTGTGGCGAAGTCGCGCGGCGAGATCACCGCCGAGGTGACCGTCGCCGAGGCGTTGTCGCCCGCCCAGTCCTCCTCGCTGTCGGCCGCCCTCAAGGACGTGCTCGGCCAGGAACCGAAGATCGACGTGAAGGTGGACCCGGCCATTGTCGGCGGGCTGATCGTGAAGGTCGGCTCGCGCATGGTCGACACGTCCCTTCGCACCAAGCTCAACTCGATTAGAACCGCCATGAAAGAGGTCGGCTGATGGACATCCGCGCCGCTGAAATCTCTGCGATCCTCAAGGACCAGATCAAGAACTTCGGCCAGGAGGCGGCAGTCTCCGAGGTCGGTCAGGTGCTCTCCGTCGGCGACGGCATCGCCCGCGTCTATGGCCTCGACAACGTCCAGGCGGGCGAGATGGTCGAGTTCGACAACGGCATCCGCGGCATGGCCCTGAACCTCGAGACCGACAATGTCGGCATCGTGCTGTTCGGCGCCGACCGCGACATCAAGGAAGGCGACACCGTCAAGCGCACCGGCGCCATCGTCGACGTTCCCGTCGGCAAGGGCCTGCTCGGCCGCGTCGTCGACGCCCTCGGCAACCCGATCGACGGCAAGGGCCCGATCGAGTCCACCGAGCGCCGCCGCGTCGACGTGAAGGCCCCCGGCATCATCCCGCGCAAGTCGGTGCACGAGCCGATGGCCACGGGCCTCAAGTCAATCGACGCGCTGATCCCGATCGGCCGCGGCCAGCGCGAGCTGATCATCGGCGATCGCCAGACCGGCAAGACCGCCATCGCCCTCGACACGATTCTCAACCAGAAGCCGCTGAACGCCGAGGGCGCCGACGAGCAGCAGAAGCTCTACTGCGTCTATGTCGCCATCGGCCAGAAGCGCTCCACGGTCGCCCAGTTCGTGAAGGCGCTCGAGGAGAACGGCGCGCTCGAGTACTCGATCGTCGTCGCCGCCACCGCCTCGGACCCGGCGCCGATGCAGTTCCTGGCGCCCTTCTCGGGCTGCGCCATGGGCGAGTTCTTCCGCGACAACGGCATGCACGCCGTCATCATCTACGACGACCTTTCCAAGCAGGCCGTCGCCTATCGCCAGATGTCGCTGCTGCTGCGCCGCCCGCCGGGCCGCGAGGCCTATCCGGGCGACGTGTTCTATCTCCACTCCCGCCTGCTCGAGCGCGCGGCGAAGATGGGCGACGACGCCGGCAAGGGCTCGCTGACGGCGCTTCCCGTCATCGAGACGCAGGCCAACGACGTGTCGGCCTATATCCCGACCAACGTCATCTCGATCACCGACGGCCAGATCTTCCTCGAGACCGACCTGTTCTTCCAGGGCATCCGCCCGGCGGTGAACGTCGGCCTCTCCGTGTCGCGCGTCGGCTCCTCGGCGCAGACCAAGGCGATGAAGAAGGTCGCCGGCAAGATCAAGGGCGAGCTCGCCCAGTACCGCGAGATGGCCGCCTTCGCGCAGTTCGGCTCGGACCTCGACGCGACGACGCAGCGCCTGCTCAACCGCGGCGCGCGCCTGACGGAACTCTTGAAGCAGGACCAGTACTCGCCGCTGAAGATGGAAGAGCAGGTGGCGGTGATCTGGGCCGGCACCAACGGCTATCTCGACAAGTTGCCGCTGAACCGCGTCAAGGCTTTCGAAGAGGGTCTGCTCGGCAAGCTGCGCTCGGACGGCACGATCCTCGAGGCCATCCGCTCGTCGAAGGACCTGTCCGACGACACCGCGGCGAAGCTGAAGGCCACCGTCGAGAGCTTCGCGTCGGCGTTCGGCTGAGGCGGCGGGCGGTGAGCTACGTCGGCGACAGCCTGGGCCCGGGCGAGACCATCGTCCATGAGGCGACGATCCACTGGGTCGTCTATCTCTGGCCCATCGTCGCCGTCGTGGCGGGTTTCGCCGCCGCGGTCCTCGTCTGGCCCTACGGGGCGGCGGCGCTGGCCGTCGCGAGCCTCTGGCTCCTGGTCGCCTGGTTCATGAGCCGGACGACGGAGCTGGCGGTGACATCCCGCAAGGTGGTGGCGAAGTGGGGCTTCATCGCCCGCTCCACCATCGAGCAGCGGCTGGAGAAGGTCGATTCGGTTTCGGTCGACCAGACGTTTTTCGGGCGCGTTCTCAACTTCGGGAACGTGACCGTGCATGGGACGGGCATCAACGCCACGCCCATCAAGATGATTGCGGATCCGCTGGCCTTCCGCCGCAAGGTGGAACAGGCCATCGAAGCCAGAAGGGACGTCGGCTGATGCCGAGCTTGAAGGATCTGAGGAACCGCATCGCCTCCGTGAAGGCGACGCAGAAGATCACCAAGGCCATGCAGATGGTGGCCGCGGCGAAGCTGAAGCGCGCCCAGTCGGCGGCCGAGGCGGCGCGCCCCTATGCCGAGAAGATGGAAGCGGTGCTGGCCAACCTGACCGGCGCGGTGACCGGCTCGGATGCCCCCGTGCTGCTCGCCGGAACCGGCAACGACCAGACGCATCTCCTGATCGTCGCCACCGCCGAGCGCGGCCTTTGCGGCGCCTTCAACAGCTCGATCGTGCGGCTTGCCCGCGAGCGGGCCCTCGCCCTGCAGGCCGAGGGCAAGACGGTCAAGTTCTTCTGCGTCGGACGCAAGGGCTACGAGCTCATCCGCCGCCAGTTCGAGAAGCAGATCGTCGGCTACATCGAGTTCCGCGCGGTGAAGAACCTCTCCTACGCCCAGGCCGAGGAGGTCGGTGCGCAGGTGCTGAAGCTCTTCGCCGAGGGCCAGTTCGACATCGCCACCCTTTTCTTCTCGCGGTTCAAGTCGGTGATCTCGCAGATCCCGACGGGCCAGCAGATCATCCCGGCGCAGGTCGCCGGCGAGGCGTCCACCGGCGCCGAGAACGCCCCTTACGAGTTCGAGCCCGGCGAGGCCGAGATCCTCGCCGACCTGCTCCCCCGCAACGTGACCATCCAGATCTTCAAGGCGATCCTCGAGAACGCCGCGTCGGAACAGGGCGCCCGCATGTCCTCCATGGACAGCGCGACGCGCAATGCCGGCGAGATGATCAAGAAGCAGACGCTCAAGTACAACCGCGCGCGTCAGGCGATGATCACCAAGGAACTCATCGAAATCATCTCGGGCGCCGAGGCGCTCTGAGCTTACGACATCATCAGAGGATCGTATCATGGCAAAGAATGCGACGAATGCGCCGGCAGGATCCGGCCGGATCAGCCAGGTCATCGGCGCCGTGGTCGACGTGCAGTTCGACGGCCACCTGCCGCAGATCCTGAACGCGCTCGAGACCAGCAA
Organism: Phreatobacter aquiterrae; assembly: GCF_053471285.1. Taxonomy (NCBI): domain Bacteria; kingdom Pseudomonadati; phylum Pseudomonadota; class Alphaproteobacteria; order Hyphomicrobiales; family Phreatobacteraceae; genus Phreatobacter; species Phreatobacter aquiterrae. The sequence goes on along the minus strand of NZ_JBJPHW010000007.1, from coordinate 145,956 downwards.
CAACGGCAACCGCATGGTTCTCGAGGTCGCCCAGCACCTCGGCGAGAACACCGTGCGCTGCATCGCCATGGACACCTCCGAGGGCCTGGTCCGCGGCCAGCCGGTGACGGACACCGGCCAGCCGATCGCCGTTCCGGTCGGTGACGAGACGCTCGGCCGCATCCTCAACGTCGTCGGCGAGCCGATCGACGAGGCCGGCCCGATGAAGACGACGATGACCCGCGCCATCCACCAGCCGGCTCCGACCTTCGCCGAGCAGTCGACGGAAGCGGAGATCCTCGTCACCGGCATCAAGGTCGTCGACCTCCTCGCCCCCTACGCCAAGGGCGGCAAGATCGGCCTGTTCGGCGGCGCCGGCGTCGGCAAGACCGTGCTCATCCAGGAGCTCATCAACAACGTCGCCAAGGCCCACGGCGGCTATTCGGTGTTCGCCGGCGTCGGCGAGCGCACCCGCGAGGGCAACGACCTCTATCACGAGTTCATCGAATCGGGCGTCAACAAGAAGGGCGGCGGCGAAGGCTCCAAGTGCGCCCTCGTGTTCGGCCAGATGAACGAGCCCCCCGGGGCGCGTGCCCGCGTCGCCCTCTCCGGCCTGACCATCGCCGAGCACTTCCGCGACCAGGGCCAGGACGTGCTGTTCTTCGTCGACAACATCTTCCGCTTCACCCAGGCGGGCTCCGAGGTGTCGGCGCTTCTCGGCCGCATCCCCTCGGCGGTGGGCTACCAGCCGACGCTGGCCACCGACATGGGCGCCCTTCAGGAGCGCATCACCACCACGCAGAAGGGCTCGATCACCTCGGTGCAGGCGATCTACGTGCCGGCGGACGACCTCACCGACCCGGCGCCGGCCACCTCCTTCGCCCACCTCGACGCGACGACCGTGCTCAACCGCTCGATCGCCGAGAAGGGCATCTATCCGGCCGTCGACCCGCTCGACTCGACCTCGCGCATGCTCGACCCCCGTGTCATCGGCGACGAGCACTACGCCGTGGCCCGCAAGGTCCAGCAGACCCTGCAGCGCTACAAGTCGCTGCAGGACATCATCGCCATTCTCGGCATGGACGAGCTGTCGGAAGAGGACAAGCTGACGGTGGCCCGCGCCCGCAAGGTCGAGCGCTTCCTGTCGCAGCCCTTCTTCGTCGCCGAGGTCTTCACCGGCGCCCCCGGCAAGTTCGTCGACCTGAAGGATACCGTGAAGGGCTTCAGCGACCTCGTCGATGGCAAGTATGACCACCTCCCGGAGGCCGCCTTCTACATGGTCGGCACCATCGAGGAAGCCGTCGACAAGGGCCGCAAGCTCGCTGCCGAAGCGGCCTGATCGGCCTCAGCCAGAAAGGATCGCACGACATGGCGACCTTCCATTTCGAACTGGTCTCGCCCGAGCGGCAGCTCTTTTCCGGAGCTGTCGAGCAGGTCATGGTGCCGGGCTCGGAGGGTGATTTCGGCATTCTCGCCGGTCACGCGCCCTTCGTCTCGACGCTGCGCCCGGGAATCCTGACCATCCATGCCGACGGCCAGCCGAAGCGCCTCTATGTGCGCGGCGGCTTCGCCGAGGTGTCTGCCGGCGGGCTCACCATCCTCGCCGAGCGCGCGACCGCGGTCGAGGATCTCGATCCCGGCCAGATCGACAAGGAGATCAGGAACGCGGAAGAGGACCTGGCCGACGCCCGGGACGACGCCGGCCGCTCCAAGGCCTCCGAGCGCCTCGACCAGCTCAAGGGCGTCAAGGCGGCGCTGACCACCGCCGGCTCGACGCACTGAGGCGCATCCGCTTCCCGATGATCAAAAGGCCGCCTCCGGGCGGCCTTTTTGCATTGTGGTCTCGCGGGAGGCTGTAGGCCGCGCCGGGCTCCGATTCTCCGGGCCATAAGGCGCAGAACCCGAACATGCCATATGACCTACCACGCAGCGCAACGCTGGTCAAGGAAAATAATCCGAGAATAGGACAGTATCAGCGATCCCGTCACCTAGCCCAGATCGCTCACCTTGATCCGCTTGACCCCCAGTGCCGCCATGTCGGCCCAGGCCTTGTCGAGCGAGCCGCCGAGATCGATGGCGCGGCAGGCCTCCTCCACCACGAAGGTCTGCAGGCCGTTCTTCGCCGCGTCCTGCGCCGTCCAGTTGACGCAGAAGTCGGTGGCGAGGCCCACCACCACGGCCCGGGTTACGCCGCGCTCCTTCAGGTAGCCGCCGAGCCCGGTCGCGGTCTTGCGATCGGCCTCCAGGAAGCCTGAATAGCTGTCGACCTCCTTGCGGTAGCCCTTGCGGACGATGGTCTGGGCATGGGGAATGTCGAGGCCCTCATGGAACTCGGCGCCGGCGGAATCCCAGGTGCAGTGGTCCGGCCACAGAACCTGCGGCCCATAGGGCATCTGCACCACCTCGAAGGGCTTCTTGCCGGGGTGGCTCGTGGCGAAGGAGGAGTGGCCCTCCGGGTGCCAGTCCTGGGTGAAGACGACGTTCTGGAAGCGCCGGCCGATAGCGTTGCACACGGCGACCACATCGTCGCCCCTCGGCACGGCGAGGCGTCCGCCCGGGCAGAAGTCGTTCTGAACGTCGACGACGATGAGGGCGGTCTGCGGGTCGATCACCGGCTTGTCCTGGGCCATTGCGCCGCGGGTCGCGGCGGCGGTGAGGAGGGTGGCGCCGGCGATGACGGCCCGGCGGTCGAGGGAGAAGCGGTCGTTCATGGCGGCCTCCGCAGCAGGGGGAGGCCCAAGGCTACGCCTCGCTGCGGATTGTGCGATGCGGAAAACCCCGTATCCGCGCGGTCACACCGGATGGGCGAAGGGCAGGAAGGTCTCCACCACCCGCTGGTAGACGCCGCGCTTGAACGGGATGATGAGCGAGGGCGTGGAGACAAGCGGCTCCCAGCGCCAGGCCTCGAACTCCGGCTTGTGGCCGCCACCGGGATGGGCGACGTCGATCTCGCTGTCGTCGCCGTCGAAGCGGAAGGCGAACCACTTCTGCGTCTGGCCGCGATACCGGCCCTTCCAGGCCTGGCCGGCGACCTCCTGCGGCAGGTCGTAGGCGAACCATTCGGGCGCCTCGGCCAGCAACGAGGCCGAGCGCACGTTGGTCTCCTCGAACAGCTCCCGCCGGGCGCTGAGGAGCGGCTGCTCGCCCTCGTCGATGCCTCCCTGCGGCATCTGCCAGGCATGGCCAGCATCGACATGCTCGGGGGCGGGGCCCTTGCGCTTGCCGACGAAGACGAGGCCCTGCCGGTTGAACAGGGCGACGCCGACGCAGGGGCGGTAGGGCAGGTCTTCGAAGCGCGTCATGGGTCTGGTCCGCGAATGGGGCATGCTAGCCTGCCGGAGGGCGACGGGCGACCCCGGCCGAAACCGGCACGAGGACGAAGCCGCGGCTCTCCAGGGTGCGGGCCCAGCGCGCCACCCGGTCGATCGTCACCGGCAGGGCGGAGCCGATGCCGAGGGCGAAGCCGCGCTCCCGGGCCCTCGCCTCGAGACGCGCCAGCTGCGCGTCGAGCTCCACCGGCGTCGGCACGCGGTCGAGGTGGACGTCGCCGCGCAGGTTCGGCTGCTGCAGGGCGGTGGCGATCTGCGGCACGAGGCTGCGGGCGCTGGTGCCGTCGTCGATCACCATCAGCCCGCGCTGGTGCGCCTCCCGCAGGATGGGCGTCGCCGCCGCCTCGGAGGCCATGAACTTGCCGCCCATGTAGTTGACGATGCCCGCATAGCCCTGGAAGCGGCCCATCGCCCAGTGAAGGTGCTCGGTGTTCTGGCGGCTGGAAAGCGTCGTCAGCAGGGTCTTCGGGCCGGGATCGTTCTCCGGATAGTCGAAGGGCTCCATCGGCACCTGCAGGAAGGCCTCGTGGCCCTCGGCGCGGGCCCTGGCCACGATCCGCTCCAGATCGCTGCCATAGGGGGCGAAGGCCAGCGAGATGGCGCCTGGCAGCTTGGCGAGGGCTTCGGCGGTGCCCTGCTGGCTGATGCCGAGGCCGCCGATGAGCACCGCGATGCGCGGCGCGGAGGGCGCCGATCCCGTCGGCACCCGGAAGGTGCGGGCATAGACGTCGCGCGGCTTGCTGCCGTCGGGGGCGACGCGCGGCAGCATGCCGTGGGGCGTGCGCTCGATCAGCCGCGGATCGAGCCCGGAAGCCTGCTCGGGCGGCGGGGTGGCGATGCGCACGGCCCGCGATGTGCCGGACATGCCGTCGATGATGTTGATGGTCGAGCCGCCTTCGCCGCCGGCCGGGGACGGCTGGGGGGCTGCGGGCGGTGGCGCCTGGACCACCGGCTCGGTGGTGCGCGGCGCCGGCATGGCGATGGCTGCGATGGCGCGGGGCTCGCCGCCAAGAGGATTGTGGATGAGGGCGACGGCGCCGGCGAGACCGACGATGAGCGTTCCGACCACGCCGGCAGCGATCGGCAGGAGCGGCAAGGCGGGGAACCGCCGCTTCCTGTCCTGCTGGGTTTCGACCCCGAGCGGGGCGTTGAGGTCGTCGGTCATGGCGCCTGCGCTGCCGCGGTTCGGATACCGCCCTCCTAGATCACGGGCGAACCCTTAATCCGCAGTTAACCAAACCGGTCCGAGCATCGGAGAACCGCGCAATTGTCGCGAATTTACCTCATCCGGCCGGCGTGCTAGGCACAAGCCCTTGGAGGTCTCGATGTCCGCGCAACCCAGCCTCGCCGACGATGCGGCCGGCACCGAAGCTGCGATGCTCGACATAGGGCGGCGGGCGAGGGCGGCGGCGCGTCGCCTGGCACTGGCCTCCACCGCCCAGAAGAACGCCGCGCTGACCGCGATGGCGCAGGCCATCCGGACCCGGTCCCGCGCTATCTGCGAGGCCAATGCCGAGGACATCGCCGAGGCCCGCCGCGAGGGCATGACCCCGGCCTTCATCGACCGCCTGGCGCTCGATCCCGCCCGCGTCGAGGCGATCGCCGCCGGCATCGAACTGGTGCGCGACCTCGACGACCCCGTCGGCAAGGTCATGGACGCCTGGGATCGCCCCAACGGCCTGCGCATCGAGCGGGTCCGCGTGCCACTCGGCGTCATCGGCGTCATCTACGAGAGCCGCCCCAACGTGACCGCCGATGCGGCCGCCCTGTGCCTCAAGTCGGGCAATGCGGCGATCCTGCGCGGCGGCTCGGACAGCTTCCGCTCGTCGCGGGCAATCCACCAGGCGATTTCCTCGGGACTCGATGCCGCCGGCCTGCCGTCCGCCGCGATCTCGCTGGTGCCGACCCGCGACCGCGCCGCCGTCGGCCTCATGCTGCAGGGCCTCGAGGGCGCCATCGACGTCATCATCCCGCGCGGCGGCAAGAGCCTCGTGGCGCGCGTCCAGGCGGAGGCGCGGGTGCCGGTCTTCGCGCATCTCGACGGCAACTGCCACGTCTATGTCCACGGCGCGGCGAGCCTCGCCATGGCGCGGGACATCGTGCTCAACGCCAAGATGCGGCGGACCAGCGTCTGCGGCGCGGCGGAGACGCTGCTGGTGGACGAGGCCTGCGCCGGCACGCATCTGCGGCCTCTCGTGGCGGCGCTGCTGGACGCCGGCTGCGAGGTGCGCGGCGACAGCCTCGCCCGCATCGTCGACCCGCGCGTCAGGCCGGTGAGCGAAGAGGACTGGAGCACCGAGTTCGGCGACGCGATCATCGCCGTGAAGGTGGTCAGCGGCCTCGGCGACGCCATCGCCCATGTCGAACGTTACGGCTCGCACCACACCGACGCCATCGTCACCAACGACCAGGCGGCGGCCGACCGCTTCATGGCCGAGGTCGACAGCGCCATCGTCCTGCACAATGCCTCGACCCAGTTCGCCGACGGCGGCGAGTTCGGCTTCGGCGCCGAGATCGGCATCGCCACCGGGCGGATGCATGCCCGCGGCCCCGTCGGCGTCGAGCAGCTCACCTCCTTCAAGTACCGCGTGCGCGGCACGGGGCAGACCCGTCCGTGAGGCCCTATGGCAGTCGCATCGCCTCGCGCCGACCGCGCGCCGGCGTCCGCCTCGTCATGCCGCCGCACGCGCCGGGCATGCGCATCGGCCTGTTCGGCGGCTCGTTCAATCCGCCGCACGATGCCCATCGGCTCGTCGCGCTGACGGCGCTGAAGCGGCTCGGCCTCGATGCTGTCTGGTGGCTCGTCAGCCCGGGCAATCCCCTGAAGACCGGCCGCGGCCTCGCGCCGCTGGATGAGCGCATCGCCGCGGCACGGCGGCTCGCCCGCCACCCGGCGATCCATGTCACCGGCGTCGAGGCGGCGCTCGGCACCCGCTACACCTTCGACACGATCGCCAAGCTCCGGGCGCGGTGCCGCGGCGTGCGCTTCGTCTGGATCATGGGCGCCGACAACCTCGCCCAGTTCCATCTCTGGCAGAACTGGCGGGGCATCGCGGCCATGGTGCCGCTGGCCGTGGTGGATCGCCCCGGCGCCAGCCTGAGGGCGGGCGCGGGCGTCGCGGCCCAGGCGCTCGCCCGCTACCGCATGGCCGAGAGCGACGGACGGCTGCTGGCAGGAGCCCATCCGCCCGCCTGGATTTTCCTGCACGGCCGGAAGTCGCCGCTGTCCTCGACGGCGCTGCGCGAGAAAATGCAAATTCACTCAAATTGAGTCGATTGGCTTAGCCGCGGTTCAAGACGGCCCGCCTAGTGTCCCCCCAACAGCAGCAGGGGCGGCGGAAAAGTCATGAACGGCCTGATCTCGAAGAAGGCGGAGCAGTTGCTCTCCAGCGTCGACGTGCTGATCGTCGACGACAACCAGTTCATGCGCAAGGTCGTGCGCAACATCCTGACCAATATCGGCATCAAGACCGTTCATGAGGCCGCCGACGGCCTCGCCGGTCTCGAGCACATCCGCGTCCATGCCCCGGACATCGTCATCCTCGACTGGGAGATGCCGATGCTGAACGGGGCGGAGATGCTGCGCATCGTCCGCAATCCCTCCTCCTTCCCGGTGCCGGACGTGCCGATCATCATGCTCACCTCGCATCTGGAGCGCTGGCGCGTGATGGAGGCGACGCGCCTCGGCGTGCACGAGTTCGTCGCCAAGCCGATCTCCGGCAAGGCGCTGCTTGAGCGCATCATCTCCATCATCGTCCGGCCGCGCCCCATGGTGCATCTCGACGGCTACTACGGCCCCGAGCCGCGCAAGCTGATGGTCGAGCCGCGGCTGCGCGCCCGCGCCCTGCAGGCGCCCGCCAACGTCGCCTGACGCCCGCTGGGGTGATCCGCGCTCGCGGGCCTTGCACGGCCCGGCGTTCCGCGCTTCCCTCCTCCTTCGAACCGTTCGAAGGAGCCTGCCGATGACCACCGCCCCGACCCCGCCGGCCCACCCCCAGGGCCTGTCGATGATCGAGAAGCGGCGCATCGAGGCGGAAATCCTCAAGCACGTCTATGACCAGCTGAAGGACAGTCACGGCATCGAGGTGGCGCGCTCGACCATCGGCGAGGCGGTGCGCCGCTCGGCGCTGGAACAGGCCTCCCGCTTCGCCGCCCAGTCGCCCAATGGCACCTCGCTGCAGGGCTTCATCGACATGCAGCCGCTGTGGACGGCCGAGGGCGCGCTGACCGTCGAGGAGGTCGGCCGCAGCGAGACCAGCTACGCCTTCAACGTCGTGCGCTGCCGCTATTCGGAAATGTACAAGGCCATGGGCCTCGGCGAGATCGGCGCGCTGCTCTCCTGCCAGCGCGACGGCACCTTCTGCGAGGGCTACGACCCGAAGCTGAAGCTGGAGCGCACCCAGACCATCATGCAGGGCGCCTCGCACTGCGATTTCCGCTTCACCTACGAGGACGACAAGCCCGCGGCTTGATCCTGCTGCCGCGGGCCGTCGCTTTTGCTGTGGCGCGGGCCTCTCCGCATGGGCGATAAGGGCCCATGGGTGCAGCGATTCACGCTCTGGAGCAGGACGATCGGCAGGCGGCGGTCCAGCCGCTGCGCGGCCGCGTCACCCGCATCGCCCTGTCGCGCTTCCGCAGCTACCGCTCCGTGACGGTGGAGCCGCAGGCGGGCCTCGTGGCGCTGGTCGGACCCAACGGCGCCGGCAAGACCAATGTGCTGGAGGCGCTGTCGTTCCTGACGCCCGGCCGCGGCCTCCGGCGCGCCACCCTGGCCGAAGCCGCCTTCGACCAGGGGGACGGCGGCTGGGCGGTGAGCGCCACCGTGGAGGGTCCCTATGAGGAGACGGTGCTCGGCACCGGCATCGACGGCGGCGACCCCGAGGTCCGCTCGCGGCAATGCCGGGTGGATCGCGTGCCGGTCGGTTCGGCGGCGGCCTTCGCCGACCACATCCGGGTCATCTGGCTGACGCCCGCTATGGACGGGCTCTTCCTCGGTTCGGCGGGCGAGCGCCGGCGCTTTCTCGATCGACTGGTGCTGGCCGTCGATATCGAGCACGCCACGCGGGTCAATGCGCTGGAACGCTCGCTGCGCTCGCGCAACCGGCTGCTCGAGGAGATGTCCCCCGATCCGACCTGGCTCGACGCTGTCGAGCACGAGACGGCCGAACTGGCGGTCGCCGTCGCGGCGGCGCGGGCCGAGACGGTGCGCCGGCTCGCCGGGCTGATCGAGGCGACGAAGGACCCGGCCTCGCCCTTTCCGTGGACCCAGCTTGCGCTCGACGGCGCCATCGAGGCGGCGGTGCTCGAAAGGCCTGCCGTCACGGTGGAAGACGACTACCGGGCCGTGCTGCGCGAGAACCGCCCCCGTGACCGGGCGGCCGGCCGCACCACCCACGGTCCGCATCTGACCGATCTCCTGGCCGTTCACGGTCCGACGGGCGCGCCGGCCGAACGCTGCTCCACCGGACAGCAGAAGGCGCTGCTGATCGGCCTCGTCCTCGCCCATGCGCGGCTCGTCGCCGGGATGGCCGGTTTCACGCCGATCGTGCTGCTGGACGAGGTGGCTGCCCATCTCGATCCGGAGCGCCGCGCCGCCCTTTACGATGCGCTGGAGATGCTGGGATCGCAGGTCTGGATGACCGGCGCCGATCCCCATGCCTTCGAGGCCCTCGGCCGGCGGGCCGACATCCTGCACGTCGCGCCGGGCTCCATCGTCCGGGGCTGAGGCGTCGCGGACCTGCTCCCCTCAACGAAAATGCCCGCCACCAGGGCGGGCATCGTCGCGTGTCCGTGCCGGACGGCTCAATGGGCGGCGGAGGCCTCTTCGCGGCGCTTGCGCAGGACGTAACCCGCCCCGAGCACGATCAGGGCGCCGACGACCGCCGATCCATAGTGGGCGAGGCCGATGGGCTTCAATCCGACCGGGTAGGTCTGGGTGACCTCGACCTGCGTCACGAGGCCCGTTCCCCAGGCCACCAACTGGCGCAGCACGACCGGGTCGCTCAGCAGCATCTCGCCGGCGATCCAGCCGAGGAGGGCAGCGCCCGCCCAGACGAAGATCGGGTAGCGCTCGATGATGCCGAGGATCAGCGTCGAGCCGAAGATGATCAGCGGGATGGTCAGCGCGAGGCCGAAGATGAAGAGCCAGACATTGCCGTGCGAGGCGGCGGCGATGGCGATGACGTTGTCGAGGCTCATCACCGCATCGGCGATGGCGACGGTGCGCACCGCTTTCCAGAGGCTGTCGCTCTGCTGGATGTTGCCGTGATCGCCACCTTCCTCGCCGACAATCAGCTTGATGGCGATCCAGAACAGCAGGATGCCGCCGACGAGCTTCAGGAAGGGAACGGCCAGCAGGTAGGTGATGGCGAGGGCGAAGATGATGCGCAGGCCGACGGCTGCGCCGGCGCCGAGCAGGATGCCCCACTTGCGCTGCTTCTCGGGCAGGCCGCGGCAGGCGAGGGCGATGACGACGGCGTTGTCGCCCGACAGCAGGAGGTCGATCCAGATGATCTGGAGGAGCCCGATCCAGAATTGACTTTCCATGCCGCATCCATCCCGTGAGACCGCCGGGGCGGCCGAGTGAAGGCGACATAATACGTAATACTGCCGATGTCAGCAGGGGGCCGGCGTTTTTCCACCTGACATCGTCAGATTGCGGCCTCGCTCCGCCCCCTGCGGATCAGGTAGGCAGTGGCGATGACGAAGGCCGCGCCGACGAATTCGGCCGGCAATTCGAAGCGGTGGACAGCATCGATGCCGATGGCGTTCCGGATGATCGGGTCGTTCAGCATCATGTCGCCGGCGAGCCATCCCAGCAGACCCGCCCCGGCCCAGATGAGGATGGGAAAGCGCTCCAGCATCTTCATGATCAGCGAGGCGCCGGCGACGATCAGCGGGATCGAGATGATCAGGCCGATGACCAGCATGGCCTTGCTGTCGCGCGCGACCGCGGCAATGGCCAGCACGTTGTCGAGGCTCATCACCGCATCGGCGATGGCGACCGTGCGCACGGCGTACCAGAGCTTGTCGGAGGCCTCGACGTGGTCTCCATCGCCGCCCTCATCGGTGACGAGCTTCACCGCGATCCAGAACAGCAGCAGGCCGCCGGCGAGGCGGAGGAAGGGCAGGTCGCGGAGGGTCGCCACGAAGAGCGTGAAGACGACGCGCAGCAGGATGGCGACGCCGGCGCCGAGGACCATGCCGATGAGGCGCTGCCGTTCAGGCAGCCCCCGGCACGCCAGGGCGATGACGACGGCGTTGTCCCCGGACAGGATGATGTTGATCCAGATGACCTGGAACAACCCGACCAGACTCAATGTCGACCAGTCCATCTTCGCCAGCTCCCCGCCAAACCGGCGGGAAACTAAGCGGAGAGGGCGTGGCGATACATACGCACTTGTTCCTAGACTCCGCACTTTCACGCAGGAGTCTGATAGTAAAAAATACCTATTCTAGTCGATACTACTTATGCAATTCAGGAAATGGCGTCGGCGATCGCCTTGCCGCAGGCCACCGTGTCGGCCGTGCCGCCGAGGTCGCGGGTGCGGTAGTCCGCCTGCGCCAGCACCTCCTCGATGGCGCGGACGATGGCCGCTGCAGCCTCCGGCTCGCCGAGATGGTCGAGCATCATCGCCGCCGACCAGATCTGGCCGACCGGATTGGCGATGCCCTTGCCGGCAATGTCCGGCGCCGAACCGTGGACCGGCTCGAACAGCGAGGGGAACTTGCGGTCCGGGTTGATGTTGCCCGACGGCGCGATGCCGATGGTGCCGGTGCAGGCGGGGCCGAGGTCGGAGAGGATGTCGCCGAACAGGTTGGAGGCGACGACGACGTCGAAGCGATCCGGGTTGAGCACGAAATGGGCGGTGAGGATGTCGATGTGGTACTGGTCCACCGCGATGTCCGGATAGGACGTCTTCATCTCGGCGACGCGCTCGTCCCAATAGGGCATCGAGATCGAGATGCCGTTGGACTTGGTGGCGCTGGTCAGCTTCCGGCGCGGCCGCTTCATGGCCAGTTCGAAGGCGTACTTCAGGATGCGGTCGACGCCGATGCGCGTCATCACCGTCTCCTGCAGCACGAACTCGCGCTCGGTGCCGTTGAACATGCGGCCGCCGACGGAGGAATACTCGCCCTCGGTGTTCTCGCGCACCACGAAGAAGTCGATGTCACCGGGCTTGCGGTTCGCCAGCGGCGAGGGCACGCCCGGCATCAGCTTCACCGGGCGCAGGTTGACGTACTGGTCGAACTCGCGGCGCATCAGCAGGAGCGAGCCCCAGAGCGAGACGTGGTCGGCGATCTTGTCGGGCATGCCGACGGCGCCGAAGAAGATGGCGTCCGAGCCGCCGATCTTCGTCTTCCAGTCCTCCGGCATCATGCGGCCGTGCTTCTCGTAGTAGTCCCAGGACGAGAAGTCGTGATGGTCGAGGTCGACGGAGAAGCGGTACTTGGCCGCCACGCGCTCAAGGACGCGCAGGCCCTCGGGCATGACTTCCTTGCCGATGCCGTCGCCGGGAATGACGGCGAGCTTGTAGGTGTTGGAACGGGCCATCGATCTCTCCCTGGGCGGTCGTTGCGAGAGCCATTAGCGGGCGCGGGGGCCAATCACAACAGCGCGGGGCGGCATGATCGCCATGCCGGACTTCGCGCCCGCTCAGACGAGGAACCGCTCCAGTTCCGCCGCCACCAGGTCGGGGTATTCCTCGGCGAGATAGTGCCCTCCCGGCAGCGCGTGGCCGCGGACGTCGGTAGCGCGCTGCCGCCACAGGGCGAGGGCGTCGAAACACCTCTCGATGACACCATTCTGCCCCCACAGCACGAGCAGCGGACATTCCAGCTTGCGGTCACCGTCCGCATCGTCATGGGCGATGTCGAGGGTGGCGGCGGCGCGGTAGTCCTCGCAACTCGCATGGATCGCCGCCGGATCGCGGAAGCAGCGCAGGTACTCGGCCAGCGCCTCCGCCGCGAAGACGGAGAGCCCGGCCGATCCCGAGCCGCATTTCTTCAGCCAGTAGGCGTCCGGGTCCGCTCCGATCATGCGCTCGGGGAAGGGGGCCGGCGTGATCAGGAAGAACCAGTGCCAGTAGAGCCGGGCGAAGAGATCGGTAGTGCCGCGATACATCTCCCGCGTCGGCGCGATGTCGAGTACGGCCAGTTTCCGGACCCTCGCGGCGTGATCGAGGGCGAGCCGATGGGCGACGCGGGCGCCGCGGTCATGCCCGGCGAGGAAGAACGTCTCGTGGCCGAGGGCGGTCATCACCTCGGCCATGTCCTGCGCCATGGCGCGCTTGGAATAGGGGGCGTGGTCGGCGGTGGTTTCCGGCTTGCCGCTGTCGCCATAGCCGCGCAGGTCGGCGGCGACGACGGTGAAGCGCTCGGCGAGGCGCGGCGCGACCTTGTGCCAGAGGACGTGGGTCTGCGGGTAGCCATGCAGGAGCAGGAGCGGCGGGCCGGAGCCGCCGGTGCGCAGACGGATCGTCGTGCCTGACGTCGTCACGTCGCGCATTTCGAAACCGGGAAAGAGATGGTCGGTGATGCTGCGCTCGATCATCCGCGTTTCCATGGGCCGACCACCTTGTCTGCTGCCGTCTTCACACTAGGTCCTTCTATCCAAGCTGGATGGAATTGGATATGCGAGGGGCCAAGAAGGCTCGTCGACAGGCCTCGAGCATCCGGTTTCGCTCCCAGGAGGACACGCATGAACAGACGCCATCTCATTGCCGCCATGGCGGCGGCCTCGGTCGCAGGTCTCGCCCCCGCTGCCGCGCAGACCTTCCCGTCCCGCCCCGTCACGATGATCATCCCCTTCGCGGCCGGCGGCCCGACCGACGTCGTCGGGCGCATCGTCGCCGAGGCCATGTCGCGCTCGCTCGGCCAGACCGTGGTGATCGAGAACGTCGCCGGCGCCGGCGGCACCACCGGATCGACCCGCCTCACCGGGGCCGCGCCCGACGGCCACACGATCATGATCGGCCACACCGGCACCCATGCCGCGTCCGTCGCGCTCTATCCGAACCTGCGCTACAACCCGATCAACGACTTCTCGCCGATCGGCCTCGTCAACACCAACGCCATCCTGATCACGGCGAAGAAGACGCTGCCGGCGAACACGCTCGCCGAGTTCGTCACCTGGCTGAAGGCCAACGAGCGGACCGCCAACAACGCCCATGCCGGCATCGGCTCGGTCAGCCACACGACCTGCCTCCTGCTGCACGCGACCCTCGGCGTGAAGCCGCAGTCCGTGCCCTATCGCGGCACCGGCCCCGCCATGAACGACCTCGTCGCCGGCCAGGTCGACTATCTCTGCGACCAGGTGGTGAACGTCGCCCCGCAGGTCCGCGCCGGCACGATCAAGGCCTTTGCCGTGGCCCAGGCGTCGCGCAACGGCGCCCTGCCGGACGTCCCGACGACGACCGAGGCCGGCCTGCCCGGCTACCAGGTGGTGGTGTGGAACGCCATGCTCGCGCCGAAGGGCACGCCCGAGCCGGTGATCGCCAAGCTGAACGAGGCCCTGCGCGCGGCGCTCGCCGATTCTGCCGTGAAGGCGCGCCTCGCCGAGCTTGGCGCCGACCTGCCGGCCGACAGCCTGACGACCCCGGCCGGCCTCAGGACGTTCATGGAGGCGGAGATCGCCAAGTGGACCCCGGTGATCCGCGCCGCCGGTGTCACCGCCGGCAACTGACGCGAAGCGCGCCGGGCGGCCCCTCCGGCCGTCCGGGAGCGTGTGACGAAAACCCTGTCCGGCCCTGCCTCTCGGCGAGAGAGGCGGGGCCGTTTCGCTTTCGGGGCTCCGGCGCTCCGCGCAAGGGACCTTCAGCGCGAACCGGGCATGCGGCCGTCGAAGCGGCGGGACCATTCGGTGAGAATGCGGTCGCGGTTCTGCGCCATCCAGGAGAAGTCGCTGCGCAGCATCCGTTCCTCGGCATGGGGCGGATAGTGTTCCGGCCGGTTCGTGACGTCGCGATGGGCGACGACCGCATAGAACTGGGCATAGAGCTCATTGGCGCGGCGGCTCGCCGCCCAGTCGGCGATGCGGCGCGCGGCCTCGGCCTGGTCCTTGGGGCGGTCGCGCACGAGGGCGAAGGCCTCCATCTCCCAGCCGGCGCCGTCCTCGGGCACGATCACGTCGATGGGAGCGCCCTGGCTCTTTTCGCGCGCGCCGCGCATGTCGAAGGACAGGCCGACCACGCGCTCGCCGCGCGCCGCCTGGACGCAGGGCGCGCTGCCCGAATGGGTGTAGAGCGCGACGTTCTCGTGCAGGCTTTCCATGAAGGTCCAGGCGGCTTCCTCGCCCATCATCTGGATCCAGCCGGCCACCATCAGGAAGCCCGTGCCGGACGAGGCGGGATGCGGCATGACGATGCGCTGGCGCAGCGAGGGATGCAGCAGGTCGCGCCACCGCGCCGGCTGCGGCGCACCGACCGCCCGCGCCATGTCATGGTTGAAGCAGATGGCCGCGACATAGGCATCCATGCCGGTCCAGCGATGGGATCCGCTGTCGTCGCGGAACGCCGGCTTGATCTCGTCAGCGCCCTTCGGCCGGTAGGGCTCCAGCATGTCGGTGCGCGCAAACAGCAGGAGGCTGGTTGCGGCGAGCCCGAAGATCATGTCGGCGCGCGGGCTGGCGCGCTCGGCGAGCACGCGGGCGGTGATGACGCCGGTCGAGTCGCGCACCCATTTCACCTCGATGTCGGGCAGGTCCTTTTCGATCGCCGCCTTGAAGGCCGCGAGCTGGTCGGTCTCGACGGAGGTGTAGAGCGTGACCGGGGTGCGGACCTGCGAGGCAGCCGAAGAGGCTCCCGCCGCGCACAGCGCGAGGATGAGGCAGAACCGCATCGCCGGCAGGATCCTCGTCATCGGCTTAAGCTCCCCGGCTGGTCTCCGTGGCACGCCCGGCACATCCCGTGCCATTCGCCGGTATTATTGCACGAGAACCGCACGGAAATCATTGACGTTGGTATGTGACGGTCCGGTGACGATCAGGCCGTCCGTCGCCGCGAAGAAACCGAATCCGTCGTGCCGGTCGAGAAAGGCGCGCGGCGACAGGCCCTGCGCCTCGGCCGCCGCCAGGACGGCAGGCGTGACAAGCGCGCCGGCGTTCTGCTCGATGCCGTCGATGCCGTCGGTGTCGAGTGCGATGGCGCTGATCCGGGCGCGCTGCCTGACCGGCAGGGACTGGATTGCGACGGCGAAGGCCAGCGCGAACTCGGAGTTGCGGCCCCCCCGCCCGATGGCCCGGTCCTTCGGCAGGGTTACCGTCGTCTCGCCGCCGGAGAGGATCAGAAGCGGCGGCGCGAAGGGAAGGCCATGCTCCAGCACCGAGCGGGCGAGGGCGGCATGGACCTGCGCGACGTCGCGCGCCTCGCCCTCGATGGTGTCGCCAAGCACGAGCGTCCTGAGACCTGCGGCTTCCGCAATGGCCGCCGCGGCCCTCAGACTCTCCACCGGCCGGGCGATGAGGCGCACGTCGATGCCGCATTTGAAGGCGGGATGATCCGGCTTGACGCTTTCGCAGGCATCGGTTGCGAGGTGCCGCATCACAGCGGCCGGCAGTTCCATGCGGTAGCGGGCGATGATGGCCAGCGCGTCTTGCCGTGTCGTCGGGTCGGGCACCGTCGGGCCGGAGGCGATCACCGCCGGATCGTCGCCGGGGACGTCGGAGATGGCGATGGTGACGAGCCTGGCCGGATGGGCGGCGGCGGCGAGGCGGCCGCCGGCGATGGCCGAGACATGCTTCCTGACGCAGTTCATCTGGGTGATGTCGGCGCCGGAGGCGAGCAGGGTGGCATTGACAGCCATCAGGTCGTCGAGCGTCAGGTCGCCGCCGGGAAGCGCCAGCAGGGCCGAGCCGCCGCCGGAGATCAGCGCCACGACGAGGTCCTTCTCCGCCAGCCCGTCGAGGCGGGCGAGGATGCGGCGCGTCGCCGCGAGGCCAGCTGCATCCGGCACCGGATGGGAGGCCTCCAGCACCTCGATCCGCGCGCAGGGCACGGCATGGCCGTAGCGCGTAACGACGGTGCCTTCGAGCGGCGCCGGCCAGAGCCTTTCGAAGGCCGATGCCATGCTGGCGGCGGCCTTGCCAGCGCCCACCACGATGGTGCGGCCCTCGGGGACCTGCGGCAGGTGTTCGGAGATGCGGTCGGGCAGGGCGGCCCTGATGGCCGC
The DNA here is from genome assembly GCF_053471285.1 of Phreatobacter aquiterrae. Classification (NCBI taxonomy): domain Bacteria; kingdom Pseudomonadati; phylum Pseudomonadota; class Alphaproteobacteria; order Hyphomicrobiales; family Phreatobacteraceae; genus Phreatobacter; species Phreatobacter aquiterrae. The sequence continues at coordinate 129,481 of NZ_JBJPHW010000007.1, read as the reverse complement.
CTGGCCGAGGGAGAGCAGGAAGGCGCGCGGATCGGAAAGGTCGGTCATGGTGACTGATTAGCGGCTGGCGTGGCGCGCGTCATGGAGAAATGGCCCTGCGCAGCCATCCGGCCGGGCGCACCCCCGTTCCGCCGGATTGCCGCTTTGCGCCACCTCCCCTAAGACCCGTCCAGAGACCGGAGGCCGCCATGCTGTTCGAGTTCACCGAAGAGGAAGTCCTCATCCGCGATACGGCGCGAAGGATGGCGGCCGAGATCGTCGCGCCGCTGGCCCCCGCGCTCGACCGCGGCGAGGGGCGCGAGGCCTTCCTGAGAAACCTCAAGGCGCTGGCGGAGGCAGGCTTCATGGCCGTCAACGTGCGCGCCGAATTCGGCGGAACGGAAGCAGGGACCGTCGCTTTTGCGCAGGTCATCGAAGAACTCGGTTATGCCTGCGCCTCCACCGGCGTCACCGCCTCCGTCACCAACATGGTCGCCGAGGTCATCCAGGCCGTTGGATCGCCGGAGCAGCGGCAGGCCTACATCCCCCGTATCGCCGATGGGACCTATCCCGCCGCCGGCTTCTGCCTGACGGAATCGGGAGCGGGTTCGGACCCGGCCGGCATGAAGACCCGCGCCCGCCGCGACGGCGACGGTTTCGTGCTGGACGGCGAGAAGATCTACATCACCTCGGCGGAATATGCCGGGCTTTTCGTCGTCTGGGCGGTGACCGACCCTGAGGCGCCGAAGGGCAAGGGCATCTCCTGCTTCCTCGTCGAGGCGGGCACGCCGGGGCTTTCCATCGGCAAGGCGGAGAAGAAGCTCGGCCAGCACGGCTCGGCCACCAACACGGTGCATTTCGACGGCTGCCGCGTGCCGGCCTCGGCGCTGATGGGGCGGCTCAACGACGGCTTCCGCGTTGCGGTCGGTGAACTCGCCGGCGGGCGCATCGGCGTCGCCTCGCTCTCCCTCGGCATCGCCCGCGCCGCCATGGATGCGGCCAAGGCCTATGTCAGGGAGCGCCGGCAGTTCGGCCAGGCCATCGCCGACTTCCAGGGCATCCAGTGGATGGTCGCGGACCGCGAGACGGAACTGGAGGCCGCCCGCCTGCTCATCCTCTCGGCGGCGGCGAAGAAGGACCGCGGCGAGCCCTTCGGCCGCGAAGCCTCCATGGCCAAGCTGTTCGCGTCCGAGGCCGCAGGGCGCGCCACCGACACCGCCCTGCAACTTCACGGCGGCGCCGGCTACTGCGCCGACTATCCCGTCGAGCGGCATCTGCGCGACGCGCGGATCACCCGCATCTACGAGGGCACGAGCGAGGTGCAGCGGCTGATCATCGCGCGCGAGACCTTCCGGCAGTAGCCGCCCCGCGCCGGCATGCGAGGATTGCGTGGATAGCGCCCCTGGCCGCGGGACGCGCCGCGCCGGCCGGCCTACTGTCCCCCGCGAGAATCTTCTCCTCTTTCGGAGCGCATCCATGAAGGTCACCATCTACGGCATCGCCAAGTCGCGCGCGATCCGCAACCTCTGGGCCTGCGAGGAGCTTGGCCTCGCCTACTCCCACGTGCCGGTGGTCTATGGCCCCGAGGGCTCGCGCAAGCCCGACTTCCTCGCCATCAACCCCAACGGCCGCGTGCCGGCCGCCGACATCGACGGCGTGGTGATGTGGGAATCGCTCGCCATCAACCTGCATCTCGCCAAGAAGGCGGGCGGGTCGCTGGCGCCGGAATCGCTGGACGAGGACGGCCTCATGACCATGTGGTCCATGTGGGCGCTGACCGAGGTCGAGGGTGCCGCGCTCGCCGTGCTGATGAACCAGACCGTGAAGCCCGAGGCCGAGCGCGACGCCGCCGTGCTGGCGAAGAGCATCGAGACGCTGAAGGCGCCTCTCGCCGTGCTGGAGGGACACCTCGCCAGCCATGGCGGCTATCTCGTCGGCAACCGCTTCACCATCGCCGACCTCAACGTCTCCGCCTGCGTCTATTACCTGCGCTATTCCTCGCTCCTCGACGACAAGCCGGCGGTGAAGGCCTGGTACCAGGCCGCCACCTCCCGCCCGGCGGCGAAGAAGGCCTTCGCGCTGCGCGGCGACTGACGGGTTGCGTTTCGAACCGGATGCCGGGCGCCGCGATGCCCGGCATCAGGGACGTGCGTCCTTCGAGGCTCGCCCCCAGACGATGCTGACGCATCGCCGGCGGCTCGCGCCTCAGGATGAGGGTGGTGGTGTCTGGCATCGGCGTCGAAACTTGCCCGGCGCGACCGCTTCATCAACCCATGTGCCAATCACTTCCCACCTCATCCTGAGGTGCGAGCGACAGCGAGCCTCGAAGGACGCAGTTGCCCGATGCAGGTCTGCATCCATCGCGGCCGGGATGACGGTGACCGGTTGAGCCGGCTCAGCTCGCTGGCGCGATCTTGTCCTGCGTCTTGGTGTCGAAGTCCGAGGCGTCGTGCCGCTCGTGAAGCTGGCTCGACGGCTCGCCCTGCACGCGGTTGACCATGCGGCCGCGCTTCGCCGCAGGACGCGCAGCGATCTGGTCGGTCCAGCGCTGGACATTCTTGTAATCCTGCACCGACAGGAACTCGCCGGCCTCATAGGCCAGGCCCTTGGCGAGATTGCCGTACCAGGGCCAGATCGCCATGTCGGCGATGGTGTAGTCGGGGCCGGCGATATACTCGCTCTCGGCGAGGCGGCGGTCGAGCACGTCCATCTGGCGCTTCACCTCCATGGCGTAGCGGTCGATGGCATATTCGATCTTCATCGGCGCATAGGCGTAGAAGTGTCCGAAGCCGCCGCCGAGGAAGGGCGCCGAGCCCATCTGCCAGAACAGCCAGGACAGGGTTTCCGCCCGCGCGGCCGGCTCCGTCGGCAGGAAGGCGCCGAATTTCTCGGCGAGATAGACGAGGATCGCCCCGGATTCGAAGACGCGGATTGGCTTCGGCCCGCTGCGGTCGACGAGCGCCGGGATCTTGGAATTGGGGTTCACTTCGACGAAGCCGGAGGAGAACTGCTCGCCCTCCGAGATGCGGATGAGCCAGGCGTCATACTCCGCGCCGGCATGGCCGAGGGCGAGAAGCTCCTCCAGCATCACCGTCACCTTCACGCCGTTGGGAGTGCCCAGCGAATAGAGCTGCAGCGGGTGGCGGCCGACAGGCAGTTCCTTCTCGTGGGTGGGACCGGCGATGGGGCGGTTGATGTTGGCGAAGCGCCCGCCGCTGGCCTTGTTCCAGGTCCAGACCTTCGGCGGCGTGTAGTCGGGGGGCGTGGTCATGAGGCGGGTTCCGGGGTGGGGAGCGAGGCGATCAGCAGATCATATAGGAGCCCTGTGACAAAGCGCGACGGGGCACGGTCGCCGCCGCTTGGCTGTGTCATGAGCCAGATACGACCTGCTGACGGTATTGACGGACTTGCATTCTCTCTGAACAACGATTGAATTCAGAGTCGTCATCTTTGAGAAGAGAGTGAGTCGTGCAGATTTTTCTAGGCTATACGCGTGAAGATATTGCGCACGCTCGGGAAGTCGCTGAGTGCTTGCGCAACGCAGGGCATAAGGTTTGGCGAGATGGCGATTTTCTTGTTGGCGGAGACGACTGGGATCATGAGCGCCTGGAGGGGCAGCGCAGAGCGGATTTCATTATTCATCTGATATCACCAATAATCAAGAATCGCCGAAGCGTTGCAATGAGGGAAATCAAAACATCACTTAGATTGATAGAAGATGAGCCATTTGGTAGCAATCTCGCAATGTTCATGCGGGTGCAAGATTTTCCTGTACCAATTCAATTAACATCTTGGCATTACGTCGATAAATTTCAAGAGAGATGGCAATCTGACCTTCTTCGCGCGGTCGAGAAGAGGGCTTCTCAAATCGCGGGCCGCGTCATTTCAACTACCAACCGAGTTGAGGCCGAGGCGCCAAGCACCAGTTCTGACGTTCGGCAGATTGATATTGAAGAGTCAGACGGCAGGGACGGATATGATTCTCTGGCTCGTTATTTTAAATATACAGGAGAAACACCGTTTTTGAGGCTCGTCAACAACAGTATTGCATCTCGAACACTATGGGAACATGTTGGATGGAGATCGGAGGCGGATTTTCTTCTGGAAGATTTATTTTCAGAGGGTCGAGATATAGGTTTATGGAGGGAAACTATTGCAACTGAATTCTTCAGAAGTGAAGAATTTTTGTCAGTTCGTATTTATCATCATTATTACAGTGGCGGAGTGCATCCGAATCATGATGTCGATTCGTTGAATTTTTTCGGTGACATCGGGGGCGGTGTTAATATTCGGCAGCTTTTAAATTACGATCAAGGAAATGCGGAAAAACTGGCAGCACGCTGCTTTGATATTATTGCAGCAAATGAGGGCACGGCTGAAGACGGCACGACTTTTGCGCTCACCACCAGGGACGAAATGGCTGCTAACGCTTGGATCGGATTGTCGAGGTTCACCTTTGATCGCCGAGGTTTGACATTCACTTTTCCACCCTACGAAGTTCTTGCGTATGCATCGGGTATGCCCGAGGCCTTCATTCCTTGGGACGATCTCGAAGACGTCATTAATGACAGATATCGAAAGATCATCGAAAAATTTCGTTCCTAATGCTAGCGGCCAACCCGCACAAATGTGACTGACACCTCCGCCACCCCCTCCCGCATTTCCGGCGCTTCCTCCCCGCCGCGCCTGCCGCTAAGGTCCGGGCCGAACGAGGCCGCGCGCTGAACGCGGCCGGAACCGACCCGAGGACCTTGACTTCATGCGCGCTGACACCGTGACTCGCACCGGCGGCCAGATTCTCGTCGACCAGCTCGTGGCGCAGGGCTGCGATCACGTCTTCTGCGTGCCGGGCGAGAGCTATCTCGCCGTGCTCGACGCGCTGCACGACGCGAAGTCCGCCGTCACCATCTGCCGGCAGGAGGGTGGCGCCGCCATGATGGCGGAGGCCTATGGCAAGCTCACGGGACGCCCCGGGATCTGCATGGTCACCCGCGGCCCCGGCGCCACCAATGCCTCGCCCGGCCTGCACATCGCCCAGCAGGATTCCTCGCCGATGATCCTCTTCGTCGGCCAGATCGAGCGCGGCATGCGTGGTCGCGACGCCTTCCAGGAGGTGGACTACACCCAGCTCTTCGGCGGCATGTGCAAGTGGGTCGCCGAGATCGACGATTGCGCCCGCATCCCGGAGATGGTCGCCCGCGCCTATGCCACCGCCATGCAGGGCCGCCCGGGCCCGGTCGTGCTGGTGCTGCCCGAGGACATGCTGACCGAGAGCGCCGACGTGCCGGATGCGCCCTATGTCGAGGCGGCCGAGACCTGGCCGGGCCTCACCGACATGGCGAAGCTGCAGAAGCTGCTCTGGGCCGCGAAGCAGCCGGTGTTGATCCTCGGCGGCTCGCGCTGGTCGGAGAAGGCGGTCGCCTCGGTGACGCGTTTCGCCGAGCGCTTCGACCTGCCGGTCATCTGCCAGTTCCGCCGGCAGATGCTGTTCGACCACACCCATCCGAACTATGCCGGCGACCTCGGCCTCGGCGGCAATCCGGACATGCTGAAGCTCATCAGGCAAGCCGACCTCGTCATCGCCCTCGGCGGCCGGCTCTCCGAGATCGCCTCGCAGAGCTACACGCTGCTCGACATTCCGCAGCCGCAGATGACCTTCGTCCACGTCCATCCGGGCGCTGAGGAGATCGGCCGCGTCTATCAGGCCCATCTCGCCATCCAGGCAAGCCCGACCGCCTTCTGCGCGTCGCTCGAGGGCCTGCAGCCGCCGCAGTCCATCGCCTGGGCCGGCCGCGCCGCCGCCGCCCACGAGAGTTATCTCGGCTGGACCGGCAATCCGGCGCGCCTGCCGGGCGAGTTCCAGTACGGCGAGGTCATGGCCTGGCTGCGCGACAGGCTTCCCGACGATGCGATCATCTGCAACGGCGCCGGCAACTACGCCACCTGGGTGCATCGCTTCCTGCGTTTCCGGAAGTATGGCTCGCAGCTCGCCCCGACCTCCGGCTCCATGGGCTATGGCACGCCGGCGGCGGTGGGCGCCAAGCGCATGTATCCGGAGAAGACGGTGGTCGCCTTCGCCGGCGACGGCTGCTTCATGATGAACGGGCAGGAGTTCGCTACCGCCTGCCAGTATGACCTCCCCATCATCGTCGTGGTCGTCGACAACGGCATGTACGGCACCATCCGCATGCATCAGGAGCGCGACTATCCGACCCGCGTTTCGGCGACGACGCTGAAGAACCCGGACTTCGCGGCGCTGGCGCGCGCCTATGGCGGCCACGGCGAGACGGTGCGCACGACGGCCGAGTTCGCCCCCGCCTTCGAGCGGGCCATGGCGTCCGGCAAACCGGCGATCATCCACTGCTTCCTCGACCAGCAGGCCATCACCCCGACGACGACGATCGATGCGATCCGCGCCAAGGCGCTGGCCGGGAAGGCCTGAGCCATGACGCAGCTCTCCACCGTCGAGATTCTCGGCAAGCTCATTTCCTTCGACACGACCAGCCGCAACTCCAACCTGCCGCTCATCGACTGGGTCGAGGCGTATCTCGCCGGCTTCGGGATCACCGGCGAGCGCGTCTATGACGAGACGGGCCAGAAGGCGAATCTGTGGGTCACCATCGGCCCGAAGGACGTCGCCGGCTACGTTCTCTCCGGCCATGTCGACGTGGTGCCGGTGGACGGGCAGGACTGGTCGACCGACCCCTTCGCGCTGGTCGAGAAGGACGGGCGTTATTTCGGCCGCGGCACCTGCGACATGAAGGGCTTCGTCGCCTCGTCGCTGGCGGCTGTGCCGGAGATGCTGGCGGCGCCGCTGAAGAAGCCCATCCACCTCGCCATCTCCTATGACGAGGAGGTCGGCTGCCGCGGCGTGCGCACCCTGCTCGCCGTGCTGAAGGAGCGGCCCTTGAAGCCCGAGGCCTGTTTCGTCGGCGAGCCCACCAACATGCAGGTGGTGATCGCCCACAAGACCGGCCGGCCGATGCGCGTCACCGTGCGCGGCCACGAGGCCCATTCCTCGCTGCGCCCCTATGGCGTCAGCGCCATCGAGGAGGCGGCGAAGCTGATCGTGAAGATCAACGAGATCGGCCAGCGGCTGGCGAGGCGCACCGACCTCGACCCGCTCTACTCGGTGCCGTTCTCGACGACCTCGGTCGGCGTCATCCGCGGCGGCACCGTGCGCAACATCGTCGCCGGCGAGTGTGTGGTCGATTTCGACCTGCGCTGCGTGGCGGGCGACGACCCCCACGCGATCGTCGCCGAGATCGAGGCCTATGCGCGTGACGTGCTGGAGCCGCCGATGAAGGCGATCGCCCCCGAGGCGGGCTTCACCTTCGTCGAACTGGCGCTGGTGCCGGGGCTGGACACGGCGGCGGACGCTCCGGTGACCGTGCTCGCCAAGCGTCTCGCCGGCCGCAACGACCACGCCAAGGTCGCCTATGGCACGGAAGCCGGCCTGTTCCAGGAAATCGGCATCCCGACGGCCATCGTCGGACCCGGCTCCATCGAGCAGGCCCACAAGCCGGACGAATATGTCGAGGCGGTCGAACTCACCAAGGCCGACGCCTTCATGGGCCGGCTGATCCAGCACGCTTCCGCAGGCTGATTGATCTTCATCAAAGCGCGCCGTTCCCGACTTCAGCAATGTGAGCCCAACACCTATCGGGCTCCATCCATTCGGGGGAACGGTGGCGCCTGAGAAACCGGGCGGTCGCAGCGATGCGGCCGCCCGGCGCTTTTCGGGGTGCGCAGATGCCCTTTTTCCTGTTCTCCGACGCCATTCTGGGGTAGAGACCCGTCCCGCCCTTCCGGCGGCGAGCGGAAGCTGATGAAGTTCCTCGATCAGGCCAAGGTCTATGTGAAGGCGGGTGCCGGCGGTGCCGGTTCCGTGTCGTTCCATCGCGCCAAGTTCATCGAGTTCGGCGGCCCGGACGGCGGCGACGGCGGCCGCGGCGGCGACGTGGTCGTCGAATGCGTCGACGGGCTGAACACGCTCATCGACTATCGCTACCAGCAGCACTTCAAGGCCAAGACCGGCATGCACGGCATGGGGCGCGACCGGGCGGGCGCGCGTGGCGCCGACGTCGTGCTGAAGGTGCCCGCCGGCACGCAGATCTTCGAGGAGGACGGCGAGACGCTGATCGCCGACATCACGACGGTCGGCCAGCGCTTCGTGCTGCTGCAAGGCGGCAATGGCGGCTTCGGCAACGCCCATTTCAAGAGCGCGACCAACCAGGCGCCGCGCTACGCCAATCCCGGCCAGCCGGCCAAGGAAGCCACCATCATCCTCCGGCTGAAGCTGATCGCCGACGCCGGGCTCATCGGCATGCCCAATGCCGGCAAGTCGACCTTCCTCGCGGCGACCACCGCCGCCAAGCCGAAGATCGCCGACTATCCCTTCACGACGCTGCATCCCGGCCTCGGCGTGGTGCGCGCCCGCGGCCGCGAATTCGTCCTCGCCGACATTCCCGGCCTGATCGAAGGGGCCCATGACGGCGTCGGCCTCGGTGATCGCTTCCTTGGCCATGTCGAGCGCTGCCGGGTGCTGTTGCATCTGGTCGACGGCACCGGCGAGCACGCCGGCAAGGCCTACAAGCTGGTCCGCAAGGAGATCGAGGCCTATGGCCATGGCCTCGGCGACAAGCCGGAGATCGTGGCGCTGGCCAAGGTCGACGCGCTCGACCCGGAAACCCGCAAGGAGCAGATGGCGCGGCTGAAGCGCGCGGCGAAGAAGACCCCGCTCGCGCTCTCCGCCGCCTCCGGCGAGGGCGTCGAGCAGGCGCTCGTCGCGCTTCTCGCGGTGATCGACGAATCGCGCGCGATGGATCCCAAGCCGGTCTCCGAGACCAGGGACGCCGAGCCGGTGGAGACCGGCTGGCGGCCCTGACATCGCCGGCCGCCCATACGCGGCCTGCGGTCACATTCCCCCGCCAGACCCCCTTCCGTCCCGCCACGACAGGTCTAATGTCTGCGGCCCGACCGAACGGAGGGCCGCCATGCCTCTCGACCGCCGCATCCAGAGCCTTTTCGGCATCGACCTGCCGATCATCCAGGCGCCCATGGCCGGAGCCCAGGGCTCGGCCATGGCGGTCGCCGTCTCCGAGGCCGGGGGCCTCGGCTCGTTGCCGGCGGCGCTGCTGACGGTCGATGCCTTACGGTCCGAACTTGGCGTCATCCGCCAGCGCTCGTCGAAGCCGGTCAATGTCAACTTCTTCTGCCATCGTCCGCCGGAGCCCGACGCGGCCCGGGAGGCCGGCTGGCGGCAGCGTCTCGCCGGCTACTACGCCGAACTTGGCATCGATCCCGCCGCGCCGATCCCCGCCTCCAACCGCGCACCCTTCGATGACGCCTTCTGCGCGGTGGCGGAGGAATTCCGACCGGAGGTGGTCAGCTTCCACTTCGGCCTGCCGGCGGCCGACCTCCTCGACCGGGTGAAGGCGACGGGGGCCAGGGTCGTCTCCTCGGCCACCACCGCCGACGAGGCGCGCTGGCTCGAGGATCACGGTGCCGACGCGATCATTGCGCAAGGCTACGAGGCCGGCGGCCACCGCGGCATCTTCCTCACCGACGACATCGCCAACCAGCCCGGCCTCTTCGCCCTGCTGCCGCAGGTGGTCGACGCGGTCGAGGTGCCGGTCATCGCCGCCGGAGGCATCGCCGATGCGCGCGGCATCGTCGCCGCCTTCGCGCTCGGCGCCTCGGCGGTGCAACTCGGCACCGCCTATCTGTTCACGCCGGAGGCGACCATCACGCCGATGCACCGCGAGGCGCTGAAGACCGCCAAGGACGACGGCACGGCGCTGACCAATCTCTTTACCGGCCGGCCGGCGCGCGGCCTCATGAACCGCATCATGCGCGAGACGGGTCCCCTGTCCGCCGAAGCGCCGGCCTTCCCGACGGCGGGCGGCGCGCTCGCCCCCCTCAAGGCGAAGGCCGAGGCTTCGGGCAGCGCCGACTTCTCTTCGCTCTGGTCGGGTCAGGCGGCGGCTCTCGGCCGCGAGATGGGCGCGGGGGACCTGACGCGCGCGCTCTGGGCCGAGACCATGGAGCGACTCAGGCACGGGTGAGGCCAGACGCCTTATTCGTTGCCCATGCCGGCGCTCGTGAAGCGCTGGCGGATGCGCTTCATCAGCATGTCGCGCACCTGCCGGTAGGCGTCGAGCCGCTGCTCGCGCGAACCCTGGGCGAGGGTCGGGTCCGGCGTCGGCCAGTATTCCACCTCCATGTCGTTCGTGCGGGTAAGATCGAGCGCCGTATGGTGCGCATCGGGCGCGAGCGTCACCACGAGGTCGAAGTTCAGCCCCTCCCACTCCTCCAGTTCCTCGATGGTCTTTGGCTTCGTCTTCTGCGTGTCGATGCCGATCTCGTCCATGACCGCGTCGACGAAGGGATCGTGGTCGCCCTTGTGGACGCCAGCGCTCTCGATGAAGATCCTGTTGCCGAAGAAGTGCTGCATGATGGCCGCGGCCATCGGCGAGCGCACCTGGTTCATGCCGCAAGCGAACAGCACGGCCTGGGGGTTCTTGCGCCGGTCGGAGACCACCTCAGCCCTTCCAGTGCAGGACCGAGATGAGGGTGAAGAGGCGCCGCGCCGTGTCGAAGTCGAAGTCCAGCTTCTCCTTCAACCTCTCGCGCAGTGTCTCGGACCCCTCGTTGTGGAGACCGCGGCGCGCCATGTCGATGGTCTCGATCTGGGCGGGCGTCGCGTGCCGGATCGCATCGTAGTAGCTGTCGCAGATCATGAAATAGTCCTTCACGATCCGCCGGAACGGGGTCAGCGACAGGATGTGCGTCACCACCTGCCGGCCGTCCTCGTGCTTGACGTCGAGCACGAGCTTGCCCTCTGCCAGCGAGATGTGGAGCGTGAAGGGCCCGCTGTCGACGCCGATCGGGCAGAAGCTGTTTTCCTCGATCAGGTCGTAGATCGCAATCGCCCGCTCATGCTCGATGTCGGGGGACGAGCGGCCGATGGACGTCTCGTCGATGGTCACGGCCACCAGACGACGCCCGACGGTCGCAGCCGCGTCCGCCGACTTGGCGACGAGCGCCGGCTCCGCGGACTTGTGACCCTTCCGATCGGTCATGGTCGTCCTTTCGTGCACGAGAGGTCAGTCGGGACTGCCGGGGTTCATGCGGATGGCGACGGATCGCGCATGGGCCTGAAGTCCCTCGGCCTCGCCCAGGGCGATGGCGGCGGGGCCGAGCGCGCGCAGTTGTTCGGGGCCGCAGCGCAGCAGCGACGTCCGCTTCATGAAATCGAGGACGCCGAGGCCCGACGAGAAGCGTGCGGAGCGGGCGGTGGGCAGCACATGGTTCGATCCGCCGACATAGTCGCCGATGGCCTCGGGCGTATGGCCGCCGAGAAAGATAGCGCCGGCATTGCGGATGCGGCCGGCAAGGGCCTCCGGATCGGCGGTGATGATCTCGAGGTGCTCGGCGGCGATGCGGTCGGCCAGCGGCACGGTCTCGGCCATGTCGGCGACCTCGATCACCGCGCCGAAGTCGCGCCAGCTCGCGGCGGCGATTGCAGCGCGCGGGAGGGTTGTGAGCTGGCGTTCGACGGCCGCCTCCACCGCATCGGCGAGCCCGGCGTCGTCGGTGATGAGGAGGGACTGGGCCGCCGCGTCGTGCTCGGCCTGGGCGAGCAGGTCGGCGGCGATCCAGTCGGGATTAGCCGTGCCGTCGGCGATGATCAGCACCTCCGAGGGTCCGGCGATCATGTCGATGCCGACCGTGCCGAAGACCTGCCGCTTGGCGGCGGCGACATAGGCATTGCCCGGACCCATGATCTTGGCGACCGGGTGGATCGTCTGCGTGCCGTAGGCGAGGGCGAAGACCGCCTGGGCGCCGCCGATGCGGTAGATCTCGTCGACGCCGGCGAGGCGCGCCGCGGCCAGCACCAGCGGGTTCAAGGTGCCGCCGGGGGCCGGCACGACCATGACCACGCGCGGGCAGCCGGCGACCTTGGCGGGGATGGCGTTCATCAGCACGGAGGACGGATAGGCGGCGGTGCCGCCCGGCACGTAGAGGCCGACCGCCTCGATGGCGGTCCAGCGGTAGCCGAGCTCGACGCCGAGGGCATCGACGAAGCGGTCGTCCTTCGGCTTCTGCCGCTCATGATAGGCGCGGATTCGGTCGGCGGCGAGGGTGAGGGCGTCGAGCGTGCGGGCGTCGCAGGCGGCAACGGCCGCCTCGACCTGCCCTTCGGTGACGCGCAGCGTTGAGGGCGTCAGCGCGAGCTTGTCGAACTTGGCGGTGTATTCGATGACGGCGGCATCGCCGCGGGCAGCGACGTCCTGGCCGATGGCGCGGACGACGTCGTTCACCTCTTCCGAAACCTCGCGTTTCATCGCCAGCAGGCTGGCGAAGCGCTGTTCGAAGTCAGTGGCGCGTGTCGAGAGGCGCAGGGGCATGGCGGGCCTTTCCGGTCGCAGGAGGCATGGGCGAGCCTCCCTGTCACGTCAAGTCCCGCATGGCGGCATCAGGCGACCCGGGAGGAGGCCTCGTCGACAAGGGTGCGGTTGCGGCCCTGTCGCTTGGCCTCATAGAGGCGCTGATCGGCCTGCTTCAGGAGGCCGGCGAGCGCCTGGCCGGGGCCGCCGGTCGCGCCGCCGATGCTCACCGTCATGCCAATGCTCTCGCCGTTGTCCACATCGACCCGGATGGCGGCGACCTTCTCGCGAATGCGCTCCGCGACTGCGGCGGCCTCCTCCGCGCTCGCGCCGCCGAGGAAGACGGCGAACTCCTCGCCGCCGATCCGGCCGACGAAATCGCCGCCGCGCGTGCAGGAGGAAATGGCCTCTCCGGCCAGTTTCAGCGCCCTGTCGCCGGCCGGGTGGCCGAAGCGGTCGTTGATCGACTTGAAGTGATCGACGTCGATGATGAGCAGCACGCCGGCCGGATGATCCGGATCGGCGCCCTGAAGGGACTGGAAGAAGCCCTCGCGGTTCAGAACGCCGGTCATGCCGTCGCGCCGCGCCCGCTCCGCCAGGGCGGCATGGGCGTCGGCGAGAGAACGATGGGCCTGCTCGAGGTCGCGGTTCATCTGCTCGATCGCGGCGCGGGCCTGGCTCAGCCTCTCGCTCTGCCGGTACTGGTGGGTGCTGAGCGGGAAGGCGATGAGCAGGGGGCAGACTACCGACAGGAGGAGGGATACATGGTCCGGACCACCCCTGAGAAGGGTCGTGAGGACGACCACGAGCACCATGGACGCAAGCACCGACAAAGCGGTGGCGATGGCGGCTTTCCGCAGGACTCGTCTGTTGAATAAGGACATGTCGCGAGCTTGTCGTAAAATTCTCAACACCGCCTTTCCCCGATCGCAGACTCGTGCGGTCAATTGCGAAAAAGACCCGCGCGCCGCTCGCCGCGGGGGCCTTGCGAACAGCCTCCGCTTCGGCTCATCTGCCGGCCGGGAGTGACTGATGAACACACAGACGCAGCCTGGCGCGATGCCCGGCAACATTCCGGAAAATGCGCCGCAGCCGGCCGATTTCAAGCCGCTGGAATGGGCGCGCACGCTGTTGCGCACCATCCGGGTCGCCTCGCTCGGCACGATCGACCGCAACACCGGCCATCCCGTAACGACCCTGACCACGGTGGCGACCGATAGCGACGGCGCACCGCTGATCCTGATCTCCGCCCTGTCGAGCCACACCGCCAACCTGACGGCGGACAGCCGCGCCTCGCTGCTGCTCGCGCGCCACGGCAAGGGCGACCCGCTCGCGCACCCGCGCCTGACGGTGCTCGGCGCGTTCCGGCGGATCGAGGCCGAGCCCGAGGTGGCCCGGCTGAAGGCGCGGTTTCTCGCCCGCAATCCGAAGGCGCAGATCTATATTGACTTCCCCGATTTCAGCATCTGGCGGCTGGATGTCGCGGCCGGTCATCTCAATGGCGGCTTCGCGCGCGCGGCGGACATCGCCGGCGCCGACCTCCTGACCGACATCAGCGATGCCGCAGGCCTGATCGCCGCCGAGCCCGGCGCCATCGCCCACATGAACGCGGATCACGCCGACGCCGTCTCGGTCTACGCGACCGTGCTGGCCGGCGAGGAACCGGGTCCGTGGAAGATGTCCGGAGCCGATCCGGAAGGCTTCGACCTGATCGCCGGCGATCGCACGGCGCGCGTCCCATTCCCGCATCGCGTGACGAGCGGCGAGGACCTTCACAAGGTGCTGGTGCAGATGGTGCGCGAGGCGCGAACGCGGGCGGCGTGACGCCCGGTTTCAGGCGAGATAGCCGCCGAGCACCTGGGCGACGATCTCGTCAGCGAGTTTCTCGCGGTGCGGTCGCGTCTCGCCATGGCGGGGCGAATACCAGACCGCCACCCAGTTGATGGCGCCGAGCAGGGTGCGCATGGCGAGCGAGGGATCGAGCGGCTTCATCGAGCCGTCGGCGGAACCTGCCGCAAACGTGCGCCGGAAGGCGTCCTCGTAGCCGCGGCGCAGGTTCATCAGTTCCTCCAGCGTCGCCTTGTGCTCGGCGCCGGTCTCGCCAAAGCGGTAGAGGTCGACGCCGAGGGTGAGGTTCCGCTGGAAGGCCTGCGTTTCCATCATGCAGAGGATGTGGGCGCGCGCCATGCGCCGCAGGCGCTCGGCGGCCGTTCCCGGACCCGTCTCGTGTACCGCCGCCTCGCGCATGAGGATGAAGATCGCCCGCCGGAAGACCTCGAAGAAGAGCTCCGGCTTGGAGCGGAAGTGGTGATAGACGCGCCCCTTGGTTGCGCCGAGCATGTCGGCGACGTCATCCATGGAGGTCGCCTCGTAGCCGCGCCGCATGAAGCACTCGGCCGCGGCGGCGAGAACCTCCTCGCGCCGGTCTGGTGAGACGAGATCACTGGCAGCCGTGCCCTGCATGTCAGCCGGCATCCTCCCCCCAAGCGGCACCTTTGCGGTGTCCTGCATTCTCCGTGGCGTGTTACCGCCTCTCGCCCTCTGCCGGAAGGGGGACGTCCCGCATGGCGCCTCCGCCGACCAGGGGGCTCGACAACAGCGGATCACCTGAACATACTCACCAGTATGTCCCCGCGGGAGCGGGGCCGTCAACGAAGGAATGATCGGCGGCCGGCTCATCGGCAAGGCCACCGCGGGAGGATGTTCATGGATGCCCTCGACGCCTTCAGGCGCGAGACACGCGCGTGGCTCGACGCCCATTGTCCCCCCGAAATGCGCACGCCGGTCACCGGCGACGACGACATCTGCTGGGGCGGCCGCAACTGGGTTTTCAAATCCGAGGCGCAGAAGGTCTGGCTCGATCGCATGGCGGCGCGCGGCTGGACTGTGCCCGGCTGGCCGAAGGCCTATGGCGGCGGCGGCCTTTCGCACGAGGAGGTCAAGGTCCTGAAGGACGAGATGCGGGCCATAGGCGCGCGTTCGCCGCTGGAGAGCTTCGGCATCTGGATGCTCGGGCCCGCGCTGCTCGCCTTCGGCTCCGAGGAGCAGAAGAGGGAGCACCTACCGCGCATCGCCCGCGGCGAGATCCGCTGGTGCCAGGGCTATTCGGAGCCCAATGCCGGCTCCGACCTCGCATCGTTGCAGACCCGCGCCGACGACGGCGGAGATCATTTTGTCGTCACCGGCTCGAAGATCTGGACGAGCTATGCTGACAAGGCGGACATGATCTTCTGCCTGGTTCGGACCGACTTCTCGGCGCCGAAGCATCTCGGAATCTCCTTCATCCTCTTCGACATGACCTGGCCGGGCGTTTCGACCAAACCGATCCAGCTGATCTCCGGCAAGTCGCCCTTCTGCGAGACCTTCTTCGACGGGGTGAAGGTGCCGAAGGCCAACCTCGTGGGCACTCTGAACCGCGGCTGGGACATCGCCAAATATCTGCTCACCCACGAGCGCGAGATGATCGGCGGTGGAGGAGGCGGGCTTCTCGGCGGGCGTTCGCCCGGCCAGGTCGCGGCCTCCGAGATCGGCACGGATACGAGCGGCAGGCTGGCCGATCCCTTCCTGCGCGCCGATGCGGCCCGTGCCGAGGTCGACGCGCTCGCCTTCGCTGCCACCATGGCGCGCTACAAGGACGAGGCGGCCTCCGGCGGCAAGGGCGTCGGCGACAAGTCCTCGGTGCTGAAGTACTACGGCACGGAACTCAACAAGCGCCGCTATGAGCTGATGATGCGGGCCGCCGGCACGTCCGGCCTCGAATGGGAGGGCGCCCGCACCAATGACGGCGTGCGGCCGCGCGCGTGGCTCAGAACCAAGGCCAATTCGATCGAGGGCGGCACATCGGAGGTCATGCTTGACATCGTCGCCAAGCGCCTCCTGCAACTGCCGTCCGCGTGAGGTCGCCATGCTGGTTCTGAACGACGATCAGGTGATGCTGCAGGATGCCGCCCGCGGCTTCGTCTCGGAGAAGGCGCCCGTGGCGGCGCTTCGTAAGATCCGCGACGAGAAGATCGCCGACGGGTTCGACCGCGGCCTCTGGCGTGACATGGCGGAGATGGGCTGGACCGGCGTCCTGGTGCCCGAGGACCAGGGAGGCCTTGGTTTCGGCTTTGTCGGCGCCGGCGTCATCTGCGAGGAGATGGGGCGAACGCTGACGGCCTCGCCCTTCCTCTCCACCGCCATGATGGCGGCGACCGCCCTGGCCCGCGCCGGCTCGCCGGCACACAGGCAGCGCTGGCTGCCGGCCATTGTCGCGGGTGACGCGGTGATCGCTACGGCCGTCGACGAGGGTCGCCGGCACGATCCGGCCGGCACGGCCATGCGGGCCGAGCGCCACGGCAATGGTTTCCGCCTCACCGGCACCAAGACCTATGTGGTGGACGGCCAGGCCGCCGATGCGGTGATCGTGGCTGCCCGCACGGGTGGTGGCGCGGGCGAGACCGAAGGCCTCAGCCTGTTTCTGGTCGAGGCCAGGGCGAAGGGGCTGGCTTCCGAGAGGCTGTCGACGCTGGATTCGCGCGGTGCGGCGGAGCTGACCTTCGATGGCGTCGAGGTGACGGCGGACGACGTCCTCGGCGAGGTCGACGACGGGCACGGGCTTCTCGAGATCGTGCTCGGAGCAGGCCGGGCGGGTCTCGCCGCCGAGCTTTCGGGCAATGCCCAGGAAAGCTTCACGCGCACCATGGCCTACCTCCGCGAGCGCAAGCAGTTCGGCCGCACCATCGGCGCCTTCCAGGCGCTGCAGCACCGGGCGGCGCATCTCTTCTGCGAGGTCGAGATCGCGAAATCAGCCGTGCTTTCGGCGCTTCAGGCGCTCGACGCCGATCCTGCCGGCGCGGCGCTGGCTGTCTCCGTCGCCAAGGCCAAGGCGTCATCGGTGGCGCGCCTCGCGGCCCAGGAGGCGGTGCAGATGCATGGCGGCATCGGCATGACGGACGCCATCGACATCGGCCTCTTCATGAAGAGGATGCAGGTGGCATCGACGCTCTACGGCGACGCCGACTTCCACGCCGACCGTGTCGCCCTGGCGCGCGGCTTCTGAACAGGATGGCCACGGGGCCGACACGAGGACAGGCATGGCAGAGAAACTGACGATCGAGGATTTGCGCGGCCGCATCGGCCAGGAGGTCGGGGTGTCGAAATGGATCGACATTCCGCAGTCAGCGATCGACGCCTTCGCCGACCTGACGCACGACCACCAGTTCATCCACATCGATGTGGAGAAGGCGAGAGAGACGCCGTTCGGCGGCACCATCGCCCACGGTTTCCTCACCGTATCCATGCTCTCGGCCATGGCCTATGACGCGCTGCCGGAGATCGCCGGGCGCAGCATGGGCGTCAACTACGGCTTCGACCGCCTGCGCATGATGAGCCCGGTGAAGGCCGGGGCGCGTATCCGCGGCCGTTTCGTGCTGAAGGGGCTCGATTCCAAGTCGCCGCAGCAGCACCAGCTGACCCATTCCGTGACCGTCGAGATCGAGGGCGCCGACAAGCCGGCGCTCGCCGCCGACTGGGTCACGCTCGCCTACACGAACTGAGGACATCCGCATGACCATTCGCTTCGACGGACGCGTCGCCATCGTTACCGGCGCCGGCAACGGCCTCGGCCGTTCCCATGCCCTGGGGCTCGCCGCGCGCGGCGCCAAGGTGGTCATCGTCGATTTCGGCGGCGCCCGCGACGGCACCGGCGGTTCGACGGAGGCTGCCGAGAAGGTCGTCGCCGAGATCAAGGCGGCAGGCGGCGAGGCCATCGCCCATGGCGCCAATGTCGCCGATTTCGCCCAGGTCCAGGACATGGTGACGAAGACCATGGACGCCTTCGGCCGCATCGATATCCTCATCAACAATGCCGGCATCCTGCGCGACAAGACCTTCACCAAGATGGATCTCGCCGACTTTGAGGCGGTGGTGGACGTGCATCTGATGGGCACGGTGAACTGCACCAAGGCGGTGTGGGACATCATGCGGGCGCAGAACTACGGCCGCATCGTCTTCACCTCGTCGTCCTCGGGCCTCTACGGCAATTTCGGCCAGGCGAACTACGGGGCCGCCAAGGCGGCGATGGTCGGCCTGATGAACGTGCTGCACCAGGAGGGCGCCAAGAACGACATCCGCGTCAACACGCTGGCGCCGACCGCCGCCACCCGCATGACCGAGGAGCTGATGTCGCCGGAGACCCTGGCGCTGCTGACGCCCGAGTCGATCACCCCCGGCGTACTCTTCCTCGTCAGCGAGAAGGGGCCGTCGCGCACCATCCTCTGCGCCGGCGCAGGGGCCTTCGCCCGCACCCTCATCTACGAGACCGATGGCATCTGGCTCGACGAGGCCGAGCGTACGCCGGAGGCCATCGCCGCCCGCTTCGACGACATCTCGAATCCGGCGGGACAGAAGGCGCTGCAGGGCGCCTTCGAGCAGACCGCCAAGTTCGCCATGAAGGCCGCGGCGGGGAAGGGCATCACCCTTCCGCCCCGCGGCTGACCCTTGCATTTCAGGACCCCGTCAGGAGAGACCCATGCGTGAAGCTGTCATCGTATCCACCGCCCGCACGGGCCTGGCGAAGTCCTGGAAGGGCGCGCTCAACAACACCCACGGCGCGGCCATGGGGGGCCATGCGGCCAAGCACGCCATCCAGCGCGCCGGCATCGATCCCGGCGAGGTCGAGGACGTCATCGTCGGCTGCGCCACGCCCGAAGGCGCGACGGGCGGCAACATCGCCCGCCAGATCGCGCTCTCGGCCGGCTGCCCGATCACCACCTCGGGCATGACCATCAACCGCTTCTGCTCCTCCGGCCTGCAGACCATCGCGACCGCGGCGCAGAACATCATCGCGGGCGAGGCCGACATCTATGTCGCCGGCGGCGTGGAATCGATCTCGCTGGTGCAGAACCAGGCCAACAGGTCGAACTTCCAGGACCCGGGGCTGAAGGCGAAGAAGCCGGAGATCTACTGGTCGATGCTGCAGACGGCCGAGACGGTCGCCAAGCGTTACGGCATCTCGCGCGAGCGGCAGGACCAGTATGGCGTCGAGAGCCAGCTGCGCGCTGCCGCCGCCCGGCAGGGCCGCAAGTTCGACCAGGAGATCGTCCCCTTCACGACGACGATGCTGAAGTCAGAGCTGAATGAGAAGAAGGAGGTGGTGCGCACCTGGGAGGAGGAGGTGACCCTCACCGACGACGAGGGCATCCGCGGCGACACGACCTATGAGGGCGTCGCCAAGATCCGCCCGGCCATCGAGGGCGGCGTCATCTCCGCCGGTAATGCCAGCCAGTTCTCCGACGGCGCCTCCATGGCGGTGGTGATGGAGGCCAAACTCGCCGAGAAGCGCGGCCTCACCCCGCTCGGCATCTTCAAGGGCTTCGCGGTCGCCGGCTGCGAGCCGGACGAGATGGGCATCGGCCCGGTCTTCGCCGTGCCGAAGCTCCTGAAGCGCGCCGGCATGACGGTCGACGACATCGACCTGTGGGAGCTCAACGAAGCCTTCGCCGTGCAGGTGCTGTACTGCCGCGACACGCTCGGCATCCCGGCCGACCGGCTCAATGTCAACGGCGGCGCCATCGCGGTCGGTCACCCCTATGGCGTCTCCGGCGCGCGTCTCACCGGCCATGCCCTGATCGAGGGCAAGCGCCGCGGCGCCAGGCATGTCGTCGTCACGATGTGCATCGGCGGCGGCATGGGCGCTGCCGGCCTGTTCGAGGTCGTCTGATCCCGCGCCGCCGTCGGCCGTCCGTCGGAGAGGACGGGGGGCGGCCGGCGTGGCAGACTCTCCCCCCGCCGGTCCGAACAGGGCCGGCGGGTTCCCGCGCCGTTGCGCACCCCCCGGTTGACGATCTCGAAGGAGCTTGAGCCTTGGCCACGCCTGCGGCGACGTCTGCCATGAACATCGATGAAGCGGCGCTCGGCGCCTATCTCGAGGCGCACTGGCCGGGCTTCAAAGGGCCGGTGAAGGCCGAGAAGTTTGCCGGCGGCCAGTCGAACCCGACCTTCATGCTGACCCACGCGGGCGGGCGCGCCGTGCTGCGCAAGAAGCCGCCGGGGCAACTGCTGAAATCCGCCCATGCCGTGGACCGCGAGTATCGCGTCATGAAGGCGCTGGGCGGAACACCGGTGCCGGTGCCGAAGATGCACGTGCTATGCGAGGACGAGAGCGTCATCGGCACGGCCTTCTACGTGATGGAGTTCGTCGACGGCCGCATCATCTGGGACCCGGCCATTCCAGAGGTCTCGCAGGCGGATCGCACCGCCATCTACGATGCCATGAACGCGGCGCTGGCGGCGTTGCACACGGTCGATCCGACCCAGGTCGGCCTTTCCGATTTCGGCCGCCCCGGCAATTATTTCGCCCGCCAGCTCTCCCGCTGGACCGAGCAGTACCGGGCCTCCGAGACCGACCACCTGCCCGATATCGACAAGGTGATCGCCTGGCTCGAGCAGAACCTGCCGGCCGACGACGGCCGCTCGTCTCTCGTCCATGGCGACTACCGCATCGACAACATGATCTTCGCCAAGGACCGGCCGGAACTGCTGGCGATCCTCGACTGGGAACTCTCCACCATCGGCCACCCCTTCGCCGACATCGCCTATCAGTGCATGCACTGGCGGCTGCCGCATGCCGGCTCGTTCCGCGGCCTCGCCGGGGTCGACCGCAAGGCCATCGGCATCCCGACCGAGGCCGAGTATGTCGCGCGCTACTGCGAACGCACCGGCATCGACGGCATCCCCGACTGGAGCTTCTATCTCGCCTTCTCGCTGTTCCGCATGGCGGCCATCCTGCAGGGCGTGCTGAAGCGCGCGCTGTCCGGCAACGCCTCCAATCCGGAACGGGCGCTGCAGGTGCGCGACAACATTCCGATCCTCGCGCGCATGGCCGTCGACGTCATCGAAAAGGGTCCGTGATGACCGCGATCCGGCGCTACGAGGGCATGGTCGTCCTCATCACCGGGGCCGCGAGCGGCTTCGGCCGACGGGCCGCAGAGCGCTTCGCGGAGGAGGGCGCCAGCCTCGTCCTCGGCGACATCCAGGAGGCAGGGCTCGCCGAGACCCGGCGCCTCGCCGAGGCGGCCGGAGCGAAGGTCGTCGCGCGGCCGACCGACGTCGGCAATGGCGCTGCGGTCGCCGCTCTCGTCGCAGCCGGCGCGGATACCTTCGGCCGTCTCGACGTCGCCCTCAACAATGCCGGCGTGGCGCATGGCACCATGAAGTTGGTCGACACCGACGAGGCGGTGATGCGGCGGATGTTCGACATCAACGTCATGGGCGTCTTCCACGGCATGAAGGCGCAGATCTCCGTCATGGAGCGCCAGGGCGGCGGCGTCATCCTCAACACCGCCTCCGTGGCGGGCGTCACCGGCGCGCCGCTGCTCGCTGCCTATGCCGCCGCCAAGCACGCTGTGATCGGCCTGACCAAGACGGCGGCGGCGGAAGTGGCGCGCAAGGGCATCCGCATCAACGCCATCTGCCCCGCCTTCGCCGAAACGCCGATGCTGACGGACTCGCTGGCGCAACCCGGTCGGACGCATGAGGAGATGGTGGGTCGTCTCGTCCAGACCATGCCGATGCGCCGGGCGGGGACGGCGGACGAGATCGTCCAGGCCATGCTCTGGGTCTGCTCGCCGGAGAACAGCTTCATGACCGGCCATGCCCTCGTCATCGATGGCGGCCTCACGGCGCTCTGACGGTTTCGCGGCCGGCGTCAATTGACGGTGCGGTTGGCGAAGGGGCTGTCGAGCGAGAAGGCGGGAATCTCCGCCTGGAAGGTCTCGTTGCGCTCCGAGATCATCAGGTAATGGCCGACCATGATGCCGGTCGGCGTCGTCAGCGGGCAGCCGGACGTATATTCGAAGGCGGCTCCCGGCTCGATGACCGGCTGTTCGCCGACCACACCTGCGCCGCGCACCTCCTGGGTGTGGCCGCGTTCATCCGTGATGTTCCAGTAGCGGGCGCGTAACTGCACCCGCTCGCCGGAGAGGTTGAGGATCTCGACGTGATAGGTCCAGAAAAACTGGCGCTCGTCGGGATCGGAGCGCTCCGGCATGTACTCCGGCGTGACCGTCACCTGGATGCCCCGCGTCAGCGCGCGATACATGGCACCTCTCCACCTTGACCACCCATGGCAGGCTCGCGAAGGCGGCGCCGCCTGTCAACTT
This sequence comes from Phreatobacter aquiterrae, assembly GCF_053471285.1. Classification (NCBI taxonomy): domain Bacteria; kingdom Pseudomonadati; phylum Pseudomonadota; class Alphaproteobacteria; order Hyphomicrobiales; family Phreatobacteraceae; genus Phreatobacter; species Phreatobacter aquiterrae. The sequence goes on along the minus strand of NZ_JBJPHW010000007.1, from coordinate 106,968 downwards.
GGGGCCTCAGTCCGCCATGGCCGGGAAGAGGTGGACCCCGTCCGCACCGAGCGGCAGCGGCTTCACCCAGCGCACCGCCGCCATCGGCAGGTCCGCGTAAAGGTGCGGGAAAAGCGCGCCGCCGCGCGAGGGTTCCCATGCCAGCGCCGCGCCGAGCGCGTCGGCATCCACCGCCACCAGTACGAGATCGGCCTGCCCGGTGAAGTGCTTCGCGGCGGTCTCCCGCGCCTGGGCGGCGGTCGAGAAGTGGATATAGCCGTCCGCCACGTCGACGGGGGCGCCGGTGAAGCGGCCGGCGGCCTCCGCCTGCTGCCACGCCTCGCGCGGCGAGATCTTATAAATGGTCGGCATCGTCGGATGTCCTCGATCGCGGCCGCGCCATGGGGCGGCGGCGCTGCGCAGCGTATATTCCAATTGACAGGGCAAGAAAAGGTCAATAGTCCTACAAGCGGACGTTCTTCCTGATTTTTCGTTTGATCCTGCGTCGGAAGAGCGTCGTGTCACGGGGCGCCCGCCCGGGAGGCTGACATGTTTTCCCACGCCGACATCTGGGCCGCCATCGACCGGCTGGCGGAGACCAACGGCCTGTCGGCGTCCGGCCTCGCCAAGCGCGCCGGGCTCGACGCCACCACCTTCAACAAGTCGAAGCGCGTGATGCTGGACGGCCGCGAACGCTGGCCCTCCACCGAGTCGGTCGCCAAGGTCCTCAACGCGACCGGCACCAGCTTCGGCGAATTCGTCTCGCTCGTCGGAGGGTCCAGGATGAGCACCACGCCGCTGCCCATTCTCGGCTTCGCCCAGGCCGGCGCGGGCGGCTATTTCGACGCTGGCGGCTTTCCCGCGGGCAATGGCTGGGACGAGGTGTCGTTCCCCGATATCCCCGACGATTCCATCTATGCGCTGGAGATCCAGGGCGATTCCATGCTGCCGGTCTATCGCGACGGCGACCGCATCGTCGTCTCGCCGACAGCCCCCATCCGCCGCGGCGACCGGGTGGTGGTGCAGACCGCCGAGGGCGAGATCATGGCCAAGGAACTGAAGCGGCAGACCAACCGGACGGTGGAACTGACGTCGCTCAATCAGGATCACGGCGACCGCAGCTTCACGGTGTCCGAAATCGCTTGGATGGCGCGGATCATGTGGGTCAGTCAGTAGGGACAAAGGCCCCCCGCCTCACCCCTTCACGAACTCTCCCGTCAGCGCCTTCCTGATCAGCGCGCGCGTCTCGTCGAGACCGTAGAGAACGGCGAAGGAACCGAAGCGCGGGCCCTTCTCCTGGCCGAGCAGCACCTTGTAGATGGCCGAGAACCATTCCGACGAGACGCCCGGCTTCTCCGGCGTCGCGCCCTTGGCCTTGAGGTCCTGGTAGCGCGGGATGGCGCGGCCGACGTCATAGACGGCGCCCTGCACGTCCTCGGCGCTGGCATCCTTCGGCAGCGCCATGATGGCGGCTGAGAGCGCCTCCAGCGCCTCGCGCTCGATGTCGTCGGCCGCCTTGTAGACCTTGGTCGGCTTCACGAAGTCGTGGAAGTACCTGACGGCATAGCCGGCGAGTTCGTCGAGCTTCGGGTTCTTCTCCGGCGACGCCCCCGGCGCATAGCGGCGGATGAAGCCCCAGAGGACGCCGGTCTCCGGCGCGTTCGACACCGACACGAGGTTCATCAGCATGGAGAAGGAGATCGGCACCTCGACCTTCGGCGGCGCGCCGGAGTGGATGTGCCAGGCCGGGTTCATCAGCCGGTTCTTCTCGTCCTGCACCGGGTACTTCTCGACGAAGGTCAGGTAGTCGTCGACATTGCGCGGAATGACGTCGAAGTAGAGCCGCTTGGCGCTGCGCGGGTTCTGATACATGAACAGCGACAGGCTCTCCGGCGAGGCATAGGCCAGCCAGTCCTCGATGGTCAGGCCGTTGCCCTTGGACTTGGAGATCTTGCTACCGGTGTCATCGAGGAAGAGTTCGTAATTGAAGCCTTCCGGCGGGGTGCCGCCGAGCGCCCGGCAGATCTTCCCCGACTGCGTCACGGAATCGATCAGGTCCTTGCCGGCCATTTCGTAGTCGACACCGAGCGCGGTCCAGCGCATGGCCCAGTCGGGCTTCCACTGCATCTTGGCGTGGCCGCCGGTGACTGGCGTCTCGTAGCGCTTACCCGAGGCCGGGTCGCGCCAGACGATGGTGCCCTTCGAAACGTTGCGCTCTTCCACCGGGACCTGCATGACGACGCCCGATTCCGGGTGGATCGGCAGGAAGGGCGAATAGGTGGCGCGGCGCTCCTCGCCGAGGGTGGGGAGCATGATCGCCTGGATGGCGTCGAAGCGTTCGAGGGCCGTCAGCAGCGTCGCGTCGAAGGCGCCCGATCGGTACATGGCGGTGGAGGAGACGAACTCGTAGTCGAAGCCGAACTGGTCGAGGAAACCGCGAAGCCGAGCGTTGTTGTGGGCGCCGAAGCTGTCGTGGGTGCCGAAGGGATCGGGCACGGCGGTCAGCGCCCGGCCGAGGTGCTGGGTCAGCAGCTCCTTGTTCGGCACGTTGTCGGGCACCTTCCTCAGGCCGTCGAGGTCGTCGGAGAAGGCGACGAGGCGGGTCGGCACCCTGTCCTCGGTGAGCAGGCGGAAGGCGTTGCGCACCATGGTGGTGCGGGCGACCTCGCCGAAGGTGCCGATATGCGGCAGCCCCGAGGGGCCGTAGCCGGTCTCGAAGATGACCGGACCGGCCTTCGGTGTCTTCTCGAGCCGCGCCACGAGCTTCTTCGCTTCCTCGAACGGCCAGGCGGTGGAGACGCGGGCCGCCTCCAGGAGGGCAGGCGTGATCGACAGGGCGGGAAGCATGGCGGGGTCCGGGCGGAAACGAACGAAACGGGTGCGTTGCAATAGGGCGGGGGGGCGGCAAGGTCAATGAACGGTCCGCGGACAGATGCTGCCATGATCCTGCCGGGCCGATGCTAGGAGTGTGTCATGTCCGGTCCGGGTCACTGCCTGTTCGAGACCGCCATCGGTGCGGTCGGCATCGCGTGGGGCGACAGGGGCATCGTCGCCGGCAACCTGCCGGAGGCGAGCCCTGAAGCGACGCGGCGTCGCCTCCTCGCGCGCCATCCCGACCTGCCGGAAGCGGAGCCGCCGGCCATTGTCCGTTCAGTCATCGACCGGATTGTCGCCCTGATAGCCGGCCATGCGGTGGATCTCTCCGATGCGCCGCTGGACCGCACGGGGCTGCCGGATTTCCACGCCCGCGTCTATGACGTGGCGCTGTCGATCAAGCCGGGCGAGACGCTGACCTATGGCGAGGTGGCGAAGCGCATCGGCGAGCCCGGCGCGGCGCAGGCGGTGGGGCAGGCGCTGGGCAAGAACCCCTGGCCGATCATCGTACCCTGCCATCGGGTGCTGGCGGCCGGCGGGCGCACCGGCGGCTTCTCGGCGAATGGCGGCGTCGACACCAAGCTGAAGCTCTTGTCCATCGAGCGGGCGCGCACGGCCGAGGCCCCGACGTTGTTCGACGATGATCCCAGCTTCGGACTTGCCGCGCGGCCCGGGACCGGCCGGCGATGACCGCCACCCAGCTCTGCTTCTGTGCCTCGCTGCGCGTGATGGACTATCGCTGCGAGGCCGGCCCCGACGACCGCCCATTCGTCGAGATGCACGACTGCCTGTCGTTGTCCTATGTCCGTCGCGGCAGCTTCGGCCTGACGAGCCGTGGCGCCACCCACGACCTCGTCGCGGGCGCCATTCTGGTCGGCCGGCCCGGCGACGAGTATTGCTGCACCCATGATCATCACGCGGCGGGCGACGAGTGCCTGTCGTTCCAGTTCTCCGCCGGGGCGATCGACGCGATCGGCCCGGCCGGGGTGGTCTGGGAGACGCGGGCGGTGCCGCCGCTGGCCGAGCTCGCGGTGTGGGGCGAACTCGGACAGGCCGTGGCCGAGGGCCGCAGTGACGTCGGCCTCGACGAGGTGGGCCTTGCTCTCGCCGGCCGCTTCATCGCCGTCGCCACCGGCCGCGACCGTCGCGATACGCCGGCGCGCGCCGTCGACCGGCAGCGCTGCGTGGAGGCGGCAGGCTGGATCGAGGCTCACAGCGCGGAAGAGGTCACACTCGACGCCGCGGCGGCCTTCGCCGGCTTCAGTCCCTACCATTTCCTGCGCCTGTTCCGGCGCGTGACCGGCGCGACGCCGCACCAGTATCTCCTCCAGTGCCGGCTGAAGCGGGCCGCCGGCCTGCTGGCCGAGCCGGGTCAATCCATCACGGACATCGCCTACGACGTCGGCTTCGGCGACCTGTCGAACTTCGTCCGTTCGTTCCGCCGCGCGGCGGGCATGTCCCCTGGTGCCTTCCGCAAGGCTTCGCGGGCCGAGCGCAATTTCTGCCAAGAACGGCTCCAGCGCCTCTCCTAGGCTGACGTCCCGATCAACAGGAGGACGTCATGTACGACCACATCGGACTGCGCGTGAAAGACATGGAGAAGGCCGTGGCCTTCTACACGGCGGCGCTGGCGCCGCTCGGCCACAGGCCGGGGGCGCGCGGCGAGGGCTATGCCGGCTTCGGCCCGGGGCCGGATTCCACGCCGCTCTGGCTGCATCCGACCACCAATGCCGAGGCCACCGGCGCCCACATCTGCTTCGCCGCGAAGAGCCGGGCGGAGGTGGACGCCTTCCATGCTGTGGCGATTAAGGCCGGGGCCAGGGACAATGGCGCGCCGGGCCTCAGGCTCGACTATTCGCCGACCTACTACGCCGCCTTCGTCATCGACGCCGACAACAACAACCTCGAAGCGGTGTTCACGGGCTGACCGGCGCTGAGGCCAGCGCGCCCTGGCTCAGTAGATGCCCATGGGAAAGGCCTTGAGGAACAACTCGGCATAGACGCCCTTTTCCCAGAGCCGCTGCAGTGCGTGGTTGACCGCCCGCCGCAGCGGCTCGTTGCCGCGTCGCATGACGATGGACAGGCCCTCTCCGAAGAAACGGCTCTCGGTATAGGCGCCGCCGAGAAAGCGGCAACAGTCCGCGGAGCTCTCGCCGGTGATCCAGAATCCGGAGGCGATGCCGTCGGCGAACAGCACGTCGACGTCGCGCTCCAGCACGGCCCGCCGCGCCGTCTCGATGTCGGGATAGCGGCGGATCGCCGACATGCGGAAGAACTGCGCGACATAGGCCTCATGGGCGGTGCCCTGGACCACGGCGATCGATCGGCCGGACAAGGCTTCCGGCGTCGCGTCCGCGAGCCGGGTGTCCTTGCGCATGACGAAGCGGGCGGGGGTCTCGAGATAGCGGTCGGACACCTCGTAGCGGCGGCGGATGTCCGGCGTGATGGCCATCGACGCGATGATCGCATCGCCCGCATTGCGGTCGAGACCCTCGGTCAGCACGTCGAAACGCCGCACCTGGATGGTGCAGGGGACTCCCAGCTCCTGGCAGATGGCGCGGGCGAGTTCCACGTTGAACCCGGTGGGGCGGCCGTCCGGCCCGGCGAAGTTGAAGGGCGGGAAGTCGTCCTCGGTGAGGAAGCGGATTTGCGGCACGCGGGTGAGGTCGACCCTCTCGCTGCGGCGGCGCGGGTCCCAGTAGCTCGGGATCGTGAGCGTTGTCGCCGATTGAGGGCGATCAGTCTGCGCGACCTGGGCGCCGGCCGGAGGGCAGGCCCCCACGAGGGCGAGTGCAACCAGCAATAAGGCTCTGGCGATCACGACACGTCATCCGGGTTCGTCCGACTGATGCCGGCACGCGGCTCCCTTATAGCCTGAGCCGGGGCGTTCGCGAGGGGGCGAACGCGGGAGACGGGCGGTCGCGCGATGCGATCAGAGGATTTTCGCGGGCGGCTCGCGGAGCGGATCACGGCGGCCCGGATTCCGGCGGAGCGGCGCGTGCCGCCGCAGGACCGGCGAGGCACGGCAGCGCCCGGCCGGCTGGTCGATGACCTGGTCGGGCCGGTGGAGCGGTTCAGGGTCGAGGCCGCAGCCGGTCTGTGCGGCGTCGTCCCGCTGGAAGCGGCGCTGGCCATGGGGCTCACGTCGGCGGAGGCCATCGCCGCCGCGCTGTCGCGCCGGATCGTCGGCATGACGACCCATCTCGAAGGCGCGTTGCCGGTCGTCGCGGCCGACCCCGCCACGTGGCAACGGGTCCTCGCCCGCGGCATGGTCGGCATCGTCCATCCGGTCGTGGGCAAGGCCCTGCTGGTGGCGCCCGCACCGGCCGAGGCCGAGCGCCTCGCAGCCGGCACCTTCCACCCGCCTCCAGGGTCGCTGCCCGTTCTCGTCACCACGCCGCAGGCTTTCTCCCGGCTGATCCGTGCCTGGGCCGAAGAGGCCTGGGTCGACGCGACGGTTCCGAGGCTGGAACGGGAACAGCCGCATATGAGCGCCGCCGATCGCGGCCTGATGGCCCGCACGACAGCCGCGGTCACGGTCGCTCTGGCCGCGCTCTTCGCCGCTCTGGTGAGCGGGCCGGGCTGGCTCGCGGTGATGGCGGGCGGCACGGTCGGTGCCTGTGTGTCGGTCTGGGTGATGCTGCGTCTCGCCGCCGCTGTCGCGCGGCCACAGCCCCTGCCGCGCCGCCCGCTGCGCGACGACGCGCTTCCGCGCTACACGATCCTCTGCGCGCTCTATCGCGAGGCGGCTGTGGTCGATGCCCTGCTCACGGCGCTCCGGGGCCTCGACTATCCGCGGGCGCGCCTTGAGATCAAGCTGATCCTGGAGGAGGACGACCCCGAGACCCTCGCCGCCGTCAGGGCCGCGCCGCACGATCCGGCGGTGGAGGTCATCGTCGTTCCGCCGTGCGGGCCGCGCACCAAGCCCAAGGCCCTCGCCATGGCGCTGCCCTTTGCCCGCGGTGATCTCGTCGTCGTCTTCGACGCCGAGGACAGGCCCGAGCCCGGACAGTTGAGGGAAGCCGCCGAGACCTTCGCGGCGGGCGATCATCGGCTCGGTTGCCTGCAGGCGCCCCTGTCCATCGTCAATGATCGCGACGGCTGGCTCGCGCGGTTCTTCGCCGCCGAATATGACGCGTTGTTCCGCGTGCTGCTTCCCGCCTTCGCGCGCGCCGGGCTTCCCGTTCCCCTTGGCGGAACCTCCAATCATTTCCGCCGCGCCGCTCTCGACCAGTCGCTCGGCTGGGACCCCTACAACGTCACCGAGGATGCCGATCTCGGTTTCCGGCTGGCCCGCAACGGCTGGCGGACCGGCACGATCACGACGCCGACGCGGGAGGAAGCGCCGCCTACCTTCGGCGGCTGGTTCGGCCAGCGCAGCCGGTGGTTCAAGGGCTGGCTGCAGACCCTTGCAGTGCTGTCGCGCGACCCGCGGCGGCTGGCGGGTGAACTGGGCGTGCGGGGGCTTGCCGCCCTCCTCGCCACGCTCGCCGGCTCGCTCGGGTCGGCCCTCGTGCATCTCGTCTGCCTCGCGGCATTCCTCGTGACATGCCTGCTGCACGGGATGCCGTCGTGGGCCGGGCCTGCGGCCGGCATCTTCGCCCTAGGCTATGGCGGCAGCATCGCCTACAAGACGGCGGGCCTCGCCCGAGCCGGCCGGCTGCGGCTCGCGCCCTGGCTCCTGCTCCTGCCGCTGGCCTGGATCGTCATGGGCCTCGCCGCCCTCAGGGCCGTGGTCGATCTCTGGCGCCGGCCGTTCCACTGGGAGAAGACGGAACACGGCGCGGCCCGCTGGCCGGCGGTCGCGTCGGCGTCTGCCGAAGACAGGGGCATCCCGCCGGATGCCATCCACCGCATCGTCGCGCTCTCCGAGGGCGTCATCGCCAGCGGGCGGCATCAGCCCCGCGAGGTGGCTGCCGCCCTGCGCCGCCACTGCGACCGCATGCGGGCGGCCGGCGCACCCGAGGGTCTGCTGGTTGCGCTCGAGGGCTACGGATGCGAGGTCGAAGCGCGCGATACACCCGGCTGACCGTCCGTCGATCGAGGGACGCGCCCCTGCGCGGCGCCGTCTTGTCATCGCCGCTCCATGACGCCACAAGGACCGTCGACGATCCGGGTGGGCCACGAAGGGAGATGAGCGGATGAGCGAACTGGACCAGCCGATCGTGGTCCGTCCATCCGACCGTCACAGCGCCTTCCACCGCCTCATCGGCTGGGAGGTGGTCGAGTGGTCCGATGGCCGTGCGGTGATGAAGTGCCCGGTGCGCGAGGACTTCATGAATCGCGGCGGCGGCCTGCACGGCGGCCTCGTCGCCACGCTCATGGATTCGGCCGGCGGCTATGCCGCGCTCGGTGGCCCGCCGAAGGATCCGAACGAGATCGACGGGCGCGGGGTCACGCTCTCGCTCACCGTCAACTATCTGGGCACCGCGCGTGACGGCGTCCTCACCGTCACGGCGACGCGCACGGGCGGCGGCCGCAGCGTCGCCTTCGTGTCGATCCGCGTCGAGGACAGCGACGGCAATATCATCGCCGACGGCGTCGGAACCTTCCGGCGGTTCTCCGGCGCCGGCTGAGCCTCACTCGGCCGGATCGAACTCCACCGGCGCGAAGCGGTAGCTGGTCGAGCAGTATTCGCAGGTGACGGTGATGTGCCCGTCCTCGACCATGTCGTGACGCTCCTCCGGCGTGAAGCTCTTCACGATGCCCTCGATGCGCTCCCGCGAGCAGGTGCAATGCTCGCGCACATCCTGGGCGTCGAACACCCGCACCCCGCGTTCATGGAACAGGCGGAACAGTAGGCGCTCCGGCGACAGCGTGCGGTCGACGAGTTCATCGTCCCCGATGGTGTCGGTCAGCGCCCTTGCCTCGGCCCAGGCCTCGTGCGGTTCAGGCAGGACGGTTCCGTCCGGTGCGTCGCCGGGGGAGAGATCGCGGCTCCCCTCCGTCCCCGCCTGCGGCAGGTACTGGATGAGCAGGCCTCCGGCCCGCCAGGTGCGCTGCAGGCCGCCTTCGCCGGCGACGAACTCCTCCGCTGCGGCGAGGCGCACGCGCGTGTCGATCTGCTCGGACTGGCGGAAATACTGGTCGGCGGCCTGTTCGAGCCCCTGGCCGTCGAGCGACACAATGCCCTGGTAGCGCTGCATGTCGCCGCCCTGGTCGATGGTCATGACCAGTTGCCCGGTGCCGAGAAGCGCCGCCGGATCATCGCGACCGGCGGCGGTCGCCGCCTCAATCGCCTCGGCGTCGAAGCGGGCGAGCGCCCGCACCCGATCGGGCGTCGCAACGTCGACGACGACCATGCGGACGGGGCCGTCGGTCTGCGTTTGCAGGATGAGACGGCCATCGAACTTCAGGCCGGAGCCGAGCAGCAGCGTCAACGCGGTGGCCTCCGCGAGGACGCGCGCAACCGGCGCGGGATAGCCGTGGCGCTCGATGATGGTGCCGGCCGTGCGCCCAAGGCGGATGACACGGCCACGGAGATCGAGTTCGTCGACCTGGAAGGGCACGACGATATCGTCTGCGCCGCCGGTCAAATCAGGGATCATGGACATCGGCCCTATATGAAGGCTCGCGCGCCGAATTGCGAGAGGGGCGCCGCAGCACGGCCGCCCCGCGGCGCGGAATCACGTTTCCGTGAGGCCGCGTTCGGAAAACACCAGCGTCCGCAACAGGATGGTGCCGGCAGAACCGTGGCGGGGCGGTCACACCTGCCCTGAAACAGGCGATTGTTGCTGCTTTGCGGCAACGGCTACCATTGCGTAACGGTAGGTGATTACGCTCTATCGCACCAACCCTGTGCCGACGGTCCCGATTGCAGCCGGCTCGCGGTCGATCCGTCTATCGTCAACTTCGCAAGGTGCATTCATGCGGCGCTTCCTGCCCATCCTCGCAACCGCGGTCGCGCTCGCCCTCTCGGGCGCCGCCGCGACAGCCCAGACCGTGAATTTCGGTTACGGCGACCAGGTCATCATCGATCCCGCCACCAACCAGCCGATGCGGGTGATGCCGCGCACCGATGGCGGTCCCCGTCCGGGCACCGGCGTCTCGGCGATCCCGCGCGAGACGGTCGCCTTCACCGGCCGCTATGCGCCCGGCACCATCGTCATCAACACGCAGGAGCGCCGCCTGTATCTGGTCCAGGCCGGCGGCACCGCGGTCCGCTACGGCGTCGGCGTCGGCCGGCCGGGCTTCTCCTGGGGCGGCAACCAGACCATCACGCGCAAGGCGGAGTGGCCGGACTGGCGTCCGCCGGCCCAGATGCTGCGCCGCCGCCCCGACCTGCCGCGTTTCATGGCCGGCGGCCCGGATAATCCCCTCGGCGCCCGCGCCCTCTATCTCGGCTCCTCGCTCTACCGCATCCACGGCTCCAACGAGCCCCACACGATCGGCACCGCCGTGTCCTCGGGCTGCTTCCGCCTGACCAACGACGATGTCATCGACCTCTACAGCCGGGTGCGTGTCGGCACGCGGGTCGTCGTGCTGCGCTGATTTCCCGCTCTTTTCGGGTGTCTTTGAAGGCCGGCGGAAACGCCGGCCTTTTTCGTTCCGAGCGGGGCTACACGCGCCGACTGACAGCAACGGCTGCAACGCTGTGCCCGATCCCCCCGGCGGGTTGGCTTTGTCCGCGGGACACCCCATTTTGGGGAGAACCGAATCGGAACATTTCCCGCCCATGACCGACCCCGCCGCCCCGCGACAGCCGAGCCTTGCCGAACGCGCCATGGCGGCGCGCGGCAACCAGGCCGCGGCCAGCTATCTGGCGGGCCTCAACCCGGAACAGCAGGCCGCGGTGGAGACACTCGACGGACCGGTGCTGGTGCTGGCGGGTGCGGGCACCGGCAAGACGCGTGTGCTGACAACCCGCATCGCCCATATCCTCAACCAGCGCCGCGCCTTCCCTTCCGAGATCCTCGCCGTCACCTTCACCAACAAGGCGGCGCGCGAGATGAAGGAGCGCATCGCCCATCTGGTTGGCGAGGCCGTGGAGGGCATGCCCTGGCTCGGCACCTTCCACGCCACCGGGGTCAAGATCCTGCGCCGCCATGCCGAACTCGTCGGCCTGAAGCCCGGCTTCACCATCCTCGATACCGATGACCAGATTCGTCTCCTGAAGCAGCTCATCCAGGCCGAAGACATCGACGAAAAGCGTTGGCCGGCTCGCGTGCTGGCCTCCGCTATCGACGGCTGGAAGAACCGGGCGCTCACCCCGGACAAGGTGCCGGCGGGCGAGGCGGCGGCCTATGCCAACGGCCTCGGCCTCAAGCTCTATGCCGATTACCAGGCGCGCCTGAAGGTGCTGAACGCCGTCGATTTCGGCGATCTGCTGCTGGAGGTCATCCGCCTCTTCCGCGACAATCCGGGCGTGCTGGCCGAGTATCAGCGCAAGTTCAAGTTCATCCTGGTCGACGAGTACCAGGACACCAACGTCGCGCAGTATCTGTGGCTGCGGCTTCTCGCCCAGCGGCAGGAGGGCCGGCCGCAGAACATCTGCTGCGTCGGCGACGACGACCAGTCGATCTATGGTTGGCGTGGCGCCGAGGTCGACAACATCCTGCGCTTCGACAAGGACTTTCCCGGCGCTACGGTCATCCGTCTGGAGCGCAACTACCGCTCCACCGGCCATATCCTCGCCGCTGCCGCCCATCTCATCGCCCACAACGAGGGGCGGCTGGGCAAGACGCTGTTCACCGACGGCGAGGACGGCGAGAAGCCGACGCTGACCTCCGTCTGGGATTCGGAGGAGGAGGCCCGCTCCGTCGGCGAGGAGCTGGAGCAGTTGCAGCGGCAGGGCCATGCGCTGAACGAGACCGCCATCCTGGTGCGCGCATCGTTCCAGATGCGCGAGTTCGAGGACCGCTTCATCACCATCGGCCTGCCCTATCGCGTCATCGGCGGACCGCGCTTCTACGAGCGCCTCGAGATCCGCGACGCGCTGGCCTATCTGCGCTGCGTCGTCCAGAGCTCCGACGACCTCGCCTTCGAGCGCATCGTCAACACCCCGAAAAGGGGGCTGGGCGATGCGACGCTCCAGCAACTCCACGACCACGCGCGTGCGCAGGGTGTGCCGCTCATGCAGGCCGCCCGCACGCTCACCGAGACCGAGGAGATGAAGCCGAAGGCGCGGCATGCGCTGAAGGGCCTGATCGACAATTTCGACCGCTGGGCCGGACAGATCGAGGCCATGCCCCATGCCGAGCTCGCCCAGCTCGTGCTGGACGAGAGCGGCTACACGGAGATGTGGCAGAAGGACAAGACCGCGGAAGGCGCCGGGCGCCTCGAGAACCTCAAGGAGCTCGTCCGCTCGATGGAGGAGTTCGAGAACCTTGCCGGTTTCCTTGAGCACATCGCCCTCGTCACGGAGGCGCGCGGCGAGGGCGAGACCGAGGACGCCGTCTCCATCATGACGCTGCACTCGGCCAAGGGTCTCGAGTTCGAGACGGTGTTCCTTCCCGGCTGGGAGGAGGGCCTGTTTCCACACCAGCGCTCGCTCGACGAGAACGGTCGCGCAGGCCTCGAGGAGGAGCGGCGGCTCGCCTATGTCGGCATCACGCGTGCGCGGCGGCGGGCGAAGATCTATTTTGCCGGCAACCGGCGCATCCACGGCCTGTGGCAGTCGACGGTGCCGAGCCGCTTCGTCAACGACCTGCCGCCCGAGCATGTCGAGATTTCGGAGGGCCTCGGCACGTCCGGCTATGGCGGCATGGGCCGCGGCGGCTTCGGCCAGAGCCGGTTCGACAAGGTGGAAAGCTTCTCATCCACCTATGCGACGCCCGGCTGGCAGCGGGCCCAGGCACAGCGGTCGCTCAACGAGGCGCAGGCGCGCTTCACCGGCCGCACCGGCAGCCAGGCCTTCGGCTCGACCTTCGCCGAGGGGCGCGGCGGCTTCCAGGGGCGGCTGACGGATCGCTTGGGAGGCGGGCGCACGATCGATGGAGACCTCGTCGCCAAGTCGACGGGCGAGCCCTCGCGCTACCAGCCCGGCGACCGCGTGTTCCACCTGAAGTTCGGCTATGGCGACGTGCTCGCGGCCGAGGGCAACAAGCTCACGGTGCAGTTCGACAAGGCCGGCGAGAAGAAGGTGGTGGACAGTTTCGTCCAGGCGGCGTGAGCGAAACGGTCGCTGCGAGTCGACGCTCAGTCTTGGGGCGGGCGTCAAGGGAGAGCGGTGGATATTCTTGTACTCCGCCTCCTGAACCTGGGGATAGTTCGCGGAATCTTCTGGAAGTCGCGCACAGCGGAACGGCTACGCATAATCTTCCTGTCGGGTTCAATTGATTCGGATGCCGACGCCATGCTCCGCGACAGCCGCGACATGATCCGCCGCCTCGAACGCGAGGGCTATGTCCTGCGCGCGGTCAAGGGCTCGCATCACAAGTTCTTTCACGATGGCCTGCGCCGGATGGTGACGGTCCCTCACTCGAAGCGAGACTTGCCGCTTGGAACGGTGTATTCCATCTATCGACAGGCGGGCTGGCCCCGCGAGCGGTAATCAGAACCTCGTCTGCGTCATGCCGAGCTATATCGCCATCGTCCACAAGGACCCCGACAGTTGCTATGGCGTCCAGTTTCCGGACGTGCCGGGAGCGTTTTCCGCGGGAGATACGATCGACGAGGCGGTGGCCAATGCGGCGGAAGCGATCGCCTTCGCCGCCGAGGATTGGGAAGAGCTGCAGGGCAGACCCTTTCCCGCGCCGAGGAGCATCGATCAGCTCCGCGCCGATCCGGAATTCAATGAGGCCGCCGAGGGCGGCATGCTGCTGATCGTGCCCTTCGATCCGCCGGCGCACCGCGTCGCGGCCGAGTAGCCTCGGCCGACGTCTAACGCTTCTTTTGCTGGATGACGCCATACCAGCCGAGCCCGCCATAGGTCTCGTAGCCCGGCGTCAGGTGGAAGGCCGTCGTGGTGCCGTCGCGCTCCGTGCCGAAGCCTGCCTTCCGGCCACCTGTGTCAAGGGCCAGCGTCTCGGTCAGCACGCCGCGGCCGTCGGAACTGGCGATGATGCGCCTGCGCGCATCCACCAGCATGACGCGGCTGCGGCCTGCTTCCTCCTCCGACAGCCGGACGCCCTCAACGATGGCGCGCGCCTGGGGCTCCCAGTCGAAATGGACGGCCAGCACGCCGAGAGGTGCGCCGTGGGTGGCGCCGCCGGCACGCACGGCGGTGGCATAGGTCGCAACCTGCGCATCGGCGAGCGGACCCGAGCAGGCGATGTCGGCCACCGCGTAGTCGTCGCCGCTGGCAAGCGCCATGGCGCGGGTGAACCACGGCTCGTGGCGGACGCACTGCCCCGCGACGTCGAAGCGGTCCGGCCGTCCGCTCGCCACCAAGCGTCCCTCGCGGTCGCACAGCCAGAGGTCGAGATAAACCGTGTAGGCGCCGAGGATCACCCCGAGGCGCTGTGAGGCATGGACGAGATGGTCAGCCGAAGCGTCCGATAGGGCCTCGACGACGGCGGAGTCGGTGGCCCACCAGCGGACGTCGCAGGTGCGCTCATAGAGGTTGCGGTCCATCAGCTCGATGGCGTTGAGGGCGAGGTCCATCAGCCGCTGGCCGGCGGCTTGCGTGCTCATCGCGAGGGTCATCGCCTCCAGCGCGTCGATCTGTCGGCCAAGTTCCGCCGAGAACTGCTGGGCGATACCGCCGACACGGGACGAGATTTCACGCACCTCGGCGGCGACGACCGAGAATCCCCGCCCGTTCTCGCCAGCCCGCGCCGATTCGATGAGAGCATTCAGCGCCAGCATGCGCAGGCCGTTGGTGATCTTGTGGATCTCCTCGATCTTGGTGCCGGTCGTGCCCTTCACCGCCCGCGTGGCGGCGAGGATCGTGTCGAGCGAAGGGGCTGCGGCGGAATCGGCGGCGGTGTGTGCAAGGGCGGTCATGGACAGGCTCTCCTGTCGCCGAAGGTGGAAAATCACGGTTACGATCCGGTTAATGCGAGGCACCGCGATTTCTGTCTAATAGATTGAAGTCATGTGATAATTTATCTTTGCATACAATTTGTGCATCTCGTTGTCGCTCAGGGTTGCCGTAGAGTTAGGTCCATCCCGAACGCCACCCCCTCGCGCTCTCACGTGACAGGAGGCCATCGTGCGGCTATCACGCCGCATGCTCGAAGGACTTCACCCCGTGTCACCCACCCACCTCATGCGCCTCGAGACGTCGGAGCGCGCGGCGCGCAAGGTCGGCGACCTCATCGGCGAGATGTTCGACCCGGCCGAGACGGCGGTCGCGGCCTTCGAGGCGCCCGACGGCAAGATCTGGCTCGTCGAGGTCTTCTTCCGCGAGGCGCCCGACGAGGAACACGTGCGCTCGCTCGTCCGCGCCACGGCGGGCGAGGCGGTGGCGGCCTGCGTCACCTTCCACGCGATCGAGTCGCGCGACTGGGTGCGCACCTCGCTCGACGGGCTGAAGCCGGTTCAGGCCGGCCGCTTCACCGTCTTCGGCTCGCATGACCGCGACAAGGTGGCGGCCAACGCCATCCCCATCGAGATCGAGGCGGCGCTCGCCTTTGGCACCGGCCATCACGGCACGACGCTCGGTTGCCTGCGGGCCATCGACAGGCTCGCCAAGGTGGGCCGCGCCTTCCGGCCGCTCGATGTGGGGACCGGCACGGGCGTTCTCGCCATCGCCGCGGGGCTGCGCCACCGGGTGCCGGTTCTGGCGTCCGACATCGACCGGATCTCGGTGATCGCCGCGCATGAGAACGCGGTGCTCAACAGGGCACGAACCTATGTGCGGGTCATCCACGCGGCGGGGCTGAAGGATGGACGCTTCCGCAACGGCGCGCCCTATGACCTGATCCTCGCCAACATCCTGCCGCGGCCGCTGGTGGGGCTCGCGAGCGATCTCGTCCGGCTTGTGGCACCCGGCGGCACGGTGGTCCTGTCGGGGATCATCCCGCCGCATGCCAATCTCGTCGTCTCCGCCTATCGTGACCGGGGCCTGCGGCTCGTCATGCGCGAGGAGATCGAGGGCTGGGTGACGCTCACCATGCGCCGCGGGCGCTGAAACCTCAGCTCTCCTTCGCGCCGAGCTCCCTCTTCGCCAGCGCCCGGTAGCGCTCCTGCTCGCTGGTCTTCGCCTGACCGTCGCCCGGCCAGGGCTTGCCGGGGTTCTGCAGCTCGAAGATCCGCCTGGCCACCCGCTCGACCGCGGCCTCGTCGTCATTGTCGGCCATGATGATTTCCCTTCCCGGCAGTGCTGCGCGGGCGCCACGCTTCGTTGCCTGGCCACCTTGCCCGCATCCCGCCCGGGTGATCAACTCCCCGGCCTTCCATCGGATCCCGGTTCATGCGCCTCGTTCGCCGCCTTCTGAAATGGTCGCTCGTCACCCTTGTCGTCGTTCTCGCGGCGGCAGCGGGCCTTGCCGTCTGGTATGTGCGCGCGGTCGAGCCGCAGGTCGCCGGCTCGCTGACCCTGCCGGGGTTCGAGCGGCCGGTGGAAATCGTCCGCGATCGCGAGGGCGTGCCGCACATCTTCGCGGCCAGCGAGGTGGATGCCACCGCCGCGCTCGGCTTCGTCCATGCGCAGGACCGTCTCTGGCAGATGGAGATGAACCGCCGCATCGCCGACGGCCGCCTCGCCGAGGTTGTCGGCGCGCCGGGTCTGGAGACCGACCGGTTCCTGCGCACCATCGGCATCCGTCGCGCCGCGGAGGCGATCTTTTCCAATCTGGAGGCCGAGACGCGGGTGTTGCTCGCCGCCTATGCGCGCGGGGTGAACGCCTATCTGACGACGCGCTCCGCACCCCTTCCGCCGGAGTTTCAGATCCTGCGCGCGTCGGCGCCGGAGCCCTGGTCGCCCATCGATTCCATCGGCTGGTCGCTGATGATGGCGCTCGATCTCGGCGGCAATCTCAATGCGGAGCTGACGCGGTTGCGGCTCGCCCAGGCTGGCCTGCCGATGGCGCGCATCGGCGAGTTCCTGCCGCCTTATCCCGGTGAAAGCTGGCCGGCGCTGCCCGACTATCTCGCCCTCTACCGCTCGCTGAAGTCGCAGGCGGCGCGCACCGGCAGCCTGATCCGGGCCTTCGACCTCGGCCTGGAAGGTGTCGGCTCCAACAACTGGGTGGTGTCCGGGGCGCGTTCGGAGACGGGCAAGCCGCTGCTCGCCAATGATCCCCATCTCGGCCTGTCGGCGCCGGCGCTCTGGTATTTCGCCCGCCTGACCTCGCCGGCGGGAACGGTCATCGGCGCCACCCTGCCGGGCGTTCCGGGCGCGGTCCTCGGCCGCAACCAGCACATCGCCTGGGGCTTCACCAATACCGGCCCCGACGTGCAGGACCTGTTCATCGAGCAGGTCGATCCGGCCGATCCGTTCCGCTACCGCACGCCCGACGGCTGGGCACGGTTCGACACGGTGCGCGAGGTCATCCGGGTGCGCGGCGCACCCGACGAGGTGCTCACCGTGCGCATCTCACGGCATGGTCCGGTGATCTCCGACGGCGCTTCGCGCGGGGCCACCGCGGCGGCGCCCGAAGGCCATGCCCTGGCGCTGCAATGGACGGCGCTGAGCCCCGACAACCTGACGGTCCAGGCCTTCGCCCGCCTCAACCGGGCGCGCAACTGGACGGAGTTCCTCGCCGCCGCCCGCCACTACGACGCGCCGCAGCAGAACATCGTCTATGCCGACATCGAGGGCAATATCGGCTTCATCGCGGCCGGCCGCGTCCCCATCCGCAAACCGGAGAACGACCTGAAAGGCCTGTTCCCTGCGCCCGGCTGGGACGCGCGCTACGACTGGGCGGGCTATGTTCCCTTCGAGGAACTGCCGCAGGAGTTCAACCCGGCGCGCGGCTACCGGATCACCGCCAACGAGCGGATCACGCCGGAGGGCTATCCGCACCACATCACCTCGGAATGGGCGACGCCGCACCGGGCGAACCGCATCGCGGAACTCCTGGGCGCGCGGGAACGGCATTCGGTCGATACGTTCCGCGCCCTGCAGGCCGATGCCCGCTCCGGTGCCGTGCGCGAGATGCTGCCGCTGCTGCTGAAGGCACACGAAAAGGCGGAAGCCGGGCGGGGGCGGCAGACGCCGGAGCGTGTAAAGGCCGTGCTGGCGGCTCTTGCCGCCTTCGACGGGACCATGGCGGCGGATCGTCCCGAGCCGCTGGTCGCGACGGCCTGGGTCCGCGAACTGACGCGGCTCGTCTATGCCGACGAACTCGGTCCCGACCTCTTCGCGGCCTACTGGGACCAGCGCCAGGTCTTCATGATGGCGGTGCTCACCGACAGGGACGGGCAGGGCGCCTGGTGCGGCAATGCCCGCACCGCCGGAGCCTCCGGCATCTGCGACGCGCTGGTGTCGCGCGCGCTCGATCTGGCGCTTGAGGACCTCGAGAGACGCTACGGCGCCGACTGGCGAAGCTGGCGCTGGGGCGTCGCGCATGATGCCCGCTCCGAGCATCGACCCTTTGCGAGGGTGGCGGCGCTGGCACGGTTCTTTGACGTGAGAGTCCCGGTCCCCGGCGACACCTACACCGTTAACGTCAACCGCCACACGATCCGCAATGCCGCCGAGCCCTTCGTATCCCGCCACGCGGCCTCGCTCAGGGCGATCTATGACATGGCTGATCCGGAGCGCTCGCTGTTCATCCACTCGACCGGCCAGTCCGGCCTGCCAACGTCGCGCTTCTATCGCAATCTCGCGGAACGCTGGGCGAAGGTCGAGTTCCTGCCGATGCGCACGCGACGCGCCGACATCGAGCGGGAGGCCATCGGCACGCTGACCATCGTGCCGCGCTGAGCGGCAGGCCGGCTCCCGCTGCAACACGGCAGAGACGCGGGAAACAGACGGCTGCTGCGGGCGCGACGGGATGGCAGGATCGGCGGGGTATCGGGTCGCATCGATCGACCTTGAGGGGGATACTCCGATGAACCGCCGCTCCGCACGCACCGGCCTGCTGGCTGCATCGCTTCTCTGCCTCGGGCTTGCCACCGGCCCGGCGCTCGCCCTGAACGCGGTCTGCGAAGTCCTGCCGACCTCCGACGGCTTCGCGGCGCTGCGCGCCGGCCCATCGCCCGATGCGCGGCTGCTCGCCCGGATGAAGACCGGCCACAATGTCCACCTGCGCGCCCGCAACCAGGGCGAGATCATCCGCTCGGGGGCCTGGACGCAGGTGATGTACTGGCCCGACGGCGAACTCTACCAGCCGGCTGACCCGCAGTACCGGACGGGCCGCGTCGGCTGGGTCGCGCAGCGCCTCATCGGCGATTGCGGCTGACGGCCCGGGACTGCGCCTCAGGCCGCCGCGGCGGCCGTGATGAAGGCGTCGATCTCCTCGGACAGGCCCTTCAACTGGCCCGCCAGCGCGTCGCGCGCCGCGGCGAGCGACTGCGTGGTCGCCTCGACATCCGCGCCGACACCGCCCAGTGCCTCGATGCTGGCGCTGGCGGCCGCGCTGTGATGCGAGGTGTCGCGCATCATCGCGGTCAGGCTGGCCGTGGCCGCGCCCTGCTCCTCGACCGCCGAGGCGATGGAACCGGTGGTCCTGTTGATCTCCTCGATGACCTGCGAGATGGCACCGATCCGCTGCACCGTCGCGCGGGTGGCGTCCTGCATCAGCCCGATGCTGGTGGAGATATCGGTGGTCGCGCGGGTCGTCTGGGTGGCGAGTTGCTTGACCTCCTGCGCCACGACCGCAAAGCCGCGCCCGGCCTCGCCGGCGCGGGCAGCCTCGATGGTGGCATTGAGCGCGAGCAGATTGGTCTGGCTGGCAATGGAGCCGATGAGTTCCACCACCTTGCCGATCTCGTCGGCCCGCGTCGCGAGATCGGCGATCGACTGGCTGGCTTCGGTCGCATCGAGCGTCGCGCGGCGGGCGACCTCGGCGGAAAGGGTCGCCTGCTGGCCGATCTCGCCGACCGATTGCGACAGTTGCTCGACGGCGCTGGCGCCGGCCTGGACATTGGCGACCGTCATGCGCGTCGCGGCCGAGACGTCGTCGGTGGCGGAGGTCGAGCGAACCGTGACCTGACCGAGAGCCGTGGTGCAGGCGAGCAGCCTGTCGTTGGCCGTCTCCGACAGGGTGAGCCTCTGTTTCACCTGCTCGGAGAAGGTTGCGGTGCGCGCGGCCAGCTGTTCGCCGCGCCGCATCCGCTCCTCGACCAGGATCTCCTGGTACAGCGAGATGGCGATGTCCATGTCGAGCATGACGGCGGCGGTGACGGCCTGGACGCGCCGCGCCGCGGTGGCGGGACGCAGCCGGTGGCGCCGCACGAGGATCGCCTGCATCTGGCGCAGGACGAAAGAGTAGCCGCCGATGTACCAGGACGGCTCGAGGCCGATGCGATGATGGACCTGGCCGATCGTCCGCGCCCCCTGCAGATAGGCGGAGTCGAAACGCCCGCTGAAGAGGTTCTCCCAATGGCGCTTCTGGGCGCCGACGAGCCTCGGCGTCTGCTCGCCGACCATGGCGGCGAGCTTCGGCACCGACGTCACATGGGCGTAGAAGCCCTTGAAGATCGGGTCGAGATTGTCCCGCAGTTCGTCAAGCGCCTTTGCAAGCTCCAGACGCAGAGAGCCCTCAAGGCCGTGGAAGAGAAGGCGATCGGCCAGCGACGGGTCGCACACAGGGGTCATCAATGGAGCTCTCGAACGATCGGGTTTGCGGGGGGGGGGAGGACCGTAGTCCCATGGTCCGACCGATCATTTGCGGCGCAGCATTGAATGTGCGTTAACGGGCATAACAATATTGTGCAGCCCTGACATGCGAATTGTCATGGCTGCGGGATGTCCCCCACGATCATTCCGCCGTCAGCATGCGGTCCAGTGCAGGGTCAGGCCGCCCCGGCGGGCTTCGGGAGCCGCGCGGTCGGCGTGCGCATGGTCACCAACTCCTCCGCGGCGGTCGGATGCACCGCCATGGTCGCGTCGAAGTCGGCCTTTGTCGCGCCCATCCTGACGGCGATCCCGGCGAGCTGGATCATTTCACCTGCGTCCGGGCCGCAGATGTGCACGCCGAGGACGCGGTCGGTCTCCCCATCGACCACCAGCTTCATCAGCATGCGCGTGTCGCGGCCGGAGATCGTATGCTTCATCGGCCGGAACGACGCCTTGTAGATGTCCAGGGCGCATCCCGACAGCCGAGCCTGTTCCTCCGAAAGGCCGACCGTTCCGATCTCCGGCTCGGAAAAGACCGCGGTCGGAATGATCGCATGGTCGGCGACCCAGCGCCGGCCGCCGAACACCGTGTCGGCGAAGGCATGTCCCTCGCGGATCGCGACGGGCGTCAGGTTGGCCCGGTCGGTAACGTCGCCGACCGCATGGATGGACGGCACGGAGGTGCGGCTCTCCTCGTCGACGATGATCTGGCCGTCGGCGCCGAGTGCCACGCCGGCCGCCTCGAGGCCGAGGCCCGCCGTGTTCGGCTTGCGGCCGATCGCCATCAGGACCTGGTCGGCCTCGATGGGCGCATGGCCGTTCCTGAATGCGACGGTCAATCCGGTCTCCGACCGGGTGATGCCGGTGAAGGTCTCGTTCATCACCAACCGGATGCCCTTCTTCGCATATTCGGCCATCAGGTGATCGCGCAGGTCCTCGTCGAAGCCGCGCAGGATCTTTTCGCCGCGATAGACGAGGGTCACCTCGGAGCCGAGGCCCGCGAAGACCCCGGCGAACTCGACGGCGATATAGCCGCCGCCGGCGATGACGATCCGCTTCGGCTGTTCCGGCAGGTGAAAGACCTCGTTGGATGAGATGGCGAGTTCGCGCCCGGGCAGGGCGTCGTCGGTGGAGGGGCGCGCCCCCGTCGCGATGAGGATATGCCGCGCCGAGACGGTGCGGCCGTCGGTGAGGCGCACGCTGTTGGGGCCGGCGACCGTCGCCCGCTGGGCGGTGATCTCGACGCCCGCCTTGGTAAGGTTCGCCCCATAGATGCCTTCGAGGCGGGCGATCTCCCTGTCCTTGGCAGCGATGAAGGTCGGCCAGTCGAAGCGTGCCGGCCCGACCGTCCAGCCGAAGCCCGCCGCGTCCTCGAAATGCTCGTGATACTGCGAGGCATAGACCATCAGCTTCTTCGGAACGCAGCCGCGGATCACGCAGGTGCCGCCCATGCGGTACTCCTCCGCCAGCATCACCTTCGCACCATGGGTCGCCGCGATGCGGGCTGCCCGGACGCCGCCCGAGCCGCCACCGATCACGAAGAGGTCGACGTCGAAGGTCATCGGGACATCCTTGGCAAGCAGGCTTTCGGTGCGGAACGGCCGCGCCGGAGAGATGGGCAGGCGCAAGCGATTATCACAGGCCGTTGGCGACACAAACGCGCGAGGGGCGGCGAGACGCCGCGCCCCGCCCGCGTTGCACCCTGCGACCCGGCGCGCCATGGTCAGCGGTTGCAGGACACGGGAGCACACGTGACACAGGCGCTGGAACGGGCCGATCAAAGCGGAACGCCGGGCGCCGCGCGTTCCGAACACCTGTTCAAAGCCCTGCTCGGCCGCGCGCCGGCGGAGGGCGAACTCGCCGGCCTGCCGGAGGACCCCCGGACGCTGGCTGAGGCCCTGACGCAGTCGGTCGAATACCGCAATCGCTTCCGCGACGCGCGACGCGATGCCGACAACGCCGCCGAGGCCACCACGCTCTGGCCGGCGGAGACGCGCCCGTACGATCTGCACATCTTCATCGTCAGCGGCGATCCCTGGTCGAAATCCGAGGCCGCGGTGTCGCTGCTGGCGCCGCGGATCGGTGGCCGGGTGGTCATGACCGTCGTTTCGGGGCAGGAGGACCCGCGTCCCTTCCCTGTCCGGGACGACCTCGAACTCGTCGTCATTCCGGGCCAGAGTGTCTTCCAACTCAGGGCGAAGCTGCCGGGCCTCATGAAGGAGGCCGCCTGGATCGTCTCGATCGAGGATCATTCCGTGCCCACCGATGAGTGGCTCGACGGGCTCCTGGCGGCGATCGACGGGACCCCGCCGGAGCAACTCGCCATCACGGGGACCGCCGCCAACCTCGATTCCACCGAGCCGTGGCACTGGGCGAACTTTCTGTTCAACTTCTATCGTCACTGGCACCCCAGCGATGCGTCCGAACTGACAGGTACCGTCGCCACCACGGTCTTCCGGCGCGATATCGTCGGGACGCGCGATTTCCGCGTCTTCGAGTACGAGAGCTTCGTGCTCGGACGGCCGATGCCGGTGAACAACGGCTTTCCGATCAACCACATCCAGCGCACCTCGTTCTGGGAAGCGTCGACACACGTCTTCGACAACGGTCTCGTCTTCGGCAGTTCGCTGCGGCGCCATGCCGACAATCCGCGGGTGGCCGTGCTGGACTCGGTGCGGTGGGTTCTCGGCGGGCGGATGCGCGACATCGCCGAGGTTCTCGCCCGCCATCCCCGCGCGCAGGACCTGCCGCCCGGCACGGTGGGCCGGGTCCGCTGGGTGGCCTGGTGCCATTCGCTGGGCGTCGTCATCGGAGCCCTGTTCGGCGGCGGGCGTGCGCACCTCCGCCTGGAATGACCGGGGCCGGAGTAAGGTCCGCAATTGCCGCTATGGCGGCATGACCCGAGCAGTGCCAAAGTCCTCCTCAAACGACGTCAGGAGGACGCCCCATGACCACACTCACCCGGCGCGAGGCCGTCGCGCTCGGCACCGCCATTCTGTCCGTGGCCGCCGGTGGCTCGTCCTGGGCGCAGGCCCCTGCCGAGCTGAAGATCCTGGCGCCTGCCGCCCCCGGCGGGGGCTGGGACCAGACGGCCCGCGTCATGCAGGGCGTGCTGACCACCGAGCGGATCGTCCGCTCGGCCCAGGTCACCAACGTCGCAGGCGCCGGCGGCACCATCGGCATCGCCCAGTTCGTCAACGGCGCGCGCGGCGATCCGACCGCCCTGATGGTTTCCGGCTTCGTCATGGTGGGCGCCATCCTGATGAACAAGGCACCGGTGACGCTCGACGCGGTCACGCCGATCGCCCGGCTGACCGGCGAATGGCAGGCGCTGGTCGTCGCCCAGAACTCGCCGATCAAGTCGGTTCAGGATCTCGTCGCAGCGCTCAAGGCCGACGTCACCAAGGTGAGTTGGGGCGGCGGCTCGGCCGGCGGCGTCGACCACATCACAGCGGCGATGTTTGCCGGGCTCGCCGGAGCCGACGGCTCGAAGGTCAACTACATCGCCCATTCCGGCGGCGGCGAGGCGCTGGCCGCCATCCTGTCGGGTCGCGTGACGGTCGGTGTCGGCGGCGGCAGCGAGTTCGAGCAGCACGTCAAGGGCCGGCGCATGCGCTGGATCGGCCTCACCGCCCCGCAGGGCACGCCGGGCCTGGCCGGGCCGACGCTGGCCGAACAGGGCGTTACGCTGGTGCTGCAGAACTGGCGCAGCGTCTTCGCGGCGCCGGGCATCAGCCCGGCCCAGAGGGCGGGCCTTGCCGAAGTCGTGGAGAAGATGGCGAAGTCCAAGGCCTGGGCGGACCAGCTCGCCGCCAAGGGATGGCAGGACACCTATCTGGGGGGCGAGGCCTTCGAGGCCTTCCTGAAGGAGGAGATCGCCCGCGTGTCCGGCGTGCTGCGCGAGCTTGGCCTGGTGAGCGCGTGATGGAGGCGGGTGGTCGTTCCGCACCCGACCGGCCGGTGATCGCCATCGGCCTCGGTCTCGTCGCCGTCGCGGCGGTCGTCGTCTGGCAGTCCTGGGCCCTGCGCGCCAGCTTCGGCAACCAGACGCTCGGGCCCCAGATGATGCCCTTCCTCGTCGGCGCGCTCCTGCTGCTGTTCGGCGGGATGACGGTGTTCGCCGGCCTCCGGGGCGGTTTCCCGCCGCGCGAGGAGGCCGACTGGACCGCCGTCGCCTGGATCGCAGGCGGGCTGGCGGTGATGATCCTGCTCATCAAGACGGCCGGCTTCGTACCGGCCTGCGCGCTGCTCTTCGCGGCCACCGCCCGCGCTTTCGGCTCGCGGCGGGCGCATGTCGATCTCGCCATCGGCGCCGCCATGGGCCTTGCCGTCTATCTCTTCTTCGTGCGGCTGCTGGGGCTGACCCTGCCATCAGGCTTCACCGAAAGCTGGCTCTGAACGGCGATGGAAACCCTGTCCCTGCTCGGCAATGGCCTGACCATCGCCATCCAGCCGATGAACCTCCTGTTCGCGCTGATCGGGGTTCTGCTCGGGACGGCGGTGGGCGTGCTGCCGGGCATCGGCCCGGCCATGACGGTGGCCCTGCTCCTGCCGATCACCTTCAAGATGGACCCGGCGGGGTCCCTCATCATGTTCGCCGGCATCTACTACGGCGGCATGTATGGCGGATCGACCACGTCGATCCTGCTCAACACGCCGGGAGAAAGCGCCTCCATCGTCACGGCGCTGGAGGGCAACAAGATGGCCCGCGCCGGCCGGGGCGGTGCAGCCCTCGCGACCGCGGCCATCGGCTCCTTCGTCGCCGGCACGATCGCGACCGCCCTTCTGACCGTCTTCGCCCCGCTCCTCGCCGAGGTCGCCATCGCCTTCGGGCCGGAGGACTATTTCGCGCTGATGCTGGTGGCCTTCGTCACGGTGTCGGCGACCTTCGGCTCGTCGCGCCTGCGTGGACTGACCTCGCTCGCCATCGGCCTGACGCTCGGCCTAGTCGGCATCGACAAGCTTACCGGTCAGGCCCGGCTGGCCTTCGGCATTCCCGACCTCCTCGACGGACTGGAGGTGACGACCGTCGCGGTCGCCATGTTCGCCGTCGGCGAGGCCATGGCGGTGGCGTCGCAGAAGGGCGCGGCCGTCCAGGGCCGCATCGAGCAGATTCGCGGCTCGCTGTGGATGACGGCGGAGGACTGGAAGCGGTCGTGGCTGCCCTGGCTGCGCGGCACCGCCTTCGGCTTTCCCATCGGTGCGCTGCCGGCCGGCGGCGCAGAGGTGCCGACCTTCCTGTCTTATGCCACCGAGAAGAGGTTGTCGAAGCACCCTGAGGAATTCGGCCACGGCGCCATCGAGGGCGTCGCCGGACCGGAGGCGGCCAACAACGCCTCAGCCGCCGGCACGCTGGTGCCGCTGCTGACCCTCGGCATCCCGACCTCCGCGACAGCGGCGATCATGCTGGCCGGCTTCCAGCAGTACAATCTCCAGCCCGGCCCGCTGCTCTTCATCACCTCGGCCGATATCGTCTGGGGTCTCATCGCCTCGCTGTTCATCGCCAATACGATGCTGATCATCCTCAACCTGCCGCTGATCGGATTGTGGGTGAAGCTGCTGTCGATCCCGCGGCCCTGGCTCTATGGCGGCATCCTCGTCTTCGCCACCGTCGGCGTGCTGGCGGCCAAGGGGTCGCTGGTGGAGCTGACCCTGGTGCTCGTCCTCGGCCTCCTCGCCTTCGCCATGCGACGCTTCGACTATCCCGTCGCTCCCGTCGTGGTCGGCATGATCCTCGGCCCCATGGCCGAGACGCAGCTCAGGCGCGCGCTGCAGATCAACAATGGCGACCCGATGGTGCTGCTGCAGAGCCCGATCTCGGCGACGCTGATCGTCGTCGCGATGATCGCCCTTCTGGGCCCGCTGCTGTGGAAGCGGCTCGGCTGGTCTCTGAAGTCCGACGAGGACTGAGGCCGCCGGGACGCAGCCTCCATTCGTCGCGGACGCTCTGGCCGGCGCGCCGGGGGTGCCGAGAGCAGCCGGCGTCCCGCCGAATACACCAGAGGCGTGGCAGAATGGCTGATGGGGCGGCCGGACGCGCGCTCCGGGTTCAGCTTGCGAGGCGCGGCGTCTCGAACTGCTCGAAGGCGGGCCGGGCCAGCACATAGCCCTGGATCAGCTCGACGCCCAGATCGCGCAGCGCGGCAAGTTCGCCCAGCGTCTCGACGCCTTCGCAAAGGGTGGTGATCCCGAGGTCTTCCAGCATGGCCAGCGTGTGGCGCACCACGATGCGCTTCGACCTGTCGGTGTCGATGTCGCGAATGAGCTCCATGTCGAGCTTGACGATATCCGGCTGAAATTTCGCCAGCAGATTCAGTCCGGAATGGCCCGCGCCGAAATCGTCGATCGCCGTCGCGAAGCCGATCTCCTTGTAGGTTTTGACGATGTTCAGGAGGTGCGCGGTGTCGATCTTCTCGTTCTCCGTGAACTCGAAGATGATGCGGCTCAAGGGAAAGCCGACGCGTTCCGCGGTTTCCAGGGTGAGGCGGATGCAGGCGCGCGGCTCGTAGACCGCATTGGGCATGAAGTTGATCGACAGCCGCGCCGCATCGGGCGCGCGTCGCGCCGCCAGTTCGATGGCCCGCACCCTGCACTGTTGATCGAAGGCATAGCGATTGGTTACATTGACAGCGCTGAGCACGGTTGCGGCCGGCTCACCCTTCGCGCCCCTTACCAGGGCCTCGTAGGCGAATATCTGGCCCGTCGCCGCATGGACAATCGGCTGGAAAGCCATTGAGAACTCGAACGCGAACCCGTTGGGGCCCTGGCAGCCGACACATTTCATCAGAACGCTCGCACAATGATGCAACGCCCAGATTATCGTCTGTGTCTTAAGAGTTTCGCCAACTCTTCGACGCGTGGGAATGCTGCCCGAGGGCGTGAGTGGCCCAGGGGGCCAGGGGATCAGGAAGCAACGGTCCCGCAAACAAGAAAACGCCGGCACGAGGCCGGCGCTTGATCGAGCTGAAATGGTGAGGGCTGTCAGGCCTCAGAGGCGGATGCCGCGCTTGGCGAATTCCTCGCGGAAGCGGGCGACGATGTCGCGCGTCACGGCCTGGCTCCACTGCTGCGAGCGGCCGAAGGTCTCCTCCATGATGGAGGGGATGGTGCGCACCAGCTTCTGGCCCTCGGCGGACTGGTAGAAGGCCTGGATGCGGCGAAGCTCATCCACGGTGAAGCGCTGGGCATAGGCCACGGCGATGCCCTGGATCAACTCGTTGACGCGCGGCTGGAACTCCGCCTTCAGAACATCGCCGACCTCGTTGAACTGACGTCCGAGATCGGGGTTGGTCGGCAGGAACAGCGACTTGGCCTGCTCGACGAAGGCCGGGATGACGTTCTCGAAGGACGAGGAGGCGCCGGAGAGTTCGACGACCTGACGGGCGAGGGCAACGTGATCGGCCGGCGGCATGGGGGCGGCGACCTGCGGGACCGGGGCTGCCTGTGCCAGCGGAGCCGGGGCGCGCTGCTGCTGCGCGGATGCGGGCACAGCCATCAGGGCGCAGGCGGCAAGGGCTGCTGCGAACGAACGGGCGAACATCGGGATCACTCCTCGGGAAGTCTTGCGGCCGCGCCTGGCCGAAGCGGCTCTAATGTCCGACACGTCCTACGACCTCTGCGCCTCCAGGGGAAGCGATGATCGCGAACGACGCCAGACCGATGAACAGGCCGTGCTCGACCACACCGGGCACGGAATGAAGGCGGGAGCCGAGCGTCGGGGGATCGGGAATCCGCGCGCAGGCCGCATCGAGGATCATGTGACCGCCGTCCGTGACGAAAACATGGCCGTCGGCCTTGCGGCGCAACGTCAGGGGACCCGGGCAGCCGCAGGCATCGAGCACCCGGGCGATCGCACGCTCGGTGGCAGCGAGGCCGAAAGCATTCACCTCGATCGGTAGCGGGAAGCGGCCGAGGGCCTCAACGCGCTTGGAAGCGTCAGCGATGACGATCATCCGCGCGGAGGCCGCTGCGACGATCTTCTCGCGCAGCAGCGCCCCGCCGCCGCCCTTGATCAGGTTGAGGTCGGGGTCGATCTCGTCGGCGCCGTCGATGGTGATGTCGAGTTCCGGCGTCTCGTCCAGCGTCGTCAGCGGCACGCCGAGCCGCTCGGCCTGGGCGCGGGTCACCTCGGAGGTGGGAACGCCGACGACCCTCAGGCCGGCCTTCACGCGCTCGGCGAGGAGGTCGACGAAGTGCTTTGCGGTCGAGCCCGTGCCGAGACCGAGGCGCATGCCGTCCTCGACGAAGGTCAGGGCCTTGGCGGCGGCGTCGCGCTTGAGGGCTTCCGGGTCGGTCATGTCAGGGCTCGGCGTGATGTTCGGTGCCGGATAGCCCGGCGGGCGTGCCAGGTCGAGTCGTTTGGCGCCGTGGGATCAGAAGTCGACCACATCGAGCTTCGGCATGGCGGTGGGGTTGACCACCGTCATGTCCGGCGCCGGTAGCGGTTCGCCGCTGTCGCGGAAGCGGTTGACGATCGGATAGCGGCGGTCGCGGCCGAAGTTGCGCGCGGTGACCTTGACGCCGGGAGCTGCCTGTCGGCGCTTGTATTCGGCGATGGCGAGCAGGCGCTCGACCTTCTTCACGGTGTCGAGGTCGTAGCCTTCCGCGACGATGGAGGCGATCGAGGCCTCCTTCTCGACGAGGCGCTCGAGAATGGCGTCGAGTACGTCGTAGGGCGGCAGGGAGTCCTGGTCCTTCTGGTTCTCGCGCAGCTCGGCGGTCGGTGGCTTGACGATGATGTTCACCGGAATGACCTCGCCGTCGGGGCCAAGCGCACCGGCCGGCTTCCAGCGGTTGCGCAGCGCCGACAGGCGGAAGACCTCGGACTTGTAGAGGTCCTTCACTGGATTATAGCCGCCATTCATGTCGCCATAGATGGTGGCGTAGCCGACTGACATCTCGCTCTTGTTGCCGGTGGTCACCACCATGGCGCCGAACTTGTTGGAAATGGACATGAGGATGGTGCCGCGGGCGCGGCTCTGCAGGTTCTCCTCGGTGATATCGCGGCTGGTTCCCTTGAACAACGGGGCGAGGGTCGCCTCCAGCCCCTCGACCGCCGCGGCGATCGGAAGGGTGTCGTAGCGCACGCCGAGCGCCCGCGCGCAGTCGAAGGCATCCTTCAGCGAGTCCTCCGACGTGAACTTGTAGGGCAGCATGACGCAGTGAACGCGCTCGGGCCCCAGGGCATCAACCGCCATGGCGGCGCAGATGGCGGAATCGATGCCGCCGGACAGACCGAGGACCACGCCGGGAAAGCGGTTCTTCTCGACATAGTCGCGCAGGCCCAGCACACAGGCGGCATAGTTGGCCTCGTCGCCGCCATCATGGGAATGGACGGGACCGGACAGGCGCCACGTTCCGCTCTCCTTCGTCGCCTTCACGAAGGCGATGGTCTCGGCGAAGGCGGGAAGCTGCATAGCGAGCGAGCGGTCGGCGTTGACCGCCAGCGAGGCGCCGTCGAAGACGAGTTCGTCCTGCCCGCCGATCTGGTTGACGTAGATCAGGGGGAGCCCGCTCTCGGTGATGCGGGCGACGATGGTGCTCATGCGCTCGTCATAGACGGTCTCGCGATAGGGCGATCCGTTGGGGACGATCAGCAACTCGGCGCCTGTTTCCGACAGGGTCTCGACCACCTCCTCGTCCCAGATGTCCTCGCAGATGGGCACGCCGATGCGCACGCCGCGCACGTTGACCGGGCCGGGAAGGGGGCCGGGAGCGAAGACCCTCTTTTCGTCGAAGACCGAATAGTTCGGGAGGTCGACCTTGAAGCGGATCGCCTGGATCAGTCCGGCGTCGGCATGCACCACGGCGTTGAAGACGCGCCCGTCCTCGGCCCAGGGGGTCGTGACCAGCACGGCAGGTCCGCCATCCGCCGTGTCCCTGGCGAAGGCCTCGGTCGCCTGGCGGCAGGCGGCCTGGAAGGCCGGCTTCAGCACGAGATCCTCCGGGGGATAGCCCGACAGGAAGAGCTCGGAGAAGACGATGAGGTCTGCGCCGGCCACGGCAGCATCGGCGCGGGCCGCGCGGGCTTTCGCGAGGTTGCCGGCGACATCGCCCATGACGGGATTGAGCTGGGCGACGGCGATGAGCAGCGAGGAGGGCGACTGGGTCATGAGGCAGATGTAGCGCGCGGCCCCGGCGTTCTCAATGCGGCGTTGGCCGGGGTGGCCGTCACGGCGCGCAGGGGTGCCCCGGAGATCAGGTCCCGATTCACCGGTGCACGCTTCGTTAAGATTGCTGAACGAAGAGTAAAAATATCGAGGCAGGACAAAGGTTTGATGCGCCGGCGGCTTAACCCGCCGGTAACCTTGATGATTCATGAATAGGGCCTGTTCGGGATCGGCCTCAGGGCCTGAGTCTCACGAGGAGGCCGGCATGACGGCGGGTTCGACGATCAAGACTGGTTTTGCAGCAATGCTGGCGACCCTGGCGTTCGCCGCCAGCGCGGGCGCCGCCGACATGGCGCTCAGGGGCTCGCTGCCCGCCTACGAGGAGACCGGGCCGAACTGGACCGGCGTCTATGGCGGTATTCAGGGCGGCATCGGCAGCCTCAACATGGACGCCCAGGGCATGGCCCGGCGCGAGACCGAGCGGCTGCTCAACGGGCTCGTCTATCTCGACACGACCACACACACGTCGGCGCTCAGCTATGTGAATGTTGACCCGATCCGCTCGACACCGGTCATGTTCGGCGTCTTCGTCGGCTACCAGGCGCAGTTCGAGGATGCCGTCATCGGTGTCGAGTTCGACTACAACCGCGTCGCGCGCGGTGGTGGCGGGACGCGAAACTGGGCCCAGCCGTTCAACGTCATGTATGTGCAGACCGGCTTCACCGACTCCTTCTCCCAGAGCGGCACCGTCAGCGCCACCCTCACAGACTATTTCACCGCGCGGCTGCGGGCCGGCTGGGCCTACGGTCGGGTCATGCCCTACATGACCGGCGGCATCGCGATCGCCCGCGGCAACACCTCGGTATCCTACCGCGCCGGCATCAGCCGCATCGATACCGATGCCGGCGACGGCGTCGACTACACGGCCGGCTATTCGGACCTGGTCAACACGTCGCGCACCTCGAACGGCGTCATCGGCTTCGGTTTCGCCATGGGCACCGGCGTCGAGGCGCTGATCACCAACAACATCTTCGCCCGTGCCGAATACCAGTTCCTGCGCATCCCCTCGATGGGCGGCGTCCCGGTCAGCCTGCACACCGTGCGGGCCGGCGTCGGCATCAAGTACTGATCTCCCCGCTACCGTCGGCATGAAAAAGGCCCGCTCCGGTCACCGGGGCGGGCCTTTTCGTTCAGGTCAGGCGGCCCGGGTCACTCGGCCGCTTCCCGCACCGCCGGAGCGCGGTTGAGCCGCTGGCGCTTCAGCATCTCGGCCACCTTGAACGACACTTCCAGCGCCTGCTCGGCATTGAGCCGCGGGTCGCAGTGGGTGTGGTAGCGGTCGGAGAGGTCGAGGTCCGTGATGGCGGCACGGCCACCGGTGCATTCGGTGACGTTCTTGCCGGTCATTTCCAGATGGATGCCGCCGGCATAGGTGCCCTCGGCCCCGTGGATGGCGAAGAACCGCTCGATCTCGCCCATGACCAGGTCGAACGGGCGGGTCTTGTAGCCGTTGCCCGCCTTGATCGTGTTGCCGTGCATCGGGTCGCAAGACCAGACGACCGTCCGTCCCTCGCGCTCGACGGCGCGAATGAGGGCGGGCAGATGCTTCTCCACCTTGTCGGCGCCGAAGCGGCAGATCAGCGTGATGCGCCCGGCCTTGTCCTCCGGGTTCAGCGCGTCGATGAGCCGGATGAGACCGTCGGCGTCGAGGCTCGGGCCGCACTTGAAGGCAATCGGGTTCTTGATGCCGCGGAAGTACTCGACATGCGCATGGTCCGGCTGGCGCGTGCGGTCGCCGATCCACAGCATGTGGCCCGAGGTGGCATACCAGTCGCCGGAGGTGGAATCGACGCGGGTCAGCGCCTCCTCGTAGCCGAGCAGCAGCGCCTCGTGGCTGGTGTAGAGTTCGGTCGTGCGCATCTCCGGATGGGCCTCCGGGTCGATGCCGCAGGCCCGCATGAAGTCGAGTGCCTCCTCGATGCGCTCCGCCAGGTGCCGGTACTTGTCGTTGGCCGGCGTATCCTTCACGAAGCCGAGCATCCACGTCATGGCGTTGTTCAGATTGGCATAGCCGCCATAGGCGAAGGCGCGCAGCAGGTTGAGGGTTGCCGCCGACTGGCGGTAGGCCATGGCCTGGCGGGCCGGATCGGGCTCGCGCGAATCCGGCGTGAAGGCGATGTCGTTGATGATGTCGCCGCGATAGGAGGGCAGCGTCACGCCGTCGATCGTTTCGGTGTCAGTCGAGCGCGGCTTGGCGAACTGGCCGGCGACGCGGCCGACCTTCACCACCGGCATGCCACCGGCATAGGTCATCACCACGGCCATCTGCAGGAAGGCGCGGAAGAAATCGCGGATGTTGTCGGCGCCGTGCTCGGCGAAGCTCTCGGCGCAGTCGCCGCCCTGCAGAAGGAAGGCCTCGCCCCTTGCGACTTTCGCGAGGGCCTTCTTGAGGTTGCGCGCCTCGCCCGCAAAAACCAGCGGCGGAAAGCCCGAAAGGCGCTTCTCAACCTCCGCCAGCGCCGCCGGGTCCTTATAGACCGGCACCTGCAGGATCGGCTTCGACCGCCAGCTCGACGGGCTCCAACGCTCGCCCATGACTTGTTTCCTCTCGGCACACGCACGCGAAAACCGCTTCGCGCGAAAAAGTGATCCCTGCCTCATCGTGTCGACGAAAAACTGGCCGGGATCGGCGCTTATACACGATAGGCTGCGGCGGTGCGAGCAGGTCGACCGTCCCGCATGGCTCGTGTCGTCGTGCGGCGGGATCGCGCGTTGCTTTGGCGCGTTCCCTCCTGTACCCGCAATCCCGCCGTGACATCGAGGCTCGCCATGACCCGCACCCTGCGCCAAGCGCTGTTCTCCGCCGTCGCTGCGTCAGCCCTCCTCCTGGCGCTGCCCGTTGCCGCGCAGGCGCCGCACGCGATCGAGGTGACCGTCGACGCGGCCGCCTGCCTCGCCCGCCCGGTTCCCGCCTGCACCGCCGAACTCGCTCTCAAGGCCGCCGCCGAGGAGCCTGAGGGCTGGGCCGCCACCGCCGCCTTCGAGGCCTTCCTGCAGAGCGACCCCGATCCCGCCGCCCGCGACCGCTGGATGGAGCGCTACGAGGCCTGGGCGAAGATCGCGACCGTCGACGGTATCAAGGAGCGCATCATTCCGGTGCGCGCCGAGCATCTGGCGCGCAAGGGCGACTTCGCCGGCGCCTATCGCGAACTCGGCCTCGACCAGCCGCAGCCCGCCGCCCTGTCGGAACCCTCCGTGCTCATCCTCGACGAGGCGAGGGCCGGACGCATTGCCGAGGTGCTGCCGCGCATCGAGCGTCTGGTGGAGAGCGACAGCCGCGACGACCTGAGGCTCGAGGTGCTGGAGATCGCCATCGCGCGGGCGCCTGCCACCGCCGATGCCGTCGTCGCCCAGATCAAGGACCGCTTCTCGCGGCGCATGGCGCAGGCCTTGCAGGCCGGCGCCCGCGGCGACGCGGCCATTGCGCGTTCGATCGACGAATGGGCGCGCGGCGCGCGCGCCAACCAGACCGCCCCGTTCGACGATGCCGAGACCGCCCGCCGCGACAGCTGGGACATGGTGCTGCGCGGCGCCATCGCCGCCAACAACCTCGAGGCCTTCACCAAGGCGCTTGCCGCGCGTCCGCCCTTCAACTCGCCGGTGGACGCGGAATCGGCGAGCCGCGTGCTGCGCATCCTCATGCGCGAGGGGCGCGCCGACTGGATCCGCGTCTTCGGGCCGGCGCTGAAGCTGCCCGAGAGCGAGAGCGTGTCGGTCGACGAGGATATCGGCCCGATGCGCAACCTGCCGGTGGACAGGCTCGTCGCCGTCGCCGAGGCCGGCGAGGCTGCCGGGCGGTTCCGGGGCGCCATCGTCGATACGGCCATCGAGATGCTGGTCGCACGCGGCGCCGTCGCCGAGGCCCGCGACCTCTTTGCCAGGCTCGGCCGCATCGACGAGTTGAACCGCGTCACGTTCGATCAGGAGCGGATCGGCGTCGTCTTCGAGACGCTGTGGCGCGCCGTCGTCGGGCGCGGTCCGCAGGAGGCCGTCGATGCCGTTGCGGCGCGGATCACGTCGGAGGGTGCCAAGGCCTACATGGCCCGCGTCGCGACCCTCGCGGGCCGCATGCGCGAGATCGCAGCCGGCAACAAGGGCGAGGAGCCTGCCGACGACGAATGGGCGATCATGCTCGACATCGCCATTTCCTCGGGCGATTCCGAACTCATGACGAGAATCGCCGCTGCCATGAAGGACGCCGGCCTTCGCTCGACGGCCTTCGTTCAGGTCACCAAGAACATGTGGGAGCGGGCGGGGCGGTGAGCCGCCTCATCCCTGCAGCTTCGCCCACATCTCGCGGTCGCGGACATCGGTCCAGATGACCGGCCATTCGATGCCGCTCGCTTCGTCATAGGCGCGCGAGACGTTGAAGGGCAGGCAATGTTCGTAGATGGCGAAGGAGGCGAACTTCGGGTCCATGGCCTGCCGGCAGGCGTCGAAGGCCTGCTTGAGGGAGAGGCCCTTGCCGACGCTGTCCGAGACCGATCCGTACAGCGTCGACAGGAAGTCGCGGGTCAGCCGGATGCCGTCCGCCACCATGTCCGGCGTCGTCAGGGCGGCGCCGCGGCCGGGGACGACCGCCTTCGGCGCCATGGCCTGAATAACGTCCAGCGTCTTTGGCCAGTCCTTGAAGTGGGCGTCGCCGCAATAGCAGGCGGAATGATACTCGACGAGGTCGCCGGTGAAGGCGACACCGGCGTCCGGAACCCAGGCGATCGTGTCGCCGGCGGTATGGCCGCGGCCGGGATGGATGAGTTTCACCTCGCGGCGGCCGAGCCAGACCGTCAACTCCTTCTCGAAGGTCACGTGCGGCCAGGTCAGGCCCGGAGGAATCGATTCCGCCCCCGGGAAGAGCCGCGGGAAGCGGCCGATCTCGCTCGCCTTGTCCTGTTCGCCGCGCTCGACGATGAGGCCGCGGGTGGCGTCGGAGGCGAGGATCGTGGCACCCTCGTAGGCCGATGCGCCGAGCACGCGAACGGCATGATAGTGCGACAGCAGCACGTAGCGGATGGGCTTGTCGGTGACCTGCCGGACGCGGGCGATGACGTCACCGGCCATGGCCGGCGTCGCCTGCGCGTCGATGACCATGCAGCCGTTGTCGCCGACGATGATGCCGGAATTGGGATCGCCCTCCGCCGTGTAGGCATAGAGGCCCTCGCCGAGACGGTCGAACGACACCGTCTTGGGGCCGAGATCGGCGGTCGAGGCGAAGGTCGGGGACATGGCGATGCTCCGCGAAGCGGCGGGGGAGGGGCGTTGTCAGGCGTGATGCTTGCGCACGATCTGGTCGATCGCACCGAAGATCGAATGGCCCGTCACGTCCTTCATCTCGATCCGGACCGTGTCTCCGAAGCGCATGAAGGGCGTCACGGGAGCGCCCTGGACGATAGTCTCGACGGTGCGCATCTCGGCGATGCAGACATAGCCGAGCCCGCCCTCGGCGATCGGCTTGCCGGGGCCGCCGTCGGTATCCCGGTTCGACACCGTGCCCGAGCCGACGATGGTGCCGGCGGTCAGCGCGCGTGTCTTCGCGGCGTGGGCGATGAGGGTTCCGAAATCGAAGGTCATGTCGACGCCGGCGTCGGGCCGTCCGAAGGGCTCGCCGTTAAGATAGGCGCGAAGCGGCAGGTGTAGCTTGCCATCGACCCAGGCATTGCCGAGTTCGTCGGGCGTCACGGCAACCGGCGAGAAGGCCGTCGAGGGCTTCGACTGGAAGAAGCCGAAGCCCTTGGCCAGTTCCGCCGCGATGAGGTTCCTGAGGCTGACGTCGTTGACGATCATGACCAGGCGGATGAGATCGCGCGCTTCGTCGGGGGTGACGCCCATCGGGACGTCGTCGGTGATGACGGCGACCTCGCCCTCGAAATCGATGCCGTGGGCCTCGTCCGGCAGCACGATCGGGTCACGGGGACCGATGAACGTGTCGGAACCGCCCTGGTACATGAGCGGATCGGTCCAGAACGAGGGCATCATCTCGGCGCCGCGCGCCTGGCGGACCAGCGCCACATGATTGACGTAGGCCGAGCCATCGGCCCACTGGTAGGCCCGCGGCAGGGGGCTGGCGCAGTCATGTTCATGAAAGCGGAACGAGGGAACGGAGCCTAGTTCGAGCTGTTCGGCGAGGTCGAGCAGACGCGGCTGCAGGCGGGCCCAGTCGTCCAGCGCGCCTTGCAGGGTGGAGACCACGGGAAAGGCATCGGTCGCGCGGGTCAGATCTCTGGAGACAACGACCAGCCGGCCGTCCCGACCATGCTTCAGTGACGCAAGCTTCATGGAACATCGCCTCGCGGAACCAACCGTCCGAATCCGGATATGAACGGTCATCCCCGCATCAAAGCCTGTCGGTGGCGACTTGACCAGCCACTTCGGCATGGTGCTACTTCAGCGGGTTGTCTGATATTTGTCGCGTTGCG
The DNA here is from genome assembly GCF_053471285.1 of Phreatobacter aquiterrae. Lineage (NCBI taxonomy): Bacteria > Pseudomonadati > Pseudomonadota > Alphaproteobacteria > Hyphomicrobiales > Phreatobacteraceae > Phreatobacter > Phreatobacter aquiterrae. Next base: position 69,922 of record NZ_JBJPHW010000007.1, on the reverse strand, counting down.
AAACGTCCCGCATAGCGATACATTCCCTTGTACGGAATGGGACATTGCCACCATTGATGCGTTTACTGGATTGACGCTCTTCGCTACGGAGCACTCATGGACTGCCAAACTGCGGACAAGTCTTCGATTTCAGGCCAGAAGCTCGAGCTGGACAGCTTCCTTCCCTACCGTCTGAACGTTCTCGCAAGCGTCGTCAGCCAGGGTCTGTCCAGCATCTATGCCGATCGATACCGGCTGGGCATTCCGGAGTGGCGGGTGATCGCGACGCTCGGCCAGTTCGGGTCGATGACGGCGAAGCAGATCGGCGCGCACAGCCACATGCACAAGACGAAGGTCTCGCGCGCCGTGGCCAGCCTGACGAAGCGCAAGATCGTCCAACGCCGCGCCAACCGCCGCGACCTGCGCGAAGCCTTCATTTCGCTGACCCGCGATGGCGAGGCGATCTACGCGGACCTCGTTCCCATCGCCCAGAGTTTTGCGGCGGAGTTGAGCGAAGGCTTCACGGCCGACGAGCGCAGGGAACTGGACCGGCTGCTGACACGCCTGACCGAGCAGAGCCGCAAGCTCCTGAATGGAGCCGCTGTCACGCCGTCGGACGGAGACTAAGCGCCTGATCCGACAGGCGCCGCGCGAAGGCCGCCAAAGCTGCATTGAATGCGGCCGGTTGCTCGAGATGCGGCGCATGGCCCGCGCCGGCAATCTCGATCGCGTGCCCGTCCGGTGCATGGCTGGCGATCCATCGGGCGACGTCCGGCCTGTAGAGCTGGCTTTCCGCGCCTGCGACGGCGAGGACCGGCACAGGGAGGTTCTCCACAGTCGAGCGATGGTCGGCGGCGACCAGCGAGCGCCAGATCAGGGCCATGACCTCGGGATCGCGGGCCGCAATGCGCTCGGCCGCCCGGTGGACGAGCGGATCGTCCTCCATCCGGCCCGGCGAAAACATCGCCCGGGCGATCCTCGGAGCGTAGCGCGACCAATCCCCCTCCATGCGTCCGGCGGCGTCCATGGCATCGGCCATGTCCTGGCCGCTCGAGAGACCGTAGGGCCAGTCCGGCGCGTTCGGAACCTTCGGTGTCATGTCGACGATGACCAGCCCGGCAATTCCCGCTGTTCCGCGGTGAGCGAGGACATCCAGCGCGACGGTCGCGCCCATCGACCAGCCGATGAGCGTGGCCGCCTCCAGCCGCAGTTCCGACAGCAGCGCCGAGAGATCGTCGGCAAGGCCCGCAATCGTCGGCGGCGTCGCGCCGATATCTCTCTCGCCATGGCCGGGAAGGTCCGGAACGACGATCCGGAATCCCGCGGCGGCGAGCGCCTCCTGCGCCGCGAAGAACGAGCGATCAACCGACCAGCCGTGCAGGAACACGAGAGCCGGTCCGGCGCCGATGTCGGTGAGGGCGGGGCGCCGGGCGATATCAGCCATGCGCCGTTCCGACGTCCCGGACGAGGACGAGTGCGCGCCCCTCGGCCAGGCACCGCCCGTCGACGCCGGTCAGGACCGTCGAAAGATCGCAGAGATGCTTGTCGGGCCTCAGCCGCGTCACCGTGACGGTGGCGGTGAGGTCCTCGCCGAGCGGGACGGGGGCGGGAAAGGCGATCTCCTGCTTCAGGTAGTTGGTTCCGGGCCCGGGAACCTTCACCCCCAGAAGATAGGAGAAAAGCGCCCCGATCAGTGGCTCGGGCACCTGATCGAGGCTTACAGCGGGAACACCGGCCAGGGCGGCAAAGCCTGCAAGATCATCTGCCGTGTAGCGCCGTGTCACGCGGGCCGCATCGCCCACCCTGATCTCAGCCTGCATGGCGTGTGCTCCCCGTTTGGATCGAGGCGGTCGCTTCGCAGACCGGCGTGGCGTCGGCGGCGCGCATGATGCGCAGGGCGATGGTCGCCCGCGCGCCATCGGTCTCCTCGACCACGCCGCAGAAGACGAGGGGCTCGCCGGCGAAGGCCGGGGCGGGAAACATCAGCGTCTGGGACGTCTGGCGCGCATCCGGGACATGGCGGCGGATGAGGCCCCACAGGACGGTGTAGAGCAGCATGCCGTGCGAAACGGTGCGGCCGAAGCGGGTGCGGGCCGAGAAGGCGGCATCGACATGGATCGGATTGTCGTCGCCGCTGACGCGGGCGAAGAGGTCGAAATCGGCCTGCGTCAGGCTGCGCGTCTCGCGGAAGAGTGGTCCGGGCGCGATCACGGCCGGCCTCCTGACACCAGCGAGCGGAGGACATGCTTCTGGATCTTGCCCGCGGCCGTGCGCGGGAAATCCGCGACGATGGTGATGTGTTTGGGGACCTTGTAGCCGGCGAGGCGCGCGCGGGCATGGGCCCGGATGTCGTCGACGGTCGCCGTGAGGCCCGGACGCAGCAGGATCGCGGCATGACCCACCTCGCCCCAGGTCTCGTCAGGCACGCCGAGAACTGCCGCCTCGAGCACCGCCGGGTGGGCGTGAAGCGCGATTTCCACCTCTGCCGGATAGACGTTCTCCCCACCTGAGATGAACATGTCCTTGATGCGGTCGACGACGTAGTAGCAGCCATCCTCGTCCTGCCGCCCGACGTCGCCCGAGCGCAGCCAGCCGCCCGGCGCGAAGGCGCGGGTCGTGGCCTCCGGATTGTTGTAGTAGCCGGGGGTGATGCCAGGGCCGCGGAAGAGAAGTTCGCCGGCTTCTCCCGGCGCGACGTCCTTGTCCTGGAAATCCACCAGACGGACCTCGGCCAGAAGTTGCGGTTTGCCGACCGAGCCGATCTTTTCGACGGCTTTCGACGGCTCCATCAGGAAGACGGTCGGCCCCGTCTCGGTCATGCCCATGCCGTTGCAGATGGTCACCCCGCGAGCGAGGAAGGCACGCAGCAGCGGCTCTGAGATCGGCGCGCCGCCGCAGCCCCAGTGACGGACGCGCGAGAAGTCGGTGGTGCCGAAGGCCGGGTGCAGGCTGATCGCCTGGTAGATGGCCGGGACGCCGAAGAACAGCGACAGGCGCCCCTGTCCGATGAGGTCGATCACCACGTCCGGATCGAACTTCGGGATGATGCGCGAAGTGCCGCCGACGATGAAGACGGGGAGGGCGTGCAGGTTGATGCCGGCGGTGTGGAACAGGGGCAGGAAGTTCAGGGTGTCGTCGCCGGCGCCGAGCCCGGTCGCCTGCTGGATGTTGATGGCATTGGCAAGAGCCATGCCAGGGGTCTGGATCACGGCCTTCGGCTTGCCGGTCGTCCCCGATGTGTAGAGCAGGTACCAGACGCGATCGGTCTCCCAGGGGGATGGCGCGGCAGCGGCCGAGGGTGTCGCGGAGCGCCCTGTCTCATAGTCGGCAAAGGACATGACGGGAAGGACGTCGGTCAACTCACCGGCGAGGTCCTGGGTCGCTTCATCCGCGAGCAGCAGCTTTGCCGCGCAGTCCGCGAGGATCGGCTTCAGTTCGGCCGGCGGCTGGCGCCAGTTGAGCGGCACCAGAATGATGCCCGCACGCGCGCAGGCGAAGAGCAGTTCGAAGAAGGTCGCGCCATTGTGGCATAGGACGGCGAGGCGGTCGCCCGGCTCCAGCCCCTGTTCTGCGAGAAAGGAAGCGCCGCGCCCGACGGCCTCGTCCATCGCGGCATAGGTGAGGGTGCGGCCCGTCGCGATCTCCTCGAAGGCGATGGCATCGGGGGACAGTCCGGCGCGGCGGCTGCACAGGTCGGGAATCGTCTTCATGCGGACCTCGCGAGGAAGCGGGCCATGCCGGCCTCGGTCTCGTCGGTTTCGATCAGGTCGAGGAAGCGCTGACGCTCGCGTTCGAGCCCGTCGGCGATCGTCCGGCGGCATGCCGGGGGCATCAGCAGGGCGCGTGTCGCGGCAAGGCTGGAAGCAACCTTGGCGGAGAGCGTGTCGCACCAGCCGGCCACGATGGCGTCGAGGTTTTCCTCCTGTGCCACCGCCTGGACGAGACCGAGGGCGAGGGCCTCGTCCGGATCGACGCGGCGGTTGAGCATCTGGATGGCGCCGGCGCGGGCCGCGCCGATGCGCCCGGGCAGCAGCGCCGTCCAGCCGCCATCGGGCGAGAAGCCGACATCGACATAGTAGGGCTGGAAGAAGGCCCGCGGTCCCATGGCGACGAGGTCGCTGGCGAAGACGAGGCCGCAGGAGCCGCCGGTGACCGGGCCATGCAGGCGGGTGATCACCGGGCAGGGCAGGTCGATCAGGGCGAGGATGGCGGCGTTGAGGCTGCCGACGAGGCCCTCGGCATAGCGTCGCCGGGCGCGGCGCGGCAGGGCGGCGAAGGCCGCGACGTCGCCGCCCGTCGAGAATGAGCGGCCCGCGCCACGCAGCACCAGGCAGGCGGGCGGATCGGTTGCCAACTGGTCCAGCGCCCCATTCAGTTCATCGAGAAGGTCGGGCACCAGGGCGTTGTGACGCGCCGGGCGGTTCAGCGTCAGCGTCGCGCTATCGCCGGCCCGGGCCAGGAGGATCAGGGGTTCGACTCGCGACTGTCCGTCAGCCATGGCGGCCCCGCCCGGCCGGATGCGGCGCGATACCGTTCGCGATGAAGTCGAAGGCCGCCTCGGCTGCGGCGTCGAGCGGCCCGGCATCGTCGTAGAGCGAGTAGCGGCGCCCCACCATGTCGGTCACGCCCATCAGCGCCCAGGCCCGCACCTCGGCGTCGCCGGCCGAGATTTCGCCCCGCGCCTCGGCCTCCTCGAGGCCGGTGCGGTAGCCGGCGGCGAACTCCTCGTAATAGGCGCGGTGGATGGCCGGATCGACGAACTGCGACTCGGCCACGACCCGGTAGAGGTTCGGATTGTCGCGGACGAACTGCAGGAAGGCCCGGATGCCGAGCCTCTCGGCCTCAAGGCGGTCGGCGGCGTCCATGGTCGCGCGTGTGAGGTGGTGGCGCAGGCGGCGGCCCATGCGCAGCACCAGTTCGCGCAGAACCTCCTCCTTGGAGCGGAAGTAGAGATAGAAGGTGCCCTGCGCGACCGCCGCCTCCGCCGTGATGGTGGCGATCGAGGCGTCGGAAAATCCCCGCGCGCCGATCTCGCGTTCCGCCGCGTCGAGAATCTTCTGGCGGGTGCGCTCCCCGCGCTTGGTCTTGGGCGCCGGCAGGGGACCTGCCGGGTGGACGTTGGACATGGGCGTTTCCGTCATCGGCCCGTCGCCCCCTAGGCTCAGAACCGCCTTCCCGCTTGACGCGTTTGTGAGACGAAGCTAGCGTCACATGAAACATGACTCAAGTGTCAGTTTCAAAATCTGGATCAGGGAGGATCCCATGTTGAGGAAGACGCTGGCGATGGCTGCCGCCTCGCTCGCATTGGCCGTGACGTCGTTCACCGGCCAGGCCATCGCGCAGACGCGCGACGTGAAGATCTGTCTCATCGCCGGCCGCACCGGCCCGCTCGAGGCCTACGCCAAGCAGACCGAGGTCGGCTTCATGATGGGCCTCGAATATCTGACGCGTGGCACCAACACGGTCGCCGGCATGCGCCTGCAGGTCATCGTCAAGGACGACCAGCTCCGCCCCGACCGCGGCAAGGCGCTGCTCGAGGAGTGCTACAACGACGACGGCGCGGCGCTGGCCGTGGGCACGACCGGCTCGCCGGTGGCGCTGGCCATGCTGCCGGTCGCCGAGGAGGCGAAGAAGATCCTCATCGTCGAGCCGGCGGTGGCCGATTCGATCACCGGTCCGCGCTGGAACCGCTACATCTTCCGCACCGGTCGTTCGTCCTACCAGGACGCGCTCGCGGCTGCCGCCTCGATCCCGGAGAACGAGGATGTCTCCATCGGCATGATGGGCCTCGATACGGCCTTCGGCCGCGACGGCGTCGCCGCCTACAAGGCCGCGCTCGCCGCCATTCGTCCGCGCGCCCGCATCGTCGCGGAGGAGTTTGCCGCCGGCAACACCGCCGACTTCGCACCCTTCGCCGAGCGTCTGTTCGCGGCGCTGAAGGACCGTCCCGGCAAACGCGTCATCGGCTTCATCTGGGCCGGCGCGCATCCGATGGCGAAGTTCGTCGACATGAAGCCGGAGCGCTTCAACATCGCTCTTGCGCCCGGCGGCAACATCCTTCCCGCCATGAACGCCTGGAAAGCCTTCGCCGGCACCGAGGGCGGTATCTACTATTACTACGACTTCCCGCAGAACCCGCTGAACGATTGGCTCAAGGCCGAGTACCAGAAGCGTCACAACGCGCCGCCGGACTTCTTCGTCGCCGGTGGTTTCGCCGCCGCCGCCGCCGTCGTCGCGGCGCTGGAGAAGGCCGGCTCGACCGACACCGAGAAACTCATCGCCGCCATGGAGGGCATGACCTTTCAGACGCCGAAGGGTCCGATGACCTTCCGCAGGGAGGATCACCAGGCGCTGCAGGACATGTTCCACTTCCGCATCCGCCCGAACGGCCGCGACAACGACATGCTCGAGCTGGTGCGCACCATTCCGGCCGCCGAGATGCCACTGCCGATCACCAACCGACGCACGAACTGACGCCGGGGCGCGGCCGGAGATGATCCGGCCGCGCTCTCCTCCGACGGGGCGCTTGGCACACTCCGAAGTGGGTCCTTCGAGGCTCGCTCCGCTCGCACCTCAGGATGAGGAGGGTGGTGTCCTGCAGCAGCCGTGGGGGCGTGAAGGTCTCCGCTAAGAACAACCGCCGTGCCATGCTCCCAGGTCTCACCCTGAGGTGCGAGCGGAGCGAGCCTCGAAGGACGCACATCCGTCGTGCAGCGCGCGCCTCATCCACCACCATTTCGACTGACGTTGCCTATCTCTCCCTGCCGTCGCTCGCCAGAAGCACCCATCGCCCATGCCGCCCGTCCTCGAAACACGCGACCTGACCATCCGCTTCGGCGGCCACGTCGCGGTGGACGCCGTGTCCTGCGCCTTTGACGCGGGCACGCTCACCGCCATCGTCGGTCCGAACGGAGCGGGCAAGACGACCTATTTCAACCTGATGTCCGGCCAACTCGCCGCAACCTCCGGCCAGACGCTACTCGACGGCGAGGACATCTCGATGCTCGGCGCGGCCGGGCGCGCCAAGCGCGGCATCGGGCGGGCCTTCCAGATCACCAACCTGTTCCCGAACCTGTCGGTCGGCGAGAACGTGCGCCTTGCTGTCCAGGCGCGCGGGCGGAAGGCGGCGAGCCTGTTGTCCCTGTGGTCGAGCCATCGCGACTGGATCGACAAGGCCGACCACTATCTCGATCTCGTCAACCTCTCAGGCGTCCGCAATACCTTGGCCGCGGCCCTGCCGCACGGCGACAAGCGCAAGCTGGAGGTCGCGATCATGATGGCGCTGGAGCCGCGCGTGTTCATGTTCGACGAGCCGACGGCCGGCATGTCGGTGGACGAGGTGCCGGTCATCCTCGACCTCATCCATGCGCTGAAAAAGGACGAGACCAAGACCATCCTGCTCGTTGAACACAAGATGGATGTGGTGCGCTCGCTCGCCGACCGCATCGTCGTGCTGCACAATGGACAGTTGGTGGCCGACGGAGAGCCGGCGGCGGTCATCGCCTCGCCGGTCGTCCAGGAGGCCTATCTCGGCCAAGCGCCCAAGGCGGAGGCGGCCCATGGCTGAGACCCTGAAGCCCGACCTGCTGCTGACGCTGGAGGGGGTGCATACCCATATCGGCCAGTATCACATCCTCCAGGGCGTCGATCTCGCACTTCCCCGCGGCGGCATGACCGTGCTGCTCGGCCGCAACGGCGCCGGCAAAACGACGACGTTGCGCACCATCATGGGGCTATGGAAGCCGTCGAAGGGCACCGTCACCTATGATGGTCGGTCCATCGGCGGCACGCCGACCCCGGAGATCGCCCAGGCCGGCATCGCCTATGTACCGGAGACCATGGCCGTCTTCGCCGACCTGACGGTGGCCGAGAACATGACGCTGGCGGCACGCTCCGGTCCGCTCGACACCGCCCGCCTCGACTGGATCTTCGCCCTGTTCCCGGCGCTGAAGAAGTTCTGGCAGTTCCCGGCCGGCGTGCTTTCAGGCGGCCAGAAGCAGATGCTGGCCATCGCCCGCGCCATTGTCGAGCCGCGCACGCTGATCCTCATCGACGAGCCGACCAAGGGCATCGCGCCGGCCATCATCGAGGGCATGATCACCGCCTTCGCCCAGCTCAAGCGCGAGACGACGATCCTTCTGGTCGAGCAGAACTTCCGCTTTGCGGCGAGCCTCGGCGACCACGTGGCGGTGATGGACGACGGCCGCATCGTGCACCGCGGCGCCATGGCGGAGATGGCCCGCGACGAAGCGTTGCAGCAGCGCCTTCTCGGCCTGTCGCTCGACGCGCACCAGTGAGGCCTGGACCATGACCATCGCCCCTTCGCCGTCCGCCGCCGATGCGCTTCCCGCCATCAGGCACGACTATCTGCCGATTCTGCTGCCGATCGGGCTGGCCGCCGCGGCGCTGCCCTTCGTCGGCAATCCGACGACCTGGGTGACGCTGACGGTGGCGGCCCTCGCCATGGGCATGATGATCTTCGTCATCGCCTCGGGCCTCACCCTCGTTTTCGGCCTGATGGACGTGCTGAACTTTGGCCACGGCGCCTTCATCGCGGTTGGCGCCTATCTCGCCATGTCGGTCCTCCTCCTGCTGTCGGGCTGGGTGCAGGTGGATTCGCTCGGCTGGAACCTCATGGCGCTGGGCCTTGCCGTGACGGTCGCCATGATCGGCACCGGCGTGCTCGGCTGGGCCTTCGAGCGGATCATTGTCAAGCCGGTCTATGGCCAGCACCTCAAGCAGATCCTCATCACCATGGGCGGCCTCATCGTCGCCGAGCAGCTCATCCACGTCATCTGGGGGGGCGACCAGAAGGCTATGGCCCTGCCGACGGGACTGCGCGGCGCCATCGTCTTCGGCGATTTCGCCATCGAGAAGTTCCGTATCCTCGCGGTGGTCGTCGGCCTTGTCGTATTCGCCGCCATGATGATCGTTCTCAACCGCACCCGTATCGGCCTGCTCATCCGCGCCGGCGTCGAGAATGCGGAAATGGTGGAGGCGCTGGGCTATCGCATCCGCAGGCTTTTCGTCGGCGTCTTCGTGGCCGGCTCGGCGCTGGCGGGGCTCGGCGGCGTCATGTGGGCGCTCTATCGCGAGACGCTGACGGCGGCGATCGGCGGCGACGTCATGGTGCTGGTCTTCATCGTCATCATCATCGGAGGCCTCGGCTCGGTCGGGGGCTGCTTCATCGGCGCCATCCTGGTGGCGTTAATGGCGAACTACACCGCCTTCCTGCTGCCGAAGCTGGCGCTGGCCTCCAACATCCTCCTGATGGTGGCGATCCTGATGTGGCGGCCGCAGGGGCTCTACCCCGTGGCGAAGAGGTGAGGCCATGCTGAACACCCTTCTCTCGGGCGACTATCCGCGCAGCCGCATCCTCACGGGCGTCCTCCTCGCCATCCTCGTCGGGCTCGCCTTTGCACCCTTCCTGTTCTCGGGGGCTGCGGCCATCAACACCGCAGCGAAGGTTTGCATCTTCATCGTGCTGGTGGCGAGCTACGACCTCCTCCTCGGCTATACCGGCATCGTCTCCTTCGCCCACACCATGTTCTTCGGCATCGGTGGCTACGGCGTCGGGCTCGGCCTCTACGCCTTCGGCGCAAGCTGGGGCGTCATCGCGCTCGGCATCCTGCTGGCCCTCGTCGTCGGTGTCGTGCTCGCCTTCCTGATCGGGCTTCTGTCCCTGCGCGTGCGCGCGATCTTCTACGCCATGATCACGCTGGCGGTGGCCTCCGCCTTCCTGATCCTCGCCACGCAGTTCTCGGAAATCACGGGCGGCGAGGACGGCCGCTCCTTCTCCGTGCCGCCGGTGCTGCGCCCCGGTTTCCGCCTGCTGGAACAGCCCCTCTTCGGCACCGTGATCAACGGGCGCATCCTCGCCTACTATCTCGTCTTCGCCTCCGCCGTGACGCTGTTCCTCCTGGCGCTGCGTGTGGTCAACTCGCCCTTCGGCCGCGTGCTGCAGGCCATCCGCGAGAACGACATGCGGGCGGAGGCGCTGGGCTACCGCGTCGTCTACTATCGCACGGTCGCCAATTGCCTTGCGGCGGGCATGGCGGTGCTGGCCGGGGCGATGAGCGCGATCTGGCTGCGCTACACCGGCCCCGACACCACGCTCTCCTTCGCCATCATGCTCGACATCCTCCTGATGGTGGTGATCGGCGGCATGGGCACGCTCTACGGCGCCGTGGTGGGCGCGACGCTGTTCATCGTCGCGCAGAACTACCTGCAGAAGCTGATGGGCACGGCCTCGGCGGCGACAGAGGGCATTCCGCTCCTGCCGAAGCTGCTGCACCCGGACCGCTGGCTGCTGCTGCTCGGAATCCTCTTCGTCCTCAGCGTCTATTTCTTCCCCACCGGCATTGTCGGACGTCTGCGCGACAAGGGGCGCTGACGCGGGAACCGTTCCGCCGGATGCGGGTTTTCAGGTCATCCAACCGCGAGGAGGACCTGCCATGAACTGGGACCGTGTCGAAGGCAACTGGAAGCAGATCAAGGGCTCCATCAAGGAGCAATGGGGCAAGCTCACGGACGACGACCTCGACGTGATCGCCGGTCGCCGCGACCAGCTCGAAGGCAAGCTGCAGGAGCGCTACGGCTACGCCAAGGACCAGGCCAAGAACGAAATCGACCACTGGTTCAACGGTCGCACCTGGCTCCCCTGAGCCCATCATTCCCGAGAAGTCGGCGCCCGCCTGTTCAACAGCGGCTGCCTGGAGGCCCGTCCGGTTCAGCCGGGCGGGCCGTCCTCATTCTGACCGTTCCGGTGATGCTCCCTTAATCGTGATGTGAAAGCGACCGGCCCGAGGCTTGACGCAAGAATGATAAGTGATAGATTTTCAAAATCGTCACTGATCATACGTCAGGAACCATGACCGCACGGGCCCGCTTCACCGCCGACGAGACACGCGAGCGCATCCTCGTCGTCGCCGAGGAGCATTTCCGCCGCGTCGGCTACGGCAAGACGGCGATCGCCGACATCGCGACCGAGCTCGGCATGAGCCCGGCGAATGTCTATCGTTTCTTCCCCTCCAAGGCGGCGATCTGCGAGGAAATCGCGCGGCGGCTGCTTGAGAACTGTCATCAGATTCTGAGGCAGATCGCGGCCGATCGCACCGTCGCGCCGGAAGAGCGCCTCGCCCGGATGGCCATGGCCATCCATCAGTTCAACAAGGCGCAACTCTTCGACGAGAAGCGGCTCTACGACATGGTCGAGGCGGCCATGACCGAGAACTGGCATGTCGTGAAGGCGCATCTGGAAACGCTGGTCGGCCTGTTTGCCGAAGTGATCCGGGAGGGCATGGCATCAGGCGCCTTCGTGGTGCGCGATCCCATCGAGGCCGCCCTGTCATTCAAGCAGTGCCACGTCAGCGTCTTCCATCCCACCCTGATCGGCCATTGCGTGCTCGACAACGACCTCGACGAGCAGACGAGCCGCCTGACCCAATTCGCCATCCGTGCCCTGAAAGCGTGAGGACTGCCGCCATGTCCCCCTCCGTCGGCTCCCGTCTCCTTCCCCTCTTCACCATCGGCGTCCTGGCGCTGGGGCTCGCCGCCTGCACCGACGGCAATGCCCGCACCGACGCCAAGCCGGCGGATGCCGCACCGCGCGCCGTCCGCACCGAGACCGTGGCGTTCAAGCCGCAGATGCGTGAGCGCTCCTTCGTCGGCACCGTCCGGCCGCGCGTCGAGAGCGATCTCGGGTTCCGCCTTGCCGGCAAGATTTCCGAGCGGCTCGTCCAGCAGGGCCAGCGGGTCGAAAAGGGCCAGGCGCTCGCCCGCATCGACGGGGTGGACCTCGGGCTGCAGAAGCAGCAGGCCGAGGCCGAACTCGCCGCGGCCGAGGTGAACCTCGCCTCGTCGCTCGCTCAGGACAAGCGGACCCAGGATCTTCGTGCTGCAGGCTGGGCCACGCAGGCCACGCTCGAAACGCAGCTGGCCAAGACCGCCGATGCGCGCGGCCGGCTCGATCGCGCCAGGCGCGCCCTCGACCTCGCCGCCAATCAGCTGGCCTATGCGACGCTGGTCGCCGACAGCGACGGCATCGTCACCGCAACGCTGGCCGAGCCCGGCCAGGTGGTCGCGGCCGGCACGCCGGTTGTGCGTCTGGCACGTTCCGGCGAACGCGAGGCCGTGGTCGCCGTTCCCGAGGCGCTCATCGAGCGCGTGCGCGCCGGCGCCGCGACCGTCTCGCTCTGGTCGAACGCCGGCAAGACCTATCCCGCCGTGCTGCGCGAGATGGCGGCCTCCGCCGATGTCGCCACGCGGACCTTCCAGGCCCGTTTCACCATTCAAGACGCCGATGACGGCGTGGTCATCGGTATGACCGCGACCGTCACGGTTGGCGAGCCCGCGTCCGCCCGCGTGGCTCGCCTCCCCATCTCCGCGCTCTATTCGGAAGGGCGCGGCCCCTCGGTCTTCGTCGTCGACGAGGCCACCGGCAAGCTGACGCTGATGCCGGTCACGGTGGCCGGCTATGACGGCCGCGACGTCCTCATCGCCGGGGGCATCGCCGATGGCGACAAGGTCGTCACGCTCGGCGTCCACAAGCTCGACCCCAGCCAGCGCGTGCGCATCGTCACCGCCCCCTAATCACCACGGGGCGCCTTGAGCGGCGCCCCTTCCCTCATATCGCCGTTCGCCAGCCGTCCCTCCCGCGGAGCCCTCCGTCATGTCTTCCGCCCACGACCATCACGATCCCGCCCTGACGCGCGGCAACTGGTCCCACTGGGCGGTGACGCATCGCCCGCTGGTGCTGTTTGCCATTCTCCTGGTCATCATCGCCGGTACCATTTCCTACCTGCGGCTCGGCCAGGCGGAGGACCCTTCCTTCACGATCAAGGTTGCGACGATCACGGTGGCCTGGCCCGGCGCGACCGCCCGCGAGATGCAGGACCAGGTCGCCGAGCGCATCGAGAAGAAACTGCAGGAACTGCCCTATTTCGACCGGGCGCAGACCTATACCAAGCCGGGGTTCACCGCGATCCAGGTGTCGTTCCGCGACCAGACGCCGCCCCGCGAGGTGCCGCAGCTGTTCTATCAGCTGCGCAAGAAGCTGGACGATCTGAAGGCCGATCTGCCGAGCGGCCTGATCGGCCCGGCGGTCAATGACGAGTTCGGCGACGTCGACGCGGTGCTCTACACGTTGACCGGCGAAGGCACGACCTATGCTGATATCAAGCGCATCGCCGAGCGGCTGAAGAGCCGGATGCTGCGCGTGCCGAATGTCACCAAGGTCAATATCTACGGGGCGCAGGACGAGCGCATCTTCGTCGAGTTCAGCCATGCCAAGCTTGCGACGCTCGGTGTCACCGCCGCAACCATCTTCGACAGCCTGCAGAAGCAGAACGCCGTCGTACCCGCAGGCACGATCGACACGGGCGCGGCGCGCGTGCCGCTCAGGGTCACCGGCGCGCTCGACGGCGTGGCGGCGGTCGCGGCCATTCCCGTCGACGTCAACGGCCGCATCTTCCGGCTTGGCGACATCGCGACCATCACCCGCGGCTTCGTCGATCCGCCGACCTATCTGATCCGCCAGGAGGGGCAGGCTGCGCTGCTCGTCGGCGTCGTCATGCAGAAGGGCGCCAACATCACCGCCCTCGGCGAGGAACTGGAAAAGGCACGCGAGGAGTTCCGCGCCGAACTGCCCGCCGGCATCGAGATGGGGCAGATCGCCGACCAGCCCCATGTCGTTCGCGAGGCGGTCTCCGAATTCAAGACGTCGTTTGTCGAGGCGCTGGCCATCGTGCTGTTCGTCTCGTTCGTCTCGCTCGGTCTGCGCACCGGCGTCATCGTGGCACTGTCCGTGCCGCTCGTTCTCGCGGTCGTGTTCACGGTCATGTACCTGGCTGGCATCGACCTGCACCGCATCTCGCTCGGCGCCCTCATCATTGCGCTTGGGCTGCTGGTCGACGACGCGATCATCGCGGTCGAGATGATGGTGGTGAAGATGGAACAGGGCTGGGATCGCATCTCGGCGGCCGCCTTCGCATGGACCTCCACCGCCTTTCCGATGCTCACCGGCACGCTGGTCACCGCCATCGGCTTTCTGCCGGTGGGGCTCGCCAACTCATCGACGGGCGAATATGCCGGCTCGATCTTCTGGGTGGTGGGCCTGGCGCTGATCGTCTCGTGGTTCGTGGCGGTCCTGTTCACCCCCTATCTCGGCTCTGTCCTGCTGCCTGATTTCCACGCACTTGCCGAACGCAAGTACCAGCGGGCCGTCAAGCGTGCGGAAAAGCGCGGCAAGCCGATCCCGCCGAAACCCGACCATTCCGATCCGCACGCGCTCTACGCCACGCCGACCTACCAGCTTCTGCGCCGTGTGGTTCGCTGGTCGGTCGACCACAAGTTCGTCGTGGTCGCTGCGACGATCGGCATCTTCGCCGTCTCGGTGGCCGGCTTCACCCGGGTCCAGCAGCAGTTCTTCCCGGTATCGGGGCGTCTCGAGCTGTTCCTTGAAATGCGCATGCCGCAGGGCTCGTCCATCACCGCGTCGCTGGAGACGGCCAAGCGCGCCGAGGCGTTGCTCAAGGGCGATGACGATGTGCGCACCTACACCACCTATGTCGGCCAGGGCAGCCCGCGCTTCTGGCTCGGCCTCAACCCGCAGCTTCCGGACGAGTCCTTCTCCCAGATCGTCATCATGACGAAGAGCCTCGAAGCGCGCGAGCGGCTCAAGGCCAGGCTCGAGAAGGCGCTGGCCGACGGCGCCCTGTCGGAGGCGCGGGTGCGCGTCGACCGCTTCAGTTTCGGCCCGCCCGTCGGCTTCCCCGTGCAGTTCCGCGTTATCGGCAGCGAGCCTCAGGCGGTGCGCGAGCTGGCGGTCAAGGTGCGCGAGATCATGCGCGCCAACCGCTCAACGCGTGATCCGCATCTCGACTGGAACGAACAGTCGCCGTCGGTGCGCCTCGTCGTCGACCAGGACCGTGCCCGCGCGCTCGGCCTCAATGTCCAGGACGTCGCCCAGACACTGCAGACGCTGCTCAGCGGCGTGACCGTCACGACGTTGCGTGACCGCACTGAGAAGGTCGATATCGTCGCGCGCGCCGTTCCCGCCGAGCGCGTCGATCTCGGCCGCATCGGCGATCTGACCATCGTCGCCCGCGGCGGGGTGCCGGTGCCTCTGGCGCAGGTGGCGCGGATCGAGTTCGACCAGGAGGATCCGATCCTATGGAGGCGCAACCGCGAACTCTCCATCACGGTGCGCGCCGACGTGGTCGATGGCGTCCAGCCTGCGGTCGTGTCCGGTCAGGTGGAGGCCGCTCTGAAGGATCTGAAGGCGTCGCTCGCACCGGGCATGCGCATCGAGGTCGGCGGCGCGGTTGAGGAATCGGCCAAGGCGAATGCCTCGCTCGTGGTGCTGTATCCGGTCATGGCACTCGGCATGCTGACGGTGCTGATGATCCAGCTTCAGTCGTTCTCACGGCTTCTGCTGGTCTTCTCCACGGCGCCCCTGGGCGTTATCGGCGCGTCGCTCGCCCTCAACCTGCTCAACGCGCCATTCGGCTTCGTGGCGCTGCTCGGCCTCATCGCGCTCGCCGGCATGATCATGCGCAACACGGTGATCCTCGTTCAGCAGATCGATGAGAACGAGGCGGCCGGCCTGTCGCTCTACGACGCCATCATCGAGGCGACGGTGCATCGCTCGCGGCCGGTGGTGCTGACCGCCATGGCGGCGATCCTCGCCATGCTGCCGCTGGCGCGCTCGCTGTTCTGGGGGCCGATGGCGATCACCATCGCCGGCGGACTGTTCGCCGCGACGCTCCTCACCATCCTGTTCCTCCCGGCGCTCTATGCGCTCTGGTTCAAGGTGCGCCGGCCGCAGCTTGCGGCGGAGGAAACGCCGGCGGAAGGCGCCATGCCCGCGTCCCCGCTGCCGCTCGCCGCGGAATAGGAGCCCGTCAGGCCACCGTCTCGAACTCGGCGCGGGCAGCCGCGATGTCGGCCAGCGTCGGCAGCTTGGCCTCGTTGCCGAGATACTGGATCGCGTGAGCCGAGGCGGCGCGGGCGAAGCGAAAATGATCCTCCCAGGTCCCGTCAGGATGGGACAGATAGGCATAGCAATAGGCGCCGTGGAAGACGTCGCCAGCGCCGCTGGTATCGACGATGCGCGATGAGGGAACCGGCAGTGCCGGCAACTCCCGCCTCTCCGTCTTCTCGTCGATCCAGACCATGCCGCGCTCGCCGAGCGTCACCGCGCCGATCTTGCACCCCTTCGCGTGGAGATGGGTGAGCATCTCAGCGGGCGTCAGTTCCATCTGCTCGCAGAAGTTCTCTGCCACCACCGCGACGTCGATGAAGCCGAGCAGGTCCTGCGTGTTGGCCCGCACGCTGCCGCCGTCGAGCGAGGTGAGGATGCCCTTCTCGCGGCAGGCACGGGCATAGGCGATGGCGGCATCGGGCTGGTGACCATCGAGATGCAGCAGGCGACAGCCGTCGAGGTTCAGGCCCGGGAAGGGGTGCAGGTACTTGTCGTCGCGGGCGCGCAGGATGGCGCGCTTGCCGTTGTTGGGAATGACGAAGGAGAGCGAGGACCGCTTCACCGGGCGCGGGTGCAGGGAAATATCGTAGCGGGCGGCCATGTCGGAGAACATGTGGCCGAGCCAGTCATTGGCGAGCGAGGCGAGCAGGTCCGGCTTCACCCCGAGCTTGGCGCAGGCGAAAGCGGCGGTCACCGCGTTGCCGCCGAAGGAAACCGCATAGTCCTTGGCCACAGCCTTGTCGTCACCGGTGGGAATGGCATCCGCCAGCACCGTGACGTCGATATAGGTCTGCCCGATGAAGAGTGCGTCCATGGTTTCGCTTCCTTCGCCTTTTGGGGAAGGTGGGGGGCGCGGCAGGCGGTGTCCACCCCCAGTTCCAGTTCCATTGCGGCGGACAGGGCTTCAACCGGTGCAGGGCTTTGCGGACAATCCTGCGATTCCGGCCCCCCCGATGCCCGGATTCACCTGGACGGATGCCATCGCCGATGGCGATCCCTCAACCGTTCAAAGGAAGTCCTCCCGCCGCGGCGTGAAGGTGTCGACGAGTTCGCCGGCCTCCAGCGCCACCACGGAATGCACGGCGCCGGTCGGCACGATGAAGCTATCGCCTGCGGCCAGAACGGTCTTGCGATCGCCGATCGTCACCTCGAAACGGCCGGAGGCGACGAGCGTGCACTGGATGTGCGGATGGTGGTGGGGCGGGCCCACGGCGCCCTTCTCGAAGACGACGCGCACCATCATGACGCTGGCGTCGTGGGTCAGGATCTTGCGCCGCACGCCGCCGCCGAGATCGGACCAGGCGGTATCACGGTCGGTCAGGAAGATGTCGGTGCCGGGCGTCATCGCAGCGCGTCCATCGGCACCATGTCCATGTCGGTGAAGTCCTGGTTGTCGCCGCCCATGGCCCAGATGAAGGAATAGGAGGCTGTGCCGCAGCCGGAGTGGATCGACCATGGCGGCGAGATGATCGCCTGCTCGTTGGCGACAACGAGGTGACGTGTCTCCTCGGGCTCGCCCATCAGGTGGAAGACGCGGGCGTCGTCCTTCAGGTCGAAGTAGAGATAGGCCTCGCAGCGCCGGTCATGCACATGGCTCGGCATGGTGTTCCAGATGTTGCCGGGCCTGAGGGTCGTCAGGCCCATGACCAGTTGGCAGGACTGGACGCGGCCCGGGATGATGTACTGGCGCAGGGTGCGGGTATTGGCCTGGTCCTGGGCGCCGAGCTCGATGGTGTTCGCGTCGGCCTCGCGCACCAGCACCGTCGCGTGGCGGGCGTGGGCCGGCGTCGAGAAGAGATAGAACTTCGCAGGGTTCTTGATGTCGTCGGAGTGAAAGGCGACGTCAACCGTGCCCATGGCGACATAGAGCATGTCGCGCGGGTTCACCTCGAACGTCTCGCCGTCGCAGACGACGCGGCCGGGACCACCGACATTGCAGATGCCGAGTTCGCGGCGGGCGAGAAAGGTCGCCTGCCCGATGGTCGCCTTGTCGGTTTCGAGCTTCAAGGGTGACGTCACCGGCATGGCGCCGCCAATGACGATTCGGTCGACATGGCTGTAGGTCAGCTCCACGGCATCCGGTCGGAACAGGCTCTCGACCAGGAAATGGGAACGCAGCGCGGCGGTGTCGTAGTGCCTCGCGGCTTCCGGGTGCGAGGCCTGGCGGACGGCGATGGTCATGGCAAACCTTTCGGCAAACGGTCAGCGGAAGAGGGCGGGAAGCCAGAGGGAGAAGGCCGGCACGTAGGTGACCAGCAGCAGCACGGCGACGGAAGCGCCATAGAAGGGCCAGATGGTCTTCATCGCCTGGCCAATGGACACCTTGCCGATGGCGCAGGCGACGAACTGCACCGAACCCACCGGCGGGGTGTTGAGGCCGATGCCGGCGTTGAGGATGAGAATGACGCCGAAGTGAATCGGGTCGACGCCGAAGGCCTTGACCACCGGCAGCAGAATGGGGGTGAGGATGATGATCATCGGCGCCATGTCCATGAAGGTGCCGAGGAAGAGGAGGATCACGTTTATCAGCAGCAGCATCATGATGGGATCGTCGGTGATCGACTTCATGAAGGCGACGGTCTGGGCCGGCACCTGCAGGAAGGCCATGAGCCAGCCGAAGGCGGCGGCCGTGCCGATCACCAGCAGCACCATGGCGGTGGTGCGCACAGCACCCAGCGTCGCCTCGACAAAGCTGTCCCAGTTCAGCTGGCGATAGACGACGACGGTGATGAAGAAGGCATAGACGACGGCGATGCAGGAGCTCTCCGTCGCGGTGAAGACGCCGGAGCGCACGCCGCCGAAGATGATGCCGATCAGCAGAAGGCCGGGAATGGCGACGACCAGGGTCCGCGCCACCATGAGCCAGCCCGGGAAGGCCTCCGCTGGATAGCCGCGGCGGCGGGCGACGACATAGGCGGCGACCATCAGTGAGGCCGCCAGCATGAAGCCCGGCACGATGCCGGCGGTGAAGAGGTCGGCGATGGAGAGGTTTCCACCCGCCGCCAGCGAGTAGAGGATCATGTTGTGCGAGGGCGGGATCAGAAGCGCGATGATCGCCGCATTGGCGGTGACGTTGACCGCGTAGTCGGCGTCATAGCCGCGCTTCACCATCTGCGGGATCATCAGGCCGCCCACCGCCGAGGCATCGGCCACGGCCGAGCCCGAGATGCCGCCGAACAAGGTCGAGGTCAGCACGTTGACCTGCCCGAGGCCGCCGCGCAGGTGGCCGACGAGAGAGGCGGCAAAGGCGATGAGGCGCTCGGCGATGCCGCCGCGGATCATCAGGTCGCCGGAATAGATGAAGAAGGGAATCGCCATCATGGCGAAGGCGTTCATGCCGGAGTTCATCTGCTGGAAGATCACCACCGGCGGCACGTCCATGTAGAGGACGGTGGCGAGCGAGGCGACGCCGAGGCAGAAGGCGATCGGCATGCCGATCAGGAGAAGAATGGCGAAGGCGCCGAAGAGGATGAACAGCTCCATGGCTCAGATCTCGCCGATGCCCGGGCCGAGCGGCACGGCTGTCTCGTCGGTGCCGGTCAGCACCATCAGGATGCGCTCGATCGAGAAAAGCGTGATCAGCGCGCCGCCGACCGCCACCGGCACATAGTCCCAGCCCTGGCTGATGCCGATCATGGGCGTCAGCGCGCTCCAGGTGCCGATGGCGAGCTGGGAGCCATAGATCGTCATGGCGGCGCCGAAGAGGATGAGCAGGGCTTCGGTAACGAGCTTGAGGACGAAGCGCATCGGCGGCGGCGAGACGGCGAGGCCGATCTCGAAGCCGATATGGCCACGCTCGCGCACGCCCGTCGCCGAGCCGAGCAGGATGAACCAGCTCATCAGCAGCAGAACGGCGGGCTCGGTCCAGGTCGGGGTGTCGTTCAGGACGTAGCGGCCGAAGATGCTCCAGAAGACCAGCACCGTCATGATGACGAGACCGGAGCCGGCGACGAGGAGCGCCGCCCGGCTGAGGACGGCCGCAAGCGGACTGAGGCGGGAGAGGATGGCGTGCATCGCGCTGGAGGCTTCCCGGGAAACGGCGGGCAGGCGGCAAGGCCCGCCGCCTGAGGGGCGACGGACCTCACACGGGACGATGGTGTCAGGTCACGGCCTGGATGCGCGCGACGAGGTCCTTCATCGGTGCGCTGGTGACGAAGCGGTCGTAGACCGGCTTCATCGCGTCGATGAAGGGCTGCTTCTCCACCGTGTTGACCTGCGAGCCGCCGGCGCGGACCTTGGCCTCGGAGGCCTTCTCGCGGGCGTCCCAGAGTTCGCGCATCTTCGCGACCGATTCCTTGGCCGCCGCGCGGATGAGCGCCTGGTCGGCGGCGTTGAACTTGTCGAAGGAGCGCTTCGACATGACCAGCACCTCGGGGCTCAGCGAGTGCTCGGTGAGCGAGTAGAACTTCGCCACCTCGAAATGGCGGGTCGATTCATAGCTCGGCCAATTGTTCTCCGCGCCGTCGATGACCCCGGTCTGCAGGCTGGTATAGACCTCGCCGAAATTCATCGGCGTGGCGTTGGCGCCCAGCGCCTGGACGAGCGCGACGAACATGTCCGACTGCTGCACCCGGATCTTCATGCCGCGCATGTCGGCCGGCGTGCTGATCGCGCGCTTCGAGTTGTAGAAGGACCGCGAGCCGGAATCGTAGAAGGCAAGGCCGACGAGGCCATGCGGCGTGAAGTCGTTCAGGATCGAGTCGCCGATGGCACCGTCCATCACCTTCCGCATATGCACGACCGAACGGAAGATGAAGGGCAGGGAGGGCACGTTGGTCGAGGCGATGAGATTGTTGAACGGCGCCATATTGATGCGGTTCATGTCGATGACGCCGAAGCGCGTCTGCTCGATCGTGTCCTTCTCCTGGCCGAGCTGGGCGGAGTGGAAGACATTGATCTTGATGCGGCCGCTCGAGCGCTGCTCGAGCAACTGCCCCATGAATTTCACGGCCTCGATGGTCGGATAGCCGTCGGGGTGGATGTCGGTGGAGCGCAGCGTGACGGTGGCCTGGGCCGATGCGGAGCCGATGATGGCAGGGGTTGCGGCGAGCGCGCCGGCGGTGGACACGAAGGTGCGACGTGTCAGCATGGGTTTCCTCCCGGTCGAAACGAAGTTCCCTTCTTGAGGCGGGGAACGTGGCGATCGGAGCCCGCGAAATGCGGGCTTTCCGATCTCCTCCAACTCTAGTATGCACTTGTATGGAAGTTCAAGAGACAAAAATGGAACTCGCCGGACCTATGGTCGCCGCCTCTCCCGCACCGTCATCGTCGCGCATCCTCGGGAGCGCGGCCGCACGCGTCGAACGCGACCTGCGGGCCGACATCATCGACCTGACGATCCGCCCCGGCGAGAGACTGTCGGAGTCGGAGATCGCCGAGCGCTTCGGCGTCTCGCGCCAGCCGGTACGCGAAGCCTTCATCGCGCTGATGCGGCAGGGCCTCGTCGACGTGCAGCCGCAGCGCGGCACGGTGGTCGTCAAACTGTCGGTGCGACGGATGCTGGATGCGCGGTTCATTCGCGAGGCGATCGAGGTGGCCATCGTCCGGCGTGCCTGCGAGCGCTTCGATACGCATTACCGCGACCGCGCCGAGGCCCTGATCGCCGCGCAAGACAAGGCCGCGGCGGAGGGGGATCACCTGACCTTCCAGAAGCTCGACAGCCTCTTCCACATTGCCCTGGCGGAGGGCGCCGATTGCGCGGAGGCGTGGAGCGCGGTGGAGATGCAGAAGGCGCATATGGACCGCGTCTGCACACTGACCCTGCACTCCCCCGGGTCGATGGGGCCGCTGGTGGAGCAGCACCGGGATATCCTGCGCGCCATCGAGGACGGCGATGCCGATCGGGCGGTCGCCGCAATGAGCCACCACCTCAACGAGATTCTGCGCGCCGTCGCCGGATTGGAGCTGAAGTTCGCGGAACTCTTCGAATAGCTGCAAGCAGCGCCGCGATCAGCGGCCGAACAGACGCTGCTTCAGCGTCGGACGGGCCGATACGTTGAAACTGCCGGAGGGGATCGAGGATCCCCAGCTGCGCGGAGTGGGCGGAAGCGCCGGCACCCTACGTCCGAACAGGCGGTGAAACAGCGCGGCGCTGCCGAAGATGATGACGAGGCCGATGAGCCAGACCGCCGCAATGCTGGAAACGCCGAGCCCGTGTGCCCTGGCGGCGATCCAGGCGAAGGTGAAGGGCTCCGGCGGAAATCCGGGCACGGTGCCATAGCTCGACGCCCCGACGCCGACCGTGTCCACCACGGCGTAGGCGACGAAGGCGAAGACCGACCAGAAGGCGGCGCCGACCAGGGCTCCCCACCAGACGATCCGCGTCATCGCGTTATCCTCTCCAAAGCTCCGCCGGACAACCGACGGACCCCATGTGGGGTTCCCCCGCGGCGGCGCAAGGGAGATCAGCGGAACAGGCGGTCGAGGAAGCCGGTGCCGGGCTGGGGGCGGACGACGGCGCTGCGATCCTCGGCGTCCGTCAGGCGCTGCGGGCGGCGCTGGCCCCCCGGCTCAACCCGCGACATGGTCATGGGCTGGTCGAGCGTGTCGCCGGGCAGGATGCGTCCCGGCGCGTCGTAGGAGCGCCAGTTGCCCGGAAGATCGACGATGGACTGGCCGCGATGGGCCTCCGCCATAACCCGGTTCCAGACATCCACCGGCAGGCCGCCACCGGTGAGCCGACGCGTGGGCGTGCCGTCGTCGTTGCCGAGCCAGACGCCCGCGAGGAAGCGGCCCGTATAGCCGACGAACCAGCTGTCGCGGAACTCCTGGCTGGTGCCGGTCTTGCCAGCGACGATCCAGCCCGGAAGGCGGACCGTGCGGGCCGTTCCGGAGACCGTCGTCTGGTTCATCATGGCGTTCATCATGGCGACGTGGCGTGGTTCCACCACCTGGCCGTTGTTCATGGGGCGGCGCTCGAAGAGCACGCGGCCGCTGGTGGTCCGGATGCGCGTGATGACATGCGGTATGACGCCCGTTCCGCCATTGGCGAAGGGCGCATAGGCGCCGGTGAGCTCCAGGAGGTTCACCTCCGACGTGCCGAGTGCGATGGAGGGGTTGGCGGCCAGCGCCGAGCCGATGCCGAGCCGCTGCGCCGTGCGCACCACGTTGCGCGGCCCCGCTTCCTGGCCGAGCCGCACGGCGACCGTGTTGAGGGAGGAGGCGAGCGCCGTGGTCAGGCTGACCTCGCCGCGATAGTCGCGGGTGTAGTTTTCGGGACGCCATCCGGCGATCGAGACGGGCGAGTCGCTGCGCACGGTATCCGGGGTCAGGCCGCGTTCGAGGGCAGCGAGATAGACGAAGGGCTTGAAGGCCGAGCCCGGTTGCCGGCGGGCGGCGACCGCCCGGTTGAACTGGCTCTGCGCATAGTCGCGTCCGCCAACGAGGGCGCGCACCGCGCCGTCGCGATCAAGGACGACGACCGCTCCCTGGCCGACGCCATAGCGCTGGCCGCCACGGTTGAGGGCGTCGACGAGGGCGGCCTCGGCCGCCTGCTGCACAGGACCGACGATGGTCGTCTCGACCTTCAGGTCGGTCTCGACCTTGCCGACATAGTCATCGATGAGGTCCATGATCCAATCGGCGACATAGTTGATGGAGCCGCCGGGAATGGTGCGGCTCGCGTGGGCCGGGTTGCTGCGGGCGTTCCGCGCCTGCGCCTCGGTGATGTATCCCTGGTCGGCCATGGCCGCGAGAACGAGCTGTGCGCGCGCCTGCGCGGCCTCCGGATTGCGGGTGGGGGCGAGCCGCGAGGGCGCCTTGACGAGGCCGGCGATGACGGCGGCCTCCTGCAGCGTCAGGGCGGTCGCCGGCTTGTCGTAGTAGCGGCGAGCCGCGGCCTCGATGCCATAGGCGCCGGCACCGAAATAGACGCGGTTCAGGTAGAGTTCGAGGATCTGCTCCTTGGAGTAGTTGTGCTCCAGCCAGAGCGCGAGCAGCGCCTCCTGCACCTTGCGGCCGAGGGTCCGGTCCGGCGTCAGGAACAGGTTCTTGGCCAACTGTTGGCTGAGCGTCGAGCCGCCCTGATGCACACCCCTGTTGGTGAGGTTGGTGAACACGGCGCGGCCGAGACCGACGACGTCGATGCCGAAGTGCGAATGGAAACGCCGGTCCTCGATGGCGATGAGTGCCTGCGACACATGCCTTGGCAGACTCTTCAACTGCACGGCGGCGCCACCCGTGTCGCCGCGATTGGCGAGTTCGGTTCCATCGGCGGCGAGGATGGCGATGTTCGGCGGCCTCGGCGGTACCTCGAGCGTATGGGTCGGCGGCAGATGTGCCGCATACCAGGCAATGATGCCGGCGACGACGATCAGGCCCCAGATGGAGAGGGTCACGCCCCAGATGACCAGCCGGCCCAGGAACCCGCGGCGCTTGCGGCGGCGCGGCGGGTCATCGCGGTCACGTCGTGCTCCACGCTGCTGCCGTGCCTTCGCCACGTCCGCCTCCTCGACCGGCTCGGCGCGACGTGGCTTTGCCGGCCTTGGCGCTCGTGCGGGCGCCGCGACGCGCACCGAGGGCCGGTCCTCGGGCAAGGCGCGCAGGTCCATGCCTCCGCGCGCCGTGCCGAAGCTGGGTTCGATCCGATCGCCCTGTCCGCGTCGTCGCGCCATCGCTCCCTGAACGCCTGCCCTGTTCCCGCGCCTGATCCGCGCTTGTCCGGGGTAATCCCGGCGCAATGAAGGGTGGGTTAAGGCAAATGTGGGGGACTGGCTTCATCGATCCGCAAGGTTAACAGCGCCTCGAGTTTCGGTTGATTGAAATCAAAATGTAACCTTTGGTTGCAATGATCGGTTCATGGCCGAACCCTCTCATGCACCCGACAGTGCAGAAGCGCTTCGCGGAAGGGCTCGCGAGCCCCATGTCGATGTAGCCATCGTCAGCGCGTTCCTGGCGCGGGTGCGGACGCTGCGCGCGGTGATCGAATCCCATGTCGACACAATCGAGGACGGCACGAAGCTGGCTGTCCTGCGGGACCGGCTGCGGGCGGCCGAGAACCGCCTCGCGCGCCTGCGGGCCTTGCGGGAGGCGGCGGCAGGCACCGGCCTGGGTCCGGATGGTGGCCGCGCTGTCAGCGCGCCGCTTCATCCTCCAGGACACCTGTCAGCACCTTGCGGATCGCCGCCTGACGCTGGGCCGACTGGATCTTCGCCCCCATCAGGTCGGTGACGTAGAAAACGTCGACGGCCCGTTCGCCGAAGGTCGCGACATAGGCCGAGGCGATGTTGAGGCTGTGGCGAGACAGCGCCGCCGTCAGGTCGTGCAGGAGACCGGCGCGGTCGAGGCCGGAGACCTCGATGACCGTGTAGCGCGACGACCAGGTGTTGTTGATGGCGACATCCGGCGCGATGCGGAAGGTGCGCGAGCGGTTGCGCGCCGATGACTTCTTGGCCGCCGCCGCTACCGCCTCGCCGACCTTCATCTCGCCGCGCAGTGCCTTCTCGATCGCCTCGGCGATGCGCCTCGCCCGCCGCTCCTCGTCCTCGTCGCGCTCGAAGGCGCGGCCGATCGAGATGGTGTCGAGGGCAAGTCCGTCAGTGGTCGTGTAGATCTGCGCGCCGACGATGTTGGCGCCGGTCGCCGCGCAGGCTCCGGCGATGATCGACAGCAGGCGCGGGTGGTCGGGGGCGAGGACGGTCAGGTGGGTCACGCCCTGGCCGGCGATGAGGTCGACGCGGGTGGCAAGCGACAGGCCCTCCGCGGCCGCCGACTGGAGGAACCGTGCGTGCTCGATCTTGGTGGCGAGGTCCACCTTGAGCCAGTAGGCGGCGTAGTGACGGCCGATATAGGCCTCCAGCGTGTCGCCGGCGAGCGAGGGCAGCCGCTCCGGTGCGGCGCGGCGGAACTCCTCCTGCGCGATCTCGACGCGGCGCGAGCGGTTGACCTCTGAGAAGCCCCCCGTCACCACCGGTTCGGTCTCGTAGTAGAGCGTGCGCAGGAGCTGGCTCTTCCAGCCGTTCCACACGCCGGGGCCGACCGCCATGATGTCGGCCGTGGTGAGGATGAGCAGCAGCTTCATCCGCTCCAGCGACTGCACCACGTTGGCGAAGGTCTCGATGGTCTTGCGTTCGGCGAGGTCGCGCGACTGCGCGATTGTCGACATGACCAGATGCTGCTCCACCAGCCAGGCGACGGTCTCCGTCTCCAGAGCATTGAGGCCGAAGCGCGGGCAGAGCTTGCGGGCGATCTTCGCGCCGGCGGTCGAATGGTCCTCGGGGCGCCCCTTGGCGATGTCGTGCAGGAACAGCGTGACGTAGAGAAGCTCGCGGTTGCGCGGCTGGATCGTCTTGACGAGATCGGCGGCAAGACCGTCCTCTGGCTTGCCATCGTGCTCGATGCGGTGAAGCATGCCGATGCATCGCAGCAGATGCTCGTCGACCGTGTAGTGGTGATACATGTTGAACTGCATCATCGCCACGACGCGGCCGAAATCGGGAACGAAGCGGCCGAGAATGCCGGCCTCGTTCATCCGCCGGAGCACGATCTCCGGTGTGTTGGCCGAGGTGAGGATCGACAGGAAGAGCTGGTTCGCCGCGGGATCGTTGCGCAGCTTGTCATCGACGAGTTTAAGGGACCTGGTCAGCAGCCGGATGGCATCCGGGTGAAATGCGAGATTGTAGCGGTCAGCCAGCCAGAACATGCGGATGAGATTGACCGGGTCGCGCGCGAAGGCGCCGTCGTCGGCCACCGTGATGCGGTCGTGGTCGATCTGGAAGTCGGTGCTCTCCTTGAAGCCCCGCCGCGATTTCGGCCTCAGCCGCGCGATGAAGCGGTCGAGCACCGGGGCGGGCTTCTCGTGACGCTCCTCGAGTTCGGCGCAGAGGATGGCGGTGAGGTCGCCCACGTCCTTGGCGATGAGGAAGTAGTGCTTCATGAAGCGCTCGACATCGACGAGGCCGTTATGGCCGCGATAGCCGAGGCGCGGGGCAAGCTCGCGCTGAAGGTCGAAGGACAGGCGCTCTTCTGCGCGTTCGGTCAGGAAGTGCAGGTGGCAGCGGACCGTCCACAGGAAGGTCTCGCAACGCCGGAACATCTGCGCCTCGCGGCGGGTGAAGACGCCCTTCTTCGCCAGTTCCTCGTCGGTCTTCACCCGATAGGCGTAGCGGGCAATCCAGAACAGTGTGTGCAGGTCCCGGAGGCCACCCTTGCCGTCCTTGACATTGGGTTCGACGAGATAGCGTGACTGGCCGGTCTTGCGGTGGCGCTCGTCGCGCTCGGCGAGCTTGGCGGCGACGAAATCCGGCACCGTGCCCTTCACCACCTCGGCGTCGAAACGTTTCTCCAGTTCGGCGAAGAGCTGCGTGTCGCCGAGGATGTAACGCGCCTCAAGAAGGGTGGTGCGGATGGTGAAGTCGGTCCGCGCCTGGCGGATGCACTCGTCCACCGAGCGCGTCGCATGGCCGACCTTCAGCCCCATGTCCCAGAGGCAATAGAGCATGGCCTCGGCGACGCTTTCGCCCCAGGCCGTCTGCTTGTAGGGCAGGAGGAACAGGAGATCGATGTCGGAGCCGGGCGCCAGCATGCCGCGGCCATAGCCGCCGGTGGCGACGATCGTCATCCGCTCGCCGGAGGAAGGGTTCTCCGAAGGGTAGAGCTCATCGACGATCCAGCCGTAGAGCGCGCGGATGACATCGTCCTGGAACTGCGAGAGGGCTTCCGCGCAGGTGCGCCCGTCGATGCTGGCGATCAGCCGGTCCTCGGCCGTCCTGCGCGCCTCCGCGAGGCGTTTCTTCAGACGCTGGACCACCTCGGCACGGGCGTCCCGGTTGTTGCCGGCGACGACCGAGACGGCGGAGACGTCGCGGACGAGTTCGGCCGGGTCGATGAGCGGGCCGTGCACGACAGCCTGGCGCGGGAGGCGTGCGGCGGAGGGGGGCGAATCCATATGGGGCCTTCACTGGCGCGGGACGGCGGACCATACGCGGATCACCGGCGCGATGCGAGATGGGACGGATGAGCCATCAGCCGGCACGGCGGTCACGGCGGTCGTCCCCCGACCGGGGCTCAGAGGCCGGCGGCGCCGCCGTCGGCGCGCGGGTCGTGGGCGCCCGACAGTGACGTGTCGGTGTGCAGCGTGACGCCGCCAGCATGGCCCATCGTGTCGGAATAGGCCTCGCCGATCATGGCGGTCTGGTGCCCGAGCCGGTCGAGATCGCGCACCAGGCTCTCGTCGAAGCGGTCCTCGAAGCGCAGGCTGGTGACCGACGAACCCCAGGTGCGGCCGAGCAGCCAGCGCGGTGCGTCGAGGGCCTCTTCCAGTGGCATGCGGTGGCGGACGTGCCGCTCGAAGAGCTGCGCCTGCGTCTGCGGCTGGCCCTCGCCGCCCATGGTGCCATAGGCGAAGACGCGGCCGTCGGACAGTTGCGCCATTGCCGGGTTGAGGGTGTGGAACGGCCGGCGGCCGGGCTCCAGCGGATTGAGCGCCTTCGGATCGAGCGAGAAACTGGAGCCGCGGTTCTGCATCAGGAAGCCGGTGGATTTCGACACGCAGCCCGAGCCGAATTCCCAGTAGATCGACTGGATGTAGGACACGACGCATCCCTCCGAGTCCGCCGCGCCCATCCAGATCGTGTCGCCGGGGACGGGTTTGTGCGGCCAGGGCAAGGCGCGGTTCATGGCGATGGACTCCGCCTCGCGCTGCAGGGCCTCCTGCGTCAGGAAGGCGAGGGGATCGCCGTCCAGGCGGTCGAAATCAGTGACGTAACGGTCGCGCACCAGGAAGGAGCGCTTGGTCGCCTCGACGATGCGGTGGACGAAGGCGGATGTCTCCGGGTGGGCCGGCCCGTGCAGGGCCTCCAGCCGGTCGACGATGCCGAGGATCATCAGGGAGGCGAGGCCCTGCGTCGGCGGCGGCATGTTGTGCAGCGTGCCGAGCGAATGGGCGAGCGACAGAGGCGTGCGCTCGACGGCGTAGTAGGCCTGCAGGTCGGCGCGGGTGACTGGCGAGCCCATCTCCTCGAGGTCGCGGGCGAGTTCCCGCGAGATGTCGCCGCGATAGGCATCCTGAAACCCGGCGCGGGCGAGGTGCTCAAGCGTGTCGGCGAGGGCCGGCTGCTTCATCACCGCGCCTTCGGCAGGCGGCTTTCCCTCCGCGAGGAAAGTCTGGGCGAAGCCGGGGCAGTCCTTCAGTTCGTAGAGCTTGTCGACGGTGAGGCTCGCCTGCGATCGGCTGACGCGATAGCCCTCGCGCGCAGCGCGGATGGCCGGCTCCATCATGACCGCACGCGGCAGGGTGCCGCCGGAGGCCTTCGCCATGGCGTTGGCGAGGCGCCAGCCGCCGATGGCGCCGGGAACGGTGAGGGCGGCCTCAGGCCCGCGCGAGGGAATGTCGTAGTGGCCCTTGTCGAGGTAGGACCTGAGCGTTGCCCGCTCGCCGGCGAAGCCGCAGGCCTCGATGCCGTGGACGCGGCGGCTCGGCTGGTGGATGAGCCAGAAGCCGTCGCCGCCGACATGGGTCATGTGCGGATAGACGGCGGCGATGGTGGCGGCGGCGGCGATCATCGCCTCGATGGCATTGCCGCCTTCCGCGAGGATCTGCCGGCCGGCCTCCGCCGCCGCCGCGTGCGGTGCGGCAACCACTCCGCGCGAGAAGGGTCCTCTGGCCATGCGATTCATCCTCCGGTGCGACGGAAGGATACCGGAGCGGCGCGCCGGCCGTAACCTGTCATTCCGTCTCGGCCGATCTGCGGCGGCCGGCGATCAGATCGCCATGCTCTTGTGCAGGGCGTCGCGGTCGACCTCGCCCTTAAGGCCCTGAACCACCACGCGCCCGCGCTCCATCACGTAGAACCGGTCGCCGAGCTGTTCGGCGAAGTCGAGATACTGCTCCACCAGCAGGATGCCGATGTCGCCCTTCTGCCGCAGATAGTCGATGGCCCGGCCGATGTCCTTGATGATCGAGGGCTGGATGCCCTCCGTCGGCTCGTCGAGCACGATGAGGCGCGGGCGGGTGACCAGCGCCCTGCCGATGGCGAGTTGCTGCTGCTGGCCACCGGACAGGTCGCCGCCGCGTCGTCCCAGCATGTCCTTCAGCACCGGGAAGAGCGAGAAAATGTCGTCGGGGATGGTGCGGTCGGCGCGCCTGAGGGGCGCGAAGCCGGTCTCCAGGTTCTCCTTCACCGTCAGCAGCGGGAAGATCTCGCGGCCCTGCGGCACATAGGCGATGCCGCGGCGGGCGCGCTCGAAAGGCGGCATGCGGGTGATGTCGCGGCCCTCCCACAGGATCTCTCCGCCCGAAATGGGCTGGTGGCCGATGATGGCGCGCATCAGGGAGGTCTTGCCGACACCGTTGCGGCCGAGGACGCAGGTGACCTTCCCCGGCTCGACGACGATGGAGACCTCGCGCAGGGCCTGTGCTGCGCCGTAGTGGAGATCGACGTTCTTCACCTCGAGCATGGCTCAGCGTCCCAGATAGACTTCGATGACGCGCTCGTCGGAACTCACCTGGTCGAGCGTTCCCTCGGCCAGCACCGATCCCTCGTGCAGGCAGGTGACCTTGACGCCGAGGTCGCGGATGAAGCCCATGTCGTGCTCAACCACGACGACGGAATGCGTCGTCGCGATCTCCCTGAGGAGGTCTGCGGTGGCCGCCGTCTCGACATCGGTCATGCCGGCCGCCGGCTCGTCGACGAGGAGAAGCTTGGGGTCCTGCGCCAGAAGCATGCCGATCTCCAGCCACTGCTTCTGGCCGTGGGACAGGTCGCCGGCGAGGCGCTTCCTGTCATCTCCCAGCCTGACGATGCCGAGGAGTTCGTCGACCCGCCGCCAGATCTCGGCGGAATGGCGGGAGAACAGCG
Source organism: Phreatobacter aquiterrae (assembly GCF_053471285.1). Lineage (NCBI taxonomy): Bacteria > Pseudomonadati > Pseudomonadota > Alphaproteobacteria > Hyphomicrobiales > Phreatobacteraceae > Phreatobacter > Phreatobacter aquiterrae. Next base: position 39,166 of record NZ_JBJPHW010000007.1, on the reverse strand, counting down.
TGCCGAAGACGGTCCGGTCGGCCTTCACCGCCATCTCGATGTTGTCCTCGACCGTGTGCATCTCGAAGACGGTCGGCTTCTGGAACTTGCGACCGATGCCGAGATTGGCGATGGCCGTCTCGTCGAGCTGCGTCAGGTCGATGCTGCCGTCGAAGATGACGTCGCCGATGTCGGGTTTCGTCTTGCCGGTGATGATGTCCATCATCGTGGTCTTGCCGGCGCCGTTCGGGCCGATGATGGCGCGCATCTCGCCCGGCGCGATGATCAGCGACAGGTTGTTGATGGCGCGGAAGCCGTCGAAGCTCACCGAGACGCCGTCGAGATAGAGCAGCGACTGGGTGACGACCTGCGGCCGTTCGATGGCCTGCACCGGTTCGGCGGGCAGCTGGGTTTCCATAGGGTCGATCAGCATCAGTCCCATCCTTACTCCGCCGGCTGCTGCGCGGCCGCCGGCGCAGGCGGTTCCGGCGTCCGCCGGCGCGACCGCCACCATTCGGTGAAGGTGCCGACGATGCCCTTCGGCAGGAACAGCGTGACGAAGATGAACAGGCCACCGAGGGCGAAGAGCCAGCCCTGCGGGAAGGCGCCGGTGAACCAGCTCTTGGCGAAATTGACGAGGCCCGCGCCGAGGGCCGCTCCGACCAGCGTCCCGCGGCCACCGACGGCGACCCAGACGATGGTCTCGATGGAGTTGGCGGGCGAGAATTCGCTGGGGTTGATGATGCCGACCTGCGGCACGTAAAGGGCTCCCGCAATGCCGGCCATGATGGCCGAAACGGTCCAGACGAAGAGCTTGAAGTTCTCCACCCGGTAGCCGAGGAAGCGGGTGCGCGCCTCGGCGTCGCGGATGGCGATGAGAATCTTGCCGGCCTTCGAGGTGACGATGGCGCGGGCGACGAGATAGCCCGTCATCAGGGCCAGCACCGACAGCGAGAACAGCACCGCGCGGGTCACCTGGCTCTGGATGTTGAAGCCGAGGATGTCCTTGAAGTCGGTCAGGCCGTTGTTGCCGCCGAAGCCCATATCGTTGCGGAAGAAGGCGAGCATCAGCGCGTAGGTCAGCGCCTGGGTGATGATGGAGAGATAGACTCCGGTAACGCGCGAGCGGAAGGCGAACCAACCGAAGACGAAGGCGAGCAGGCCCGGCACCAGCGCCACCATCAGCATGGCGTAGGGAAAGGACGAGAATCCCCACCAGGTGAAGGGCAATTCCTTCCAGTTCAGGAAGACCATGAAGTCGGGGAGGGTCGGATGCGAATAGACGCCGCGCGGCCCGATCTGCCGCATCAGGTACATGCCCATGGCGTAGCCGCCGAGCGCGAAGAAGGCGCCGTGGCCGAGCGAGAGGATGCCGCAGTAGCCCCAGACGAGATCGACCGCGAGCGCCAGCAGGGCATAGGTCATGTACTTGCCCCACAGGCCGACCGCCGTGTTCGACACATGGAACATCGAGCCCGGCGGCACGGCGAGATTCAGCACCGGCACCAGCACGGCGGCGATACCGAGCAGGACGAGGAAGATCCAGCCGGCGCGGTCGATCTTCTCGAAGAGGAACCGGGTGAGCATCATTCCACCGCCCGGCCCTTGAGGGCGAAGAGGCCCCGGGGACGCTTCTGGATGAACAGGATGATGAAGACGAGAAGCAGAATCTTGCCCAGCACCGCGCCGGCATAGGGTTCGAGAAACTTGTTGGCGATGCCGAGCGTCATGGCGCCGACCAGCGTTCCCCAGAGATTGCCGACCCCGCCGAAGACCACGACCATGAATGAGTCGATGATGTAGCCCTGCCCGAGGTTTGGCGAGACGTTATCGATCTGGCTGAGCGCCACGCCGGCAAGGCCCGCGATCCCCGAGCCGAGGCCGAAGGTGAAGGCATCGACCCAGTTGGTGCGGATGCCCATGGCGCCCGCCATGCGGCGGTTCTGCGTGACGGCGCGGGTCTGCAGGCCGAAGGGCGTGCGCTTCAGGAACAGGAGCAGCGCGGCGAAGACGAGCGCCGCAAAGACGATGATGGCGAGGCGGTTGGCGGTGATCGCGAGATGCCCGATCTCGAAGGAGCCCGACATCCAGGACGGCGTCGTCACCTCGCGGTTGGTCGGTCCGAACCAGGAGCGGACCGCCTGCTGCAGCACGAGGCTGACGCCCCAGGTGGCGAGCAGCGTCTCGAGGGCGCGGCCGTAGAGGTGGCGAATGATGAGCCGTTCGATGGCGACGCCGATGGCGCCGGCAACGAGGAAGGCCATGGGCAGGGCGATGAAGAGCGAGGCGTCCATCAGTCCCGGCGCGACGGAGCGGATCGCCTGCTGCACGACGAAGGTCGTGTAGGCGCCGATCATCACCATCTCGCCGTGGGCCATGTTGATGACGCCCATGACGCCGAAGGTGATGGCAAGGCCGATGGCGGCGAGCAGCAGCACCGAGCCGAGCGAGAGGCCGTACCAGACGTTCTGCCCGGCCTCCCAGACCGCAAGAGTCCTACGGATGCCGACGGCGGCGCTTTCGGCGGCCTCGCGCACCCGCGCGGGCGCGTCCGCCGGCAGCGATCCCAGCATGGCGAGCGCATCCTGGTCGCCGCGTCGCTGGATGATGCCGATGGCGGCGATGCGGTCAGCCTCTGCGGCCTGCGGATTGGCGACCAGGATGGCGGCGCGCGCCTCCTCCATCAGCTTCCGGATGCGGGGATCGCGCTCCTGGCCGATGGCGGCCTCCAGGGCGGGCAGTGCGGTGCCGTCACGCGACTTGAAGACGGCCTCGGCGGCGCTGATGCGGCGGGACGCATCGGGGTGGAGAAGGGAGAGCGCGCCGACGGCGGCCTCGATGGCGCGCCGGACATTGTTGTTGAGGCGCACCGGGCGAGTCGTGCCGACTTCTGCGACCGGATCGCCGGTGACGGCCGAGACGAACGAACCGTCGGGGCGGCGGATGAAGACCGTGCGGTCGGCGGGGCGATAGACGAGCCGGCTGTCGCGCAGAGCCTCGATGACGGGCGCGGCCCGCGGGGAGCCGGATGTCGCGAGACCGTTCACCGCGCCAGCAATGTCGTTGAAGGTCTCGGTGGCAAAGCGCTGGATGAGGGGCGATGCGTCCTGCGCCCTGGCGGGAAACGCGAGGAGAAGAAGCGATAGAACGGCCAGGAGAAGGGCGGACGCCATGCGCTTTGCGCAGTCGCCCGAGGTCCTGATGCTCCGGTCGGCCATGGATGCGGCGGTCAAGCTCTGTCCTCGTTCCGAAGCGCTGCTGGGGGAAGGGTGAGGCGCGCCGGCTGTCGGCGCGCCTCCTGCGTGTCAGGCGCCGGCTAGCGCTGGGCGCCGCCGCACTTGCCCGTGCGGACGTTGAAGTTGCCGCAGTTCATCGGTGCGCGATGGTCGGCGATGAGATCGCGCGAGCCTTCCAGATGCGGCGACCATTCCTGGGCCACCACGGTGCCGGGGGTCTGCCAGACGGTCGAGATCTGGCCGTTGTCCTGGATCTCGCCGATCAGCACCGGCTTGGTGATGTGGTGGTTCGGCATCATGGTCGAGTAGCCGCCCGTCAGGTTCGGCACGGCGATGCCGATCATGGCTTGGCGGACCTTGGTCGGATCGGTCGTGCCGGCGGCCTCGACGGCCTTCACCCACATGGCGAAGCCGATGACATGAGCCTCCATCGGATCGTTGGTGACGGCACGCTCGTTCTTCTTGAAGGCGCGCCAGCGGGCGATGAAGTCGCGGTTGGCCGGGTTGTCGACCGACTGGAAGTAGTTCCAGGCGGCGAGGTGGCCGACCAGCGGCTTGGTGTCGATGCCGGCGAGTTCTTCCTCGCCGACCGAGAAGGCAACGACCGGAATGTCGGTGGCCTTCACGCCCTGGTTACCGAGTTCCTTGTAGAAGGGAACGTTGGCGTCGCCGTTGACGGTGGAGACCACGGCCGTCTTAACGCCGGTCGAGCCGAAGCGCTTGATGGCGGCGACGCGCGTCTGCCAGTCCGCGTGGCCGAAAGGCGTGTAGTTGACCGAGATGTCCTCCGCCTTGATGCCCCTGGAGAGCAGATAGGCCTCGAGGATCTTGTTGGTGGTGCGCGGATAGACGTAGTCGGTGCCTTCCAGCACGAAGCGCTTCACGCCCTCTGCGAGGAGATAGTCGATGGCGGGAATGGCCTGCTGGTTCGGGGCGGCGCCGGTGTAGAAGATGTTCGGCGAGGATTCCTCGCCCTCGTACTGCACGGGATAGAACAGGATCGAATTCAGCTCCTCGAAGACCGGCAGGACCGACTTGCGCGACACCGAGGTCCAGCAGCCGAAGGTCACGGCGACCTTGTGCTGGGCGATCAGTTCGCGGGCCTTCTCGGCGAAGAGCGGCCAGTTCGATGCCGGGTCGACCACGACGGGCTCCAGCTTCTTGCCGAGCAGGCCGCCGCGCTTGTTCTGCTCCTCGATGAGCATGAGCATCACGTCCTTCAGCGTCGTCTCGCTGATGGCCATGGTCCCGGAGAGCGAATGCAGGATGCCGACCTTGATCGTCTCCTGCGCCTGTGCTGGCGCGGCCAGAACACCGGCTGCCATAGCGGCGCCGGCGAACAGGCCGAGCACTTTTGATTTGAGGTTCAACATGGAGGGTTCCCGTTACTGGTGTTCGCCTCGGACCTCGGCAGCCAGACCATTGCCCGATGGCCGCTCTCGCTTCGCAACGCGCGTGCCAGCACCGAAATTTTCTCGCAATCCTTTGAGTCCGTTCTTGAATCATCCTTTGTCCTGCCCCAACGGCAGGATAGATCGCCTTTTGCCCATCAGACCCGCCATGCAATACGCCCAGAAAAGAGGCAGATGGCGTCGCCCAAAAAAGCGGCAATGGATGTCAGGTGCGAGGAGAGGAAGCCAAGCCTTTGCTAAGGGTCCGCCGCTACCATCATGGCGGGGCGCAGTGCCCCGGCCCTGAACGGACCGACGCTATGGAGACGCCCGCCATCGCCGCCGCCGGACGACCCGCCGCCGCGCCCCCGGCCTCGGAGCGCGCACGGCTCCTCGACATCGACACGGCCAAGGGCATCGGCATCGTCCTCGTCGTTGTCGGCCATGTCGTCTCGCAGCAGGCGCCGGTGGGCCATGACTGGTACCAGCACCTGAAGACGGCCATCTATCTCTTCCACATGCCGTTCTTCATGTATCTGAGCGGCTATGTGCTGGGCTATGCCGGCTTCGACAGGCGCGAAGGCGCGGGCCGCTTCATCGCCCGCAGGGTGGACCGGTTGCTGGTTCCCTTCTTCGCCTTCGGCCTGATCATCATCGCCGGCAAGATGGTGTTTTCGCAGATCGTCCACGTCGACAACACGCAGGAGAGCCTCGGCGCCTACCTCGACGGCCTCTTCGTGCATACAATGCGGAGCCCCGCCACCTCGGTCTGGTATCTCTACGCGGCCTTCGTCTATTCGCTGCTCTTCCGCTTCGTGGTCGTGCCGCTTCCGCGCCTGCTGCCGATTCTCATCGCTGTCGGCCTGGTGCTGACGCAGGTGCAGGTGGAGAGCCTTTTCTATGCCGACCGGGTTCTGCGGCACGCCGCCTTCTTCTTCATCGGCGTCTGGGTCGGCCAGCGGCGCGAGGTGATGGGCGAGATGCTGGACCGCTTCGGCTGGCTGATCGTCGTGGCCTTCGCCGCGCTGCTCATCGCCGCGCAATGGCTCGCCGATCCGCTGACGGGCCTCGCCGTGGCGCTGGCCTCGATCCCGGCCCTGCACTTTGCCGCCACGAAGCTCGCCGAGGCCAATGACCCGGTTTTCCTGTTCTTCGGCCGCTACACCATGGCGATCTATCTTTTCAACACGATCTGCATCGGGCTGGTGAAGGGCTTCGGCTTTCTCGTGGTGAAATGGGACGGCAATGCCTTCTACGTCTATTTCATCGTCCTGACGCTCGCCGGCCTGTTCCTGCCGGTGCTGATCCGTCTCGTGGTCGAGCGCATCGCCCCGCCGCTCGCCCGCTACATCAAATAGCTGCGTGGAGGGGCCGGGACGGCCGCGGCAGGGCTTGGCATTGAGCCTTCGTTAACCATGATCGCGTCACCTGCCAGGATGGCACGGACGCGGAGGGCGACATGAGCACGGGTCAGGCCGCCATCGATCCGGCGCCGGAGCGGCGAAGCTGGCGCGAGGCGGCTTCGGTCTATTTCCGGCGCGATGTGCTCGTGGTGCTGTTCCTCGGCTTCTCGGCCGGCCTGCCGCTGGCGCTGTCCGGCTCGACGCTGCTGGTCTGGATGGCCGAGAGTTCGGTGAACCTCTCCACCATCGGCCTCTTCGCGCTGGTGGGAACCCCCTACACGATCAAGTTCCTCTGGGCGCCGGTTGTCGACGCGCTCGACATCCCCATCCTGTGCCGCCTGTTCGGACGCCGCCGCGGCTGGCTGATCTTCAGCCAGATTATGCTAATGGCGGCCATCGTCTTCCTTGGCTTCCAGAACCCCGACGTCTCGCCCTTCATGATCGCGCTGGGCGCGGTGCTGGTGGCGCTCGCCTCGGCGACGCAGGACATCGTCATCGATACCTACCGGGTCGAAAAGCTGGACGTGTCGGAACAGGCGGCCGGCGTTGGCGCCTATGTCGCCGCCTACCGCATAGGCATGCTGGTCTCCACCGCCGGGGCGCTCTTCATTGTCTCCTTCTTCGAGAAGGTCCAGGGCTTCGACAAGGCGACCGCCTGGACCCTTGGCTATGTGGTGATGGCGGGCTTCGTCGCCGTCGGCATGGTGACGACGCTGGTGGCGCGCGAGCCGGCCCGCTCGGCGGAGGCGGCGAAAGTCCTCGCCGGGGAGAACCAACTGGCGCGGGTGTGGAAAGCGGCTCTCGGCGCCTTCTCGGAATTTCTGACGCGGGACGCGGCCATCGCCATCCTCGCCTTCGTCATCCTGTTCAAGCTCTGCGACGCCTTCGTCGGCGCCATGACGGGGCCCTTTGTCATCCGCGGCATGGGCTACACCCGGGAGGAGTATGCGGCGATCGTGAAAGGCCTCGGCCTTGCAGCGACGCTGGCCGGCGGCTTCGCCGGCGGCTTCGTGGCGCGCGGCCTCGACCTTCGCACCAGCATGTGGCTCGCCGCCCTTCTCCAGATGGGCTCGAACCTCGTCTTCGCCCTGCAGGCGGTGATGCCCGCGAGCTACGGTATGCTCGCCTTCGTCATCGTCGCGGAGAACTTCACCGGCGCCATCGGCACGGTGATCTTCGTCGCCTACCTGTCGGCGCTGTGCCAGTCGCCCCTGCACACGGCGACGCAATATGCGCTGCTCTCGGCGCTCTCGGCGGTAGGGCGCACCTACATCTCGGCACCGGCCGGCTTCGTCGCCGCGCAGACCGGCTGGTTCTGGTTCTTCGTCCTGTCCTGCCTCACCGCCATCCCCAGCCTGATCCTCCTATGGTGGCTGCAAAGCCGCGGGCATTTCGAGGCGCTGGCGCGTCCGAGGGGCAAGCTCTCGGCCGATGACTGATGCTGCCACCCGCCTTCCGGTCCTCGGGCGATTTCCTGGCCGACCGGCGCTACGACTACGCCATCGCAGCCAGGGCGGACGGAGATCTGGCCGCGGCTGCCGATCTTCTGACGCAGGCACTGGAAATAGCGCCGCGATGGGCGGCGGGCTGGTTCGCGCTCGGCGAGACGGAGCAGGCGCGCGGCGCGACGGAGGCTGCGGCTGCGGCCTTCCGGCAAGCCGTCGCCTGCGACCCCGGCGATGCGATGGGGGCCGGGTTGAAACTGGCGCGACTCGGTGTGGGCGCTGCAGGTTCCGCCATGTCGACCGGCTATGTCACGGCCCTCTACGATGACTATGCGCCGCGTTTCGAGCGTTCGTTGCGGGACGGACTGACCTATCGGGGACCTGAGATGCTGCGCGATGCCGTGACGCGCGCCTGCATCGCTTCCGGCCGCGACCTGCATTTCGACCGCATGCTCGATCTCGGCTGCGGCACCGGCCTGGCTGGCGAGGTTTTCGCACCGTTGGCCGGCCAGATCGACGGCGTCGACCTGTCGACGCGCATGGTAGAGCAGGCCCGCCGCAAGGGGGTCTATCGCACCCTGTCCGTCGGCGAGCTCAGCTTTTTCGTCGCCGGCCGGGAGAATGGCTCGGCGGATCTCGTGATGGCGGCCGACGTCTTCATCTACTGCGCCGATCTCGCGCCGATCATGGGTGACATCGGCCGCGTCCTCTCGTCCTCGGGCTTGAGTGCCTTCACCGTCGAGACCCACGTCGGGGAGGGCGTGATCCTCGGCCCGGCGCTGCGCTATGCCCATGCGGAGGCGACAGTGCGCGCGGCGCTGGCGGCGGGTGGTCTGGCGCCGATCGTCTTCGAGCCCGCAGCGATCCGAAGCGAGGCCGGGCGGCCGGTTCCCGGCTGGGCCGTCGTCGCAGCGAAAGGATGAATCGTTGACCGCGGTGGCAATGCCCGTCACAGCCTAGCGCCCATGAACTATCGCCACGCCTTCCACGCCGGAAATCCGGCCGACGTCATCAAGCATGCGGTGCTCGCCTTCATTCTCGCGCACATGACGCAGAAGGAGACTCCGCTGCGCGTCGTCGACACCCATGCCGGCATCGGCCGCTATGATCTCACCTCCGATCCGGCCGAGCGAACCGGCGAATGGGTGGAGGGCATCGGCCGCCTGTGGGGCAAGGACCTGCCCGAACCGCTCGCCGCCTTTCTCGATCCCTATCTTGACGTGGTGGCGCGGCTCAATCCAAACGGGCGGCTTACCCACTATCCCGGCAGTCCCGAAATCGCGCGGCTGATGACCCGCCCCATCGACGGGCTGACCTTCTGCGAGTTGCATCCGGAGGATTTCCGGACCCTTGCGGCCCTCTATGCACCGGAGAAGCGCGCCAAGGTCATCGAGATCGACGGCTGGCTGGCGCCCAAGGCCTTCCTGCCGCCGAAGGAGAAGCGCGGTCTCGTGCTGATCGATCCGCCCTTCGAGCGGCGCGGCGACTACGATCGCCTGGCGGAGGCGCTGGCGAGCGGCGTGCGGCGGTTTGCGACGGGGGTCTTCGTGCTCTGGTATCCGGTCAAGGACCCCGTGGAGGTGAAGCGGTTCCACCGGATGATCGCCGAACTCGCGATTCCGAAATGCCTCACCATCGAGGCGACCTGGCGCGTCGTGGACGGGCAGCGCCTGTCGGGAGCCGGTCTGGTGACCGTCAATGCCCCCTACCCGCTCGCGCCCCATATCCGCGCGGCCGGTCAGTTGTTGTGGAACGCCCTGAACGTTCCCGCGGGCCGGCTTCTTCTGTCCGGCGACGCGTCCTGATCCCGGCCCTTACGGGTCGGTGCGCAGGTCCATCTGCTTCGCGGTGTCGACGACGAAGAGCGCGAGTGCCGCGCCGACGCCAAGGCCGATGAGGATGATGGCCAGGTCTGCAATGCCGATGTCGATCATCATGACATACCCCTGAAGGCTCGGGTGACGGTCGTCATCCGCGGCACCGGCCGTCGGGGATCAGTGGGCGGCTAACGACTGGGGTATGGTTCCGTGATTTGTGCGTCGCAGCAATACTGCTTTCGTTGTGCTGCATTGCAACAACAGAATGACTCTACGGAAGTCCTCAGCGCTGCCGGCCGTCGCCCCCGGCGGCCAATGCCCGGAGCGCCACTGTGAAATTTGGATGCAAGAGATTAACGGAGAGTTCAGCTTTCAGCTTTTTATTGCTCACCCTTTTGCATTCGCCATAGAAACTGCGGCCCATGGGCGAGAGGCCGCTCTCCTCGAAGGGGATGTCGGGCGGCACGGGCAGGCCGAGCAACTCGGCGGCATAGGCGACGACGTCCTGCGGTGGCGAGGGTTCATCGTCCGTCACGTTGAGGATGCCGTCGTAGCGATGCGCAAAGCAGGCGAGCACGGCCTGCGCAATATCGTCGACATGGATGCGGTTGAAGACCTGCCCCGGCTTGATGATGCGCCGCGCGGTGCCACGGGCCATGTTGACCAGCGCGTTCTGGCCGGGACCGTAGATGCCCGAGAGGCGCAGGATGGCGACCGGCACGCCATGCGCTCGCCCGAAGACCTGCCAGGCGCGCTCCGCCGCGAGCCTCTCGACGCTGCGCGGACTGACCGGCTTCGGCTCTGTCGTCTCGTCGACCCATCCGCCGCCATGGTCGCCATAGACGCCGACGGTCGAGAGATAGACCACGGTTTTCGGCGGATGGCCGGCGAGCGCATCGACACAGGCGGTCAGCGCGGGATCGCCATTCTCGCCCGGCGGCGCAGAGACGAGGATGTCATCGGTATCCGCGATGGCCTCGGCGAGCGGCGGCAATGCATACGAACCGTCAAAAGGGATCACGCTCACAGCCTGCCCCTCGACCAGGGAGGCGCTCAGCATCGCCGCGCGCTCCGCCGATCGGACGGTGGCGATGATGCGAGAGTAGCGGGCGCCCGCGGCGCGCACGACCGCGCGCGAGGAATAGCCGAGGCCGACAATGAGGAGATGGGCCATGGAAAGCTCGTTGATCTCGCGGGCGGGCGCCGGTCGGGGCTTGCCGCCGTGCGGCGGCTGTGGTCGCTGACAATCCCGGAAATCGCCGAAGGCTGCCAGTCCCCATGATCCTCGACCGCGCCGCCTTCATCACCGCGAACACGCGGCTCATGGCCGTCCCGCACGCGCCGGAGATCGTCCTGCATCTCGCCGACGAAGCGACGGCCCTGTGGCAGAAGACCGAGGAGGAACTGGGCGAGATTGGCCTGCCGCCGCCTTTCTGGGCGTTTGCCTGGGCAGGCGGGCAGGCGCTCGCCCGCTACGTGCTCGACCATCCCGAGATGGTGCAGGGGCGGTGCGTCCTCGATGTGGCGACGGGATCGGGGCTCGTCGCCATCGCCGCTGCCAAGGCGGGCGCCGCCCAGGTGACGGCGGTGGACATCGACGCCTTCTGCGAGGCTGCCGTCGGCCTCAATGCCGCGGCGAACGGCGTGGTGGTGGCTGCCGAGACGCGGGACCCGACCGGCGGGGACGACGGCTGGGACGTGATCCTGGCCGGGGACATCTGCTACGAGAAGTCCATGACGGAGGCGATGATCGCCTGGCTCGGTCCGATTGCCGCCTCGGGCCGCAGCGTGCTCATCGGCGACCCCGGCCGCACCTATCTGCCCCGGGACCGCCTCGTCCGGCTGGCCGAATACGAGGTGCCGGTGACGCGGGAGCTAGAGGACCTCGAGATCAAGCGAACCGGCGTCTGGCGGATGCGCTGACACTTAGCCGACTGCTCGCAAATGTTTGATCATTCCACGAAAATTGCGGGGATGCGCCATAGTGTCGCCGCTTCCATCTGTAGTCTGTCCAGCGTCAACCAGGGAGGCCACGATGAAGCTGACAGCGGAAGTTCGCCCGAGCGCTTTCGAAGCCCGTCCCTTCAAGGTGGTGTTCCGGCGCGCCGATCAGGTCCTCGCGGAATGGCCGGTTGCCTCCGTCAAGGCCGGTGAGGAGCGCATCGCCGAAACGCTCGGGGCCATGGCCTGCGCCACGGCCGCGAAGGGCACACCCTGCCACATCGCGTGAGGCTGCGGTCCGGAAGCAACTGAAACACCGTGCCGTGCCGGGGATCGCCGGCACGAAACGGCAGCGGGCGAGAGAGGGGGCTGACACGCTCCCTTTCCCAAGAGATCCGCCATGCGCTTTGCCCCGTCCCGCTCGCTCTCGTCCTCCCAGCTCTCCCGCCGCAGCATCGCGCTCGCCTTTGCGGGGCTCCCCTTCGTGGCGCTTCCATCGGCGCGCGCGGTCGGCGCCCCCGCGATCGGCGCGGATCTGGCGCGGGCGCGCGCCAAGGTCGGTGCCTATGCCGACCTGCTCGCGCTCGCCGGGCAGATGCGGACGATGTGGCAGCGCTACTCGCGCCTCGTGAATCCGGAGCGCGGTCCCACCGGACAGGAGACCAGCATCAACGGGCTGCATGCTCCGCGCGATCTGACGCGGGAACTGGCGGCGGCTCAGGCCGAGGCGGGGCGTGCACCCGTGCTCGCCGAATGCGATCCGGCGATGGAGACCGTCATCCGCCTGCATGGCGACATGGCTCGGCTGGTGACGGAGGCGGCCGCCTACTACGCCTCCGGCCAGCACAAGCAGGATGGAGGCGAGAAGGCGCGCGACTTCCACGCGCGCCTGCGCAAGGCCGTGCCGGCATTTATCGCCGCCTGCCAGGACGCCACCGCGAAGCTCGAACCCGTACGGGAAGTGGTGGAACTCGCCGAACTGGCCGCCTTCGAGCGCAGCGCGGGTCGTGACGGGCGCTGGCACGTCCGGCGCGCGACGGTCGAGGCCCGCAAGGTCATGACCGTGTTCCCACGCGCCGGCGGGGTCATCGATCTCGGCCGGCTGGATGCGGCGCTCGCGGCCTACGAGCCCATCGTCGTCGAGACGGAGGCCTTCGGCGCGGCCCGCCCGCAGGCGATGATCGGGTTCGAGCGTTCGGCGCGCAACTACCTCACCGCCATGCGGCAGGCCCGCGCCCGCATCGCGGCCTTTCCGGCCGAGCCGAAGCGCTGGGCGCCGGAGATCGCCGACGTCGATGTGCCGTTCCAGGGGCTGCTGACCTTCGCCGACGCTGTATTGCGCAACATGGGCTGACGCCCCTGCGGAACCATTGACGCCCGGGCCCGCCCGGTGACAGACAGGAGCATGCCGCAGAGCGATGTCGTGAGAGCGTGAAGCTGATGACCACCGGCGCTGGCGATCCGGTCGCTCCCACAGGCCTTTCCGCACGTCTCGCGTCGATCTGGCACGACAACGTCGCCCGTCCGGTGCGGGCGATCCGGCAGGCCTACTGGCCGCTGCTGATGGTCTATTTCGCCTATGGCGCGCTCGGCATCATCGACGTCGCGCGCGACATGTGGGTGAAGGAGAGCCTCAGCCTGTCACCGGCGGAGCTTGCCGGGATCGGCGTGTGGCTGAGCCTGCCCTGGACCATCAAGATGGTCTTCGGCCAACTGGTCGACTCCGTGCCGCTCTTCGGCTCGCAGCGTCGCGTCTATGTGCTGGTGGGCGCAGGTCTGGTGGCGCTTGGCCTTGTCACGCTTGCCGGGTCTGCCGGCGGCTGGCTGGCCGCCCTGCGTCCTGACCAGGCCTTCGTGCTCGGGGCGCTCCTCATCGTTCTCGGTGCGGTGATCCAGGACGTCGTCGCAGACGCCATGTCGTCGGAGGTCGTCGACCGCGTCGATGCAGCGGGCAATCCACGGCCTGATGCCGAGATCCGCGCCGACCTCGGCATGGTGCAGTTGCTCGGGCGTCTCGCGCTCGGCATCGGCATCCTGTCGGTGGCAGGACTGTCGGGGTGGCTCGCCAAGCACCTCACCCGCGAGCAGGTCTTCCTCTGCGGCCTCGTCATTCCGCTCATCTCCATCACCGGCGTGATGCTCGCACGGACGGAAAAGGCCGAGCGCCGTCCTCTCGACTGGCGCATTCTCGGCGGCGGCATCGCATTCGGCAGCTTTGTCGTCGCGGTGGCGCTCGGCGGTGTTCCCTATGCCCAGGAGATCGTCTTCGTCGGGTCGATGGCCGTCGTCCTGACCATGCTCCACCTCGTCACCCGCGACATCGATCCCAAGACGCGCAGCTCCATCATCTTCGCCTCGATCATCATCTTCGCCTTCCGGGCGACGCCCGGCGTCGGCGACGGCTATTTCTGGTGGTCGCTCGACGTCCTGAAGTTCGACGAGGCCTTCTATGGCATCCTGCGCCAGACCGGCGCGGTCATCGCCATCGCCGCCATGTGGCTGTTCTCCAAGCAGCTCACGGAATATTCGGTCACGGCTGTGCTGTTCTGGATCGCGGTCGCCGGCACCATCCTGTCGCTGCCGAACATCGGCCTGTTCTACGGGCTCGCGGACTGGACGCAGGCGACCTTCGGCTTCGGCGCCCGCACCATCGCCGTGGTGGATGCGGCGACGTCGTCTCCCTTCGCGCAGCTGTCGATGATCCCGCTTCTGACACTCATCGCCTATTACGCGCCGGAGGGACGGCGGGCGACGTGGTTCGCGCTGATGGCCTCGCTGATGAACCTCGCGCTCGTCGCCGGCCAGCTTCAAACCAAGTACCTCAATCACATCTTCACGATCGGCCGCGGCAATTACGGCGAACTCGGTGGTCTTCTGATCACCGCGACGGTCATCGGTTTCGTCGTGCCCGTCGCGGTGATCCTGATGTTCCGCAAGCGCGTGTGAGGCGTCACTTCACCCGGCGGTAGTCGGCCCGCATGAAGACGTGCCAGCTGCCGTCGGGCTGGCGGACCTGCGAGCGGAACTCGTAGAGATCGTCGTTCTTCACCTCGACGATATCCTGGTAGGTGGCTGTCGTGCCGTCGCCGCTGAACGAAGGGCCGTCGGCCTGCAGGGTGAGGGTGCGGCCGGCCTCGTCGAGGGTGCCGTCATAGACCCACAGGTTCGGCATCATCGAACCCACCCAGGTGCCGACATAGCGGCCCCTGGCCGGGTCGAAGCCGATGGTCAGCAGCATGCGTGCCTCGCCGCCGCCGGGCATCTGGCCGCGCCCGTCACCGACGATCCAGAAGCCGCCGAGGGAGGTGAAGGTCTGCCGGCCCTTGAGTTTCTCCGGCGGCTGGTCGGGAACGGAGCACTCATGCTCATACTCCCAGGTGCCGATGAAGCGGTTCAGCCAGGCGTGTTCCTTCTGCGGTTCTCCGAACATGTAGGCACTCCTTGTCTTGGTCTTGGGGGGAGAGAGGGGCTAAAGCGTCAGGCTTCTGCCTGCCGCTTCAGGGTGGCAAGGCCCGTCTCGAAATCCGGCCCCACCATGCGCTCGATGCTGAAGACGAGGCCCATCAGCTTGCCGATGAAGGGCTGGGGGCCGGACATGGCCCAGGTGACGCGCGTGCCGGGACCTTCCGGCGTCAGCGTGAACTCGGCGAGGTTGTGTGCCTCGAAGGGGCGCAGGAAGTCCAGCTTGATGACCACCCGTGCCGGGCTGGATTCGAGGATCTCCATCCGGCCGGCGCCGATGTCCTTGTTGCCGTCCCACGCATAGGCGGCGCCGACGCCGGACTCCGCGCCGGACAGCGTGCGGGCCATGCCGGGATCCTTGTTCTCCCACGGCGACCAGTTCGGCCAGCGCCGGAAGTCGTTGATCATCGGATGAATGCGGTCGGCCGGGGCGGCAATCAGGATCGATCGCTCGAGCCGGAAGGCGTCCGGCCGCGTTGCGGCGAAGCCGAGGATGCCGGCCACGACGACGAGAATGGCGACAAGGGCATAGGTCATCACGGTCCTCCGGCGCATGTCCGTTCAGCCTTTGGCGGGCGGGGTGTGGGCGAAGCTCCAGGAATGACCGAAAGGGTCGACGATCTGGGCGTAGCGGTCGCCCCAGAAGGCGTCGTGCGGGGCCATCACCGTCGTGGCGCCGGCCTTCATGGCGCGGTCGTACCAGGCGTCGCAGTCGTCCACCGTCAGGTGCATCGTCACCGAGATGCCGCCGGTGCGGGGCGGGGCGCCGAAGGTCGCGCCGGGGAAGCACATCTCCGGAAAGTCGTCGTGCAGGAAGATCTGGCCGCCGTTGATCATCAGCGCCGCATGCATCAGCCGCTTGCCGTCCTGGGCCGGCATGCGGGCCATTTCCTGCGCATCGAAGGCGGCGACGTAGAAGGCGATGGCCTCGGCGCCGCCGACGACGTTGAGATGGGGTGTGATGGGGTGAGGGGTCATGATGCTTGGCCTTCATCGGGGGGTGAAGTGAGGGACGCCGTTTCGTCTGCGGCGGTGCGCTCGAGATAGTCAGCGAGGCGGTCGAGCTTGGCCTCCCACATGACGCGGTAGCGCTCCAGCCATTCCGAGGCTTCCCGCATCGGAGCAGCCTCAAGCTTGCAGGGGCGCCACTGCGCCTCGCGGCTGCGGCTGATGAGCCCGGCCTGCTCGAGAACCTTCAGGTGCTTCGAGACGGCGGGAAGGCTCATGGCGAAGGGCGCCGCCAGTTCCGTGACCGAGGCCTCGCCCTCGGCGAGGCGCGTGAGGATGGCGCGGCGCGTCGGGTCGGCGAGGGCGGAGAGCGTGACGCTCAGCGGATCGGGCGGCATGAGTTGAACCAGTCATTTAATTAACTTATGGGTTAAGTAATGGATCGCGCTGGCCGCGTCAACCGCTCTTCTCGGCGCCACGGGCTCGGGGCGGCAGGCTCGGCCGCCGCCCCATAGCTCTCGCGTCAGTGGCGGTAGTAGAGCCCCACCACGATGGCGATGGTGAACAGGATCAGCACCACGTTGCGATAGAGGCGGTCCCACTTGTCGTAGCGGGTGGGAGCAAGCTTCAGCACGTCGAACTCCTCGCGTTGAGGCGGCGGGGGGCTGCGGTCCTCGATCACCGTGGCTTGCGCCTCGATCTCGATGGGCGGACGGGCGGATGCCCGCGGAGTGGGAAAGGGTCTCGTGTCGGACATGGAACGTCTCGGATAGCGGCCCGGCTGCGCACAGGCGCTGGCGACGGGGCCTCCCATGCGGGAGCACCTCCGGTCGCGGCCGGGTGATGACGATGAAAGGGGTGGCGTCAGGCGGCGGAGAGGGCCGGCGGCGCGCGCGGCTCGGGCCGCACCGTGCGGCGGCCGTATGCCGGCGTTGCCGGAGGGACCGGTGCGGCCGCAGCCGGCGACAGGTCAGCGGCGAGGCGCGGGGCGCTGGGCCGCGCGGCGCTGTCGTCGCCGCCGGGACCGCCGCGATCGCGGTTGTCGGGAGCCTCGCGCCGCAGGATGCGGACCGTCTCGGGCTCTCGAAGAACGGCAGGCTCGCCGTGCTGGCGCTCCCAGCCGGCCTGGCGCAGCGGGTCATGGCCGGGGCGCGCCGAGGGCAGGGCCGCCGCCAGCGCTGCCAGAACCACGACGAAGGGCAGCAGCCGCCGCCATGCCCGGGGGAGGGCATCCGTCCAGGCGGCGGCAAAGCGGGGAACCTTCAGGGGCATCGGAGGGGGCGGATCATCCGGGCGGAAGCGGGTCAGCGACTTGTCCGTGGGGATTGGGGCGGAAATGGGGGTGCCTCGGCCCGGCCCTGATGCGCCGTTTTCCAATCGTCACGTTTTCGGCTATGGTGTCTCCTTGTGGCGCCCTGCGTGGCGCGAAGCAGAGAGGAATGGACCCCTGTCCACCACGACCCTGCCGGGGCCGGCCGCCAGCGCGCCGCCCACCGGGACTCCGACGGCAAGCCCCGCTTCCGCGGACGTCCTCAAACTCGTCCTCGACACGCTCGAGGACAACAAGGCCGAGGAAATCCAGGCCATCGACCTGACCGGCAAGACGTCCATTGCCGACACCATGGTGGTGTCGTCGGGGCGCTCGCACCGCCATGTCGGCGCGCTCGCGGATTACCTGCTCAGGGCGCTCAAGGAGGCCGGCGTGCGCGAGGTGCGCGTCGAGGGCCTGCCGGCCTGCGACTGGGTGCTGGTCGATGCCGGCGACGTCATCGTCCACGTCTTCCGGCCCGAGGTTCGCAGCTTCTACAATCTCGAGAAGATGTGGTCGGCGGCCCGCCCGGGCGATCGCCTCGCAGGCTGAGACTGATCGCCTCGCAGGCCTGACGGCATGACCGCGCCGGCGGCGCGCAGGAGCACGTCATGCGACTGATCCTCGTCGCCGTCGGGCGGACCAAGGCCGGTCCGGAGACGGAGCTTGCCGCACGCTACCAGGACCGCGCCGCCAAGGCCGGCAAGGGGCTTGGCTTCCGCTCGGTCGACACGGTCACCCTCGACGAGAGCCGCGCTGCCGACGCCATCGCCCGCAAGGGCGAGGAGGCGGCGGCCATCCGGCGCGTGCGGGCAGGGCGGCTGGTGCTGCTCGACGAGCGCGGCCGCAGCATGGGCAGCGCCGATTTCGCCGCCCTCCTCGGCGGCTGGAAGGATGCCGGCGAGGATGCGACGACTTTCGTCATCGGCGGGCCGGACGGGCTCGACCCGGCGCTCCGGACGGAGGCGGACCTCGTGCTCTCCTTCGGCGCCATGACCTGGCCGCACCAGCTCGTGCGGGTCATGGCCATGGAACAGCTCTACCGCGCCGTCACCATCCTCGCGGGCCATCCCTATCATCGGGCCTGAGGCTGCCGTGACGGGGAAGGTCAGACCCCGTGCGGATGCGCCAACAATCCGGGTGGGGACAAGGCGGGATGACCTCTGAATCGGCAGGCCGCCCCCTTAACCTGTCATCAAACCTTCACTAGAGTGTCACGCGTCCGTCGTCTGGCGGACCCAGAACGGCGCGGCCCTTGCCGCAAGCCGCACCGTCGCCGCAGGGCGCCTGTTGGGAGGTTCTTTCCGATGTTCAACCGTCGTTTTCTGCTCGCGGCCGCTGCCGGAGCGATGATGGCCGCGAGCCCCGCGGCCGCACAGGTCGAGATCCAGTGGTGGCATGCCATGACCGGCGCCAACAATGAGGTCGTCAACCGTCTGGCGCAGGACTTCAACGCCTCGCAAGCCGAGTTCCGGGTCGTCCCGACCTACAAGGGCTCCTATCCGGACACCATGAACGCCGGCATCGCCGCGTTCCGCGCCGGAAACGCGCCGCACATCCTGCAGGTCTTCGAGGTCGGCACCGCGACGATGATGGCCGCCCGCGGCGCCATCAAGCCGGTGTTCCAGATGATGGCCGAGTCGAACGAGCCCTTCGACCCCAAGGCCTATCTGCCGGCGGTCGCCGGCTACTACTCGACCTCGCGCGGGGAGATGCTGTCCTTCCCGTTCAACTCGTCGTCCTCCGTGATGTGGTACAACAAGGACGCCTTCCGCCGCGCCGGCCTCAATCCCGACCAGCCGCCGAAGACCTGGCCGGAAGTGTTCGAGGCCGCCAAGAAGCTGCGCGCCGCCGGCTTCGACAAGTGCGGGTTCTCCTCGGCCTGGATCACCTGGCTGAACCTTGAGCAGTTCTCGCTGTGGCATAACGTGCCGCTCGCCACCCGCGCCAACGGCATCGACGGCTTCGACACGGAGCTGAAGTTCAACTCGCCGCTGCATGTGCGCCATCTGCAGAATCTCATCGACCTGCAGCGCGACAACACCTTCTCCTATTCGGGTCGCACCAATACGGGCGAGGGCCGCTTCACCTCCGGCGAATGCCCGATCTTCCTGACGTCCTCGGGCTTCTACGGCAACGTCAAGGCCAATGCGAAGTTCGAGTGGGCCAATGCGCCCATGCCCTATTATCCGGATGCAGCCGGCGCGCCGCAGAACTCGACGCTCGGCGGCGCCTCGCTCTGGGTGATGGGTGGCAAGCCGGCGGCCGAGTATCGTGGCGTCGCCAAGTTCTTCGCCTTCCTGTCGGACACCACCCGCCAGGCCAAGCTGCACACCGATTCCGGCTATCTGCCGATCACACTGGCGGCTTACGAGCAGGTGAAGGCTTCGGGTTTCTACCGCGAAAACCCCTATCTGGAGACCCCGATCCTGCAGCTCACCAACAAGCCGCCGACCGAGAACTCCCGCGGTCTGCGTCTCGGCAACATGGTGCAGATGCGTGACGTCTGGGCCGAGGAGATCGAGGCCGCGCTGGCGGGCAAGAAGAGCGCCCAGGCGGCCCTCGACGCGGCCGTCACGCGCGGCAACGTCATGCTCCGCCAGTTCGAGCGGACCGTCTCGCGCTGACCTGACGCATCACACCAGGCGACCGGGGCGGATCATCTCCGTCCCGGCGCCGCCGGGAGACCCTGCATGGAAAAGCGCGTTGTCTTCGACGGCAAGCTGCTGCCCTACGCGCTTCTGATGCCGCAGCTGTTCATCACGATCGTGTTCTTCTACTGGCCGGCGGCGCAGGCCGTCTGGCAGTCCTTCTTCATCCAGGACGCCTTCGGCCTGACGATGCAGTTCGTCTGGTTCGAGAACTACAGCGTCCTCTTTGCCAATCCGGACTATTACCGCTCGATGCTGACGACGGCGGTGTTCTCCTCCCTGGTCGCCTTCTTCTCGCTGTCGATCTCCCTGATGCTCGCGGTGCAGGCCGACAAGCAGATCAAGGCGGCGGCGGTCTACAAGACCTTCCTGATGTGGCCCTATGCGGTCGCCCCGGCCATCGCCGGCGTCCTCTGGCTCTTCATGTTCCAGCCCTCGCTCGGCCTCGTCGCCCAGGCGATCCGGGCGCTCGGCTTCGACTGGAATCCGCAGCTCGACGGCAACCACGCCATGGCGCTGGTGGTCATGGCGGCGACCTGGAAGCAGATCAGCTACAATTTCCTGTTCTTCCTCGCGGGCCTGCAGTCGATCCCGAAGAGCGTCATCGAGGCGGCCGCCATCGACGGCGCGCGCCCCGCCCGCCGGTTCTGGACCATCATCTTCCCGCTGCTGTCGCCGACCACCTTCTTCCTGCTGGTGGTCAACATCGTCTACGTGTTCTTCGACACGTTCGGCATCATCGACTCGGTGACCGGCGGCGGTCCGGCCCAGGCGACGACGACGCTGGTCTACAAGGTGTTCTCCGACGGCCGCCTCGGCGGCGACCTCGGCGGTTCGGCCGCCCAATCTGTCATTCTCATGGTGCTCGTCATCGGGCTTACCGCCATCCAGTTCCGCTACATCGAGCGCAGGGTCCAGTACTGATGGTCGAGCGCAAGAGCTTCTTCTCGTTTCTGCCGCACCTGGTCCTGCTCGCGGGCATCTTCATCGTGGCCTTCCCGGTCTATGTGGCCTTCGTCGCCTCGACCTGGGATCCGGCCACCATCTCGAACGGGCAGATGCCGCTCAGGCCCGGGCCGCATTTCCTCGAGAACTACTACCAGACGATCTTCGTCGGCACGTCGAAGTCGTCGCGCGAGCCGGTCGGCATGATGATGCTGAACAGCCTCATCATGGCGCTGACCATCGCCATCGGGAAGATCTCCATCTCGATCATCTCGGCCTTCGCCATCGTCTATTTCCGCTTTCCTTTCCGCATGACGGCCTTCTGGGTGATCTTCGTCACGCTGATGCTGCCGGTCGAGGTGCGCATCTATCCGACCTACAAGATCGTCGCCGATCTCGGCCTGCTCGACAGCTATGTGGGGCTGACCGTGCCGCTGATCGCCTCGGCCACCGCGACGCTCCTCTTCCGGCAGTTCTTCATGACCGTGCCGGACGAACTGGTCGAGGCCTCGAAGATCGACGGTGCCAGCCCGATGCAGTTCTTCAAGGACACGCTGCTGCCGCTGTCGATCACCTCGATCGCGGCTCTCTTCGTCATCCAGTTCATCTACGGCTGGAACCAGTATCTCTGGCCGCTGCTGATCACCACGCGCGAGAGCATGCAGACCATCGTCATCGGCATCAAGAAGATGATCGTGACGCAGGATGCCCTGACCGAGTGGCAGATCGCGATGGCCACC
The DNA here is from genome assembly GCF_053471285.1 of Phreatobacter aquiterrae. NCBI lineage: Bacteria > Pseudomonadati > Pseudomonadota > Alphaproteobacteria > Hyphomicrobiales > Phreatobacteraceae > Phreatobacter > Phreatobacter aquiterrae. Next base: position 17,899 of record NZ_JBJPHW010000007.1, on the reverse strand, counting down.
GCCGTGCTCGCGATGCTGCCGCCGGTGCTGGTCGTCATCCTGATGCAGCGGCTCTTCGTCAAGGGCCTGGTCGAGACCGAGAAGTGAGGAATCCCGCATGAGCGAGGTCGTTCTCGACCAGATCCGCAAGGTCTATCCAGGCGGCGTGGAGGCCGTGCGCGGCGTCGACATCCATGTGCCGACTGGCGCCTTCTGCGTGCTCGTCGGCCCCTCCGGCTGCGGCAAGTCCACGCTGCTGCGCATGATTGCGGGGCTCGAGACCATCAGCGGCGGCGAGTGCCGGATCGGCGAGCGGCGGGTCAACGAACTGGAGCCGGCCGAGCGTGACATCGCCATGGTGTTCCAGAACTATGCGCTCTACCCGCACATGTCGGTCTACGACAACATGGCCTATGGCCTGAGGAACCGCGGCACGCCGAAGCCCGAGATCGACGACCGGGTGCGCGAGGCGGCCCGCATCCTGGAGATCACCGCCTTCCTCGACCGCAAGCCGCGCCAGCTGTCCGGCGGCCAGCGCCAGCGCGTCGCCATGGGCCGCGCCATCGTACGCAAGCCCAAGGTCTTCCTCTTCGACGAGCCGCTGTCCAACCTCGACGCCAAGCTGCGCATCCAGATGCGGGTCGAGATCAAGAAGCTGCAGCGGGCGCTCGGCGTCACCTCGGTCTATGTCACCCACGACCAGCTCGAGGCGATGACGCTGGCCGACGTGCTGGTGGTGATGAACAAGGGCCTCGTCGAGCAGGCCGGAGAGCCGCTCGACATCTATGAGAAGCCGGCCTCCACCTTTGTCGCCAGCTTCATTGGGGCGCCGCCGATGAACCTCATTCCCGTCGAGGCCGGCGCGAGCGGACCGTCGGCGGCCGGGCTGACTGGCGGAAGCGGCCTCGCCGTTCCGGCCGGCGGCGCGATCCTCGGCATCCGCCCCGAGCATCTGATGGTGGTGACCGGCCCGGTCCCCGGCGATTCAGTCGGCCTGACGTTCCCCGTCTCGGCGGTCGAGGCCGTCGGCGCCGAGACCTTCGTCTACGGCCCCGTTGGCGGCAGCGGTCAGGACATCATCGCGCGGCTCCCCGGCAAGGCGCTGCTGGCGCCTGGCACGCCGGTATCGGTGGCGGCCACGGCCGAACATCTGCACCTCTTCGACAAGGACTCGGGCAGGCGCATCGGGCCCTGAGCTTCGAGGCCGTCCCGGGGACCCGTCCACAGCCTCCGCGAGCCGGCTCTGCCGCCCATCCTTGCGGCGTGGCATGCCGATGGCCATATTCGGGAAGCGCCGGAGGTTTCCGGTGCGCTGGGTGCCTTCGGGGTCCGGCCGATGTCGCTCAGTCGAGGACTTCGCCCATGTCGCGCGTGCCGTCTCTCTCCTCGCCCTTCCTGCTGGGCTTCGACCAGCTCGAGCGGGTCCTGGACAGGGTCACCAAGGGGGCCGAGGGTTATCCGCCGTACAATATCGAGCGGATCGCCGCTTCGGCCAATGGTCCCGAACGTCTTCGCATCACGCTGGCCGTTGCGGGTTTCACCCGCGAACAGCTGGAGGTCACGGTCGAGGAGAACCAGCTCGTCATCCGCGGCCGTCAGCAGGACGACGCGGAGGGGCGTGATTTCATTCACCGCGGCATCGCCGCACGCCAGTTTCAGCGCGTCTTCGTGCTGGCCGACGGCATGGAGGTCATGGGAGCCGACCTGAAGAACGGGCTCCTCTCGGTCGATCTCGCCCGCCCGGAGCCTGAAAGGATCGTGCGGCGCATCGACATCGCGGCCCTGGATTGATCCCGGGGCCTTTGCAGCCTGCCTTTGAAGGAGGTTCGTTCCATGACTGCCCATTCCCCCGTCAGCCCGGAAGTCCTGGCCCAGATCGGCGTCGCCAAGGTTGCCTATGTGAAGCCGATGCGCTCCGACGACATCACGCGCATGTTCCCGCAGGCGCCCGCCCTGCCGCCCGGGCTGGATCTCTTCGCCCTCGTCTCCGCCGACGGCATTCCGATCATGGTCACGGACAGGCGCGAGGATGCTGTCGCCAATGCGTGGCAGAACGAGCTTGAGACGGTGAGCCTCCACTGACCGCGACGATGGCGGGCGGCGCGTGGCGCTGCCCGATCAGGCCGTGGCGGACGAGCTTTCCCGGATCTGCCAGAAGCGCAGGACACGCAGCGCGGTATTGGTGGTGAGCTTGCCGTAGCTCTCGCGAGTCTCATCGAGGGACGCCTGCGACGTCCCTGCGGTTCCGGGGCGCAGCACCAGGATCGCGCGCAGTGTCGGCCAGCCGAGGCCCGCGGCCCGCGCGAGGATCAGGATCGGGTCCGGACGATCGCCGAGGAAGAGCCGCTCGACCATTTCAACCGCCACACCGCAGAGCACCGACAGGGCGCAGACGGTTTCGTCGATCTTGCCCCCTTCGGCATAGGCGCGCAGTTGCGCCTCGTCGAGTTCGCCGCGGCTGTGCCGGACGATGATCGCCCGATGGATCGCCGTGTAGTCCTTGGCCTGGGCCGAGGCGCCGACCGCGATGCGATCCACGACCCCGGCCAGCGCACCGGAGAGCTGCGCCTTCTCGCGCGCAGTCGATGACGCCACAAGCCGCTTGCGGACGGTCTCCTTGGCAGTCGAGAGAATGACGCGGAACAGGTAGGGCGGGATGTCCTTGCGCATGCCGACGCATTCGGCCAGCAGGTCGTCGTTCCTCGATCGCTCGACCAGCGCGTCATAGCCCCGGGTCGAGAACCGCGCGCCGTCGTTGGAGGCCACCGAAAAGGCGACGTGCGCATTGCCGCGGTCGACAAGCACGTCGGTGACGGTTTCGCTGACGGACTTGCGCCCGGCGATCGCCAGCATGTGATCCTGGCTCTTGGTGCGGGCGATGGCGGCGAGCGTCTTGTCGTCGAGCTGCGACGACAGCAGCAGGATCGGCCGGGCGACGTCGATCTCGTCGTCCTGGGCGAGGGAGCGGATCACGGTCTTCGGCGCACTCATGACGGGCGCCAGGCGCTCCGACAGTTCCTGCCGGACAGCCTTTTCCATGGCGGTCGACAGACGGCCGATGACGTCGTCAAAGAGTTCGATCTGCGATTCCGTGTAGCGGTCGGCGTCGCGCAGGAAGAGGTCCGTCACGCGCCGCAACGTCTCGACACGACGGTCGCTGGTGCCGTGCGAGATAACGTCTTCCAGCTCTTCGATGATCGTCACCGAGGCCATTCCCGCTCAATTCCCGAATGCCATGCAAAACTCCACGTGTCGGGATGGTAAGCGTTCCCCATTAAGAAGAGGTTGCGTGATCGGCGAAGATACCCGGATGAAGTGCTGTGCCGGGGCGCCGGCAGCGCCGGAGCGCTCCTTGCGGAGGACTGCCGGACCCCGCTTGCCGAGGCCGGTGAAAATCCTGCGCGGCGCGCTTGATGCCCGAAAGGAAATGTGCCAAACACGCGCTCCTCGAACGGGCCTGCCGTTCGGGGCAAGGCGGCCCGTCAGGGGCGGCCACCCGGCGGATGATCCTGGATCCGCCACGTTCCCTCGGGAGCAGATGGGGCCATAGCTCAGCTGGGAGAGCGCTTGCATGGCATGCAAGAGGTCGGCGGTTCGATCCCGCCTGGCTCCACCAAACACCCGCTTCTAACGCGCCGCTGTCCGGCCTGTCGGACTTCTCTCGACATTCTCGTGGGTTAGCCGCGCCTTCTGGCATTGGGGTGCTCGCGAGACGCCGTTCCGCGCGGTGTGGGTCGCCTTCGCGGCGGTCATTCTCGACGTCCGAAGTCGAATGTCCAAGCCATGATGGTCGAGACGGGTTCGATCTTCGTCGAGAGCGGTTCGATCTTTCGGCGGGAGGGGGTCGCGGTCACGAACGACGGTGAGGCTTGGTAGACCCAGTTTCGTTGCGATCGTCTTAGGAGCGGATTCTTCGTCCGGCTTTGAGGGGCAGCGCGGTTCAGACGCCAAGCACTGCGCGCTGCTCGGTCCAGGCCATCGGCAGATCGCGCACGATCTCGGTCGCGCCGATGGTGGCGGGCAGTCGCCCCTCGACAGCTGCCTCAATGATCGATGGGTCGAGGAAGGCGAGCTGGATCATCATGCGGATGTTGCGGGCACTCTTGCCCTCACGCATCGCGATGCCATCAACGCTCTCGATGCGACCCGTACTCAGATCATCGAGCCAAGCACGTGCCTTGACGATCGCCTTGATCAGGCGCTCGCGGTTGGCCTGCTGCTGATGCGGTGCTGCGGTCGTCGTTCCCTCAGCGGCTGCGATGGCCTCATGAATAACCTTCTCAGGCTTGGCCTGCCGCGGCGTCCATGGCAGCGCGATAACGCGATCTCTCTGCGACGCATGACCTGCAAATGTGATGACGATCTGATCGCTGTGAACCTCAACCCGCTCGATCAGCTCAAGCACCAGCTCACGCTGAGCAGCGTCGGCTGCCGGCATCTCCCCCGCATGTTGACGCAGAGTGCCGAGGACGACGTCGTCGATCGCAGTGGCGCTGGCGCGCGGCGGCGATCCCGCCTCAGCCTTCCGGTTCTCCAGAAGCGCCCGGGAGATGTAATAGTGGTATCGAGCGCCGTGTTTGATCGTGTAGCTCGGCGACATCCGGTTGCCGCGTGAGTCGAAGATCAGGCCGCGCAATAATCCGTTCGGGCTCGGCCTCCTTGACCGCTCGACCAGTTGCGATGCCAACCGCTGCTGCACTGCTTCGAAGGTCGCGGCATCGACGATCGGTTCATGCTCGCCTGCGTGATGCTCACCCTTGTGGATGATCTCGCCGATATAGGCTCGGTTGCGCAACAGAGCCGAGAGGGCGCCGGTGAAGAACAAGACGCCGCCGAAGGTGCTGCCATCGCTTCGGGTCCGGACACGCGTGCGCAGGTCGCGGCGATCGAGTTCCTGCTTGAGAAGAGGGATCGATCCGAGTTCGAGATAGAGACTGAAGATCGTCCTGACCTGTTCGGCCTCGACTTCGTCGATGATCAGTTTGCGGTTCAGGACGCGGTAGCCGAGCGGGACGTGGCCTCCCATCCACAGGCCTTTGCGCTTGGATGCCGCGATCTTGTCGCGGATGCGCTCGGCGGTGACCTCGCGCTCGAACTGGGCGAATGAGAGCAGCACGTTGAGGGTGAGCCGTCCCATCGAAGAGGTCGTGTTGAAGGCCTGCGTCACCGACACGAACGAGATGCCCCTGGCATCGAAGCGCTCGACGATCTTGGCGAAGTCGGCGAGCGAGCGGGTCAGCCGATCGACCTTGTAGACGACCACGATGTCGATGCGGCCGGCATCGACATCGGTCATCAACGCCACCAACCCAGGCCGATCCATCGACCCGCCGGAGTAGCCGCCGTCGTCGTAATGGGTCGGAACCGATGACCACCCCTCATGGCGTTGCGAAGCGATATAGGCCTCGCAGGATTCGCGCTGCGCGTGAAGCGAGTTGAAGTCCTGTTCGAGACCTTCCTCGCTCGACTTGCGGGTGTAGATCGCGCAGCGCTTTATGCCTGAGCCAGCCGGCCCCCGACTTCCTGATCGTTCCGCCGGTCGCGCGCTACGCATGGGCATCGCTCCCGCCCGCGTCGATGGTGGGTTTCTTGGGTTCTGGCGATGCCTGATCACTCCCGACCGGCTTGATCCTCTTCGGCGGAGACCTTGCGCCAAAGAACACCCAACCGTTCCAAGTCGTGCCTGTGATGGCCTTGGCGACCGTCGAGAGCGAAGGATAGGTCGCACCCTGCCAGAGGAAACCGTCGGGAATGACGATCACCTCGTGCATGACGCCCTGCCACTCGCGGACGAGCCGCGTACCCGGCATCAGCCGACGTGGCGGCACGGATGATCGGCCCTCGCGCGGCGAACCGTCCTTCGATGCCATGCCTTCCCGCGCGATGGCCTGCAGACGCTTGGTCGCCGCGAGCGACAATCCACCGAAGGCCTTCTCCTGGATGGCATAGGCAAGCGCCTTGACCAGCAGTTCGCCCTTGAGACCGGGAGCGGCAGGCTTCCCAGTCACCTCGCGCCAGCGCAGGCGCAGCGTCGAAGCATCGAGATCGCGCAGATGCGCGATCTCGTCTGCAATCCTCTCGGCGCTCGGCTGTTGGAGCTTGCCGCGAACCATGGTGGTCAAGCTGCCTTCGCGGTGATCGGCATGGCCGTGATTCGGTAGCGGCTCTCCTGGCCGTCGGCTCCCTTCTCCAACTCGACCGTGTAACCGCGCTTGCGCAAGCCGGTTAGGGCCGCTCGCGTCGTATGGGCGAGCCAGCTGGTCGCGGTCGTCAGATCGCTGATGGTGGCTCCCTCGGCTCGCTCCAGCAGGGCGATCACCTGGGCGAGCTTGGTGGCCTCGCGCGGCGTGGAGGATCGTACTCCCGCTGCGGTTTCCTCAGAGCGACGCCCATCAGGGTTCTCGGGGGCAACCGCCCCATCGCCCATCTGAGTGCCGTTGCCGTCATTGACGAGTGCATCACTCGGATCGCTCGCGGCATCCTCATCTGCCTCGGCCTGCGGCTCGATGCCGAGTGCGGCGAATCCGGCAGCCGTGATCACTAGCGCGAAGGCTCGGTCGGCATCGCGGCGAACGATCGGCATGCCCGGCGCAACTTCAATCTCTTCTGCAACGCCCTTCGCAATCAGGCTCCCGGCGAACTTGGACGTGGCGCCGCCCTTCAGATGGTCCGGCGGGAGAATGCAGCGATCGGCGCGCTGGCTCGCTGCAGACAGCGCGACGAGTTGGGCGTCGGTGAGCTTGATGGTGGCGGAGGGGATCGTGGTCATGGTGGTCGCCTGTTCGTTGGCTAGGGCCGGCCCATCGCCGGCACCACCACGACCCCGCGAGGCGACAAGCCTCAGCGGGGCGATCTCAATCGGGCACTCGCTCGAAGCGACGATCGACTAGTCGCGATCGGCCAGCTCGTTCACACGTCTATGGGCAACGTCGCGGCGTTCAGGAGATGCTGAACCTCACAGAGCTTCGGCTCGACATCAAGGACGCGCTCGTTGGTTGCCTTAAACCGCCCGCCATCGGCGAAGCTCTCATCATGTTTGAGGATCAGGGTGCATTCCTCGACCTCGGCGCGGGCCAGGCGAATCGCTACTGATAAGGCCGGCTCAAGCTCGCCGCGAGAGCCCCGTGCTGCCTTGGCAACGCGATCAACGGTGGGTTCAACAGCGATAGATCCCGCCCCCCCGCCGTGATCGCTCCGATCCTTCCGCTTCTTCGCCATCGCCGCTCTGCCGTGACCCCGCGCGCCCTCGCGCCGGTCACACACACGCTCTCTTCGCGGCAGCAGTCCAGTCGAATATGCGACGAGGGCCGAGGATATCTGCCGCCAGCGACCAGCGGCTGCTTCGCGCCTCCTTTCCGGCCGTTGAGCCTGGAGTTGAAAGCGGACACTTGATCGACACCGCGTGTAAGCACACTCGCGAAAGGTGGCCGCGCATACACATCGTCACCGCGCCTGACCCCAACAGTTGCCTGCACTGCTCCTCTGCTCGCCGCCTGGTCGGCCCATCTTTCGGGTTGAAGCCTCGGGCGCGTCATCAGCTCCCGCAACGCGGATTGCCCCTGTGACCTTCGCCTCTCGACGGTTGATTTCACCGTCTTCCCGCTGACAATGACCCCGGTTGGCCCAGGGAGGAACGCATGCGGACTGTTCGACCGATTGCGGCAGGCATGTTGAAGGGCCTCGCCGTCCTGCTGATGGCCTCTGCCGCGTTTGCGACCGAGAGCCTTGCCTCAGAGGCTGGAGAGACGGCCTTCAAGGCCCGCTGCGCGGCCTGCCATGGCCCGCGGGATATGCAGTACTGGGGCCGACAGCGGCCCGATGCGGCCACCCGGAGAGCTTGGCTCGAACAACTGCTCCGCCGGCATTATCCGCCCCCGCCGGCCGAACTGGCGCCGATCGTCGATTACATTCAGGCCTCCATCGCCGCGCCGGCCGCGCCGCGATAGGCAACAACGGGCGTGCGCTGCTCGGTGATTACCGCGGATGGCCGACAGGCTGGGTGAAGGTGAGAATCTGTTGGCTGCGCAGGTTCAGCGCCTTCGCCAGATCCGGTTTCTCGACATTGCCGAGCATGACCGTTCCGAGCCCCTCCGAGGCCGCGAACAGATAGACGTTCTGGGCCACCAGCGCTGCATCGACATGGGCATAGAGGTCCTGCTGCGCCTGCGGGGCCTCCGCCATGCGCGCGCGATCGGCCACATAGATCAGGACGACCGGCGCGGTTGCCGCGAAGGGCTGTCGGCCGGTGAGGGGCCTGATGTCACCCGCCACAACCGGGGTTAGCGCATGGGCGGCAGGGTCGTAACGGAAGACCGTCTGGGGCGTCGCCAGATAGATGTCGATGGCCTTCGAACCGCGCCATGACGGCACCGTGCGCTCGCCAGACTCGCGGCGGTTGATGCCGTTGGCGGCCCATAGCAGGTCGGAGAGAAGTTGCTGGGACAGCGGACGGTCAGCATAGGCGCGAATCGATTGGCGTTTGGCCAGCGCTGACAGGAATGGGGTCCCGCCCTCCATACGCGGCGCCGGAAGGGTTGTGCGCTGATCGGCAAGGGCGACCGTTGTCACGGACAGTGCGGCCGACATCACAAGGGTTGCAACCATCAGGACGCTTGCCTTGGTTCGTCGCCACATCGTTCTAACCCCTGCATTGTGAATCTCTAATTACCATCGAAATAATGCATGATGGGTTGATCCGCATCAAAGTCTATTGTGCCTCACCGTAAGAACATTCGCGGAAAGAGACGGCTGATATTTTGCTGGGTCATGAAGCGATCTGTCAGTCTGAGCTTGGGCACTGCCCGGTCCTGAACTCATCGCTGCAACCAAGCTCGAAATCGCGCATCGGGGAGACGGACATGTCGCAGCCTCGGCGGGAGGCCCCCGAATCGAGTCGCCCGGATCACGCGTCCGTTCCGAAGGGGCTGCCGCCGGCGGTGCTGTTCGGCGGTTACGGCCTTGTCTGTCTGGGGCCACCGATCTCGGCCGTGTTGCAGGGTCTGCCGATGCGCGGCCTGTTCCGCGAGATCTCGGCAGGCCTGGTCATGGTCGGCTACGTGATGATGCTGCTCCAGTTCCTGCTGTCGGGCCGATTCGCCTGGCTGTCGGGCCGGATCGGCATCGACCGGACCATGCGGTTCCACCAGCTCACCGGCTGGGCCATCCTGGCCTTCATCATCCTCCACCCGCTGCTCTACGCCGCGCCGCGGCTCATGCCCGAGCCGGCCGACGCGCTCGCCGTGCTGAACCGCATGTTCGCCTCGCCAAACCTGCGCAGTGGTGTCATCGCCTGGTGGCTGACGATCCTGGTGGTCCTGATGGGCGTCTTCCGCGACCGCCTACCCATCCGCTACGAGGCCTGGCGGCTGAGTCATGGTCTCGGCGCCATCGCCATCGCCCTTTTTGGCACGCATCACACGCTGGCGGTTGGAACCTACAGCGCAGATGCCTGGCTGGCCGCCTTCTGGATCGTGGCCACGATGGCCGCCATCGGTTCTCTGCTGCACGTCTATGTTATCAAGCCGCTGATACAGTTGCGCTCGCCCTATCGCGTTGTATCCAACCGCAAGATCGCCGATGGCATCTGGGAGGTCGCGGTCGAGCCCGAGCGCGGGCCTGCTCCGCCCTTCGCCTCAGGGCAGTTCGTCTGGCTGAATCTCGGCCATTCGGCCTTCAGCCTGACCGAGCACCCCTTCTCCATCAGCTCCGCGCCGCACGCACTGCCGCGGATCGAGTTCGCTATCAAGCAGAGCGGCGACTTCACCGATCGGATCGGCGAGATCCCCGTCGGCACACGCGCCTATCTCGACGGGCCGCACGGTACCTTCACACTGGCCGGCCGGGAGTCGGAGCCCGTTCTGTTCATCGCCGGCGGCGTTGGCTTTGCACCGGTGATGGGGATGCTACGCCAGCTCCGGGCAGAGCGGTTTGCTCATCCATTGCGATTGATCTACGCCAATCGCGTCGAGACCCAGATCCTGTACCGGGACGAGATCGAGGTGCTCAGGAACGCACTCGATTTCGACGTAATCCACGTCCTGTCGGAGCCGCCTGCCGGATGGAGCGGCCCGGTCGGCCAACTGACACCGGACGTCCTCGGCCGATGCCTGGACAGTCTCGAAGACAGACCATGGCTCGTCTTAGTCTGCGGCCCGCCGGCTATGATGACCAGCGTCGAGCGCACTCTGATCGCCCGCGGCATTCCCCGCGCCCGGATCGTCTCGGAGCGGTTCAAGTATGATTGAACCAGCGGATCCCGACGATCCCCGCCATCATCGGGTCGGCGTGGCACTCGTGCGGATGTCGGCATCGGGACCTTCTCCGCCGCGGCGGAAAAGATCATCATTACTTCGGTGATCGGTGGTCTTCGGAGCCCATGCTGGCTTTCGAGACCTCTTCGCCTCCCCGAAGATCGGTCGAAGACCACCGCCAGCTACACCGCCACCAAGGACATCAACCGGGAGTTCGCGCCGTTCCAGCGCTAGGACGCAAACTGGCGACTTCGGTGGGTGAGACCGAGCCTGATCTGCTTCTCGATTTCGACAATGGCAAAGAACGCCATGCCAACCAAGACGATCAGGATTCCATCACCCAGCGGCACAGATTGCGTCCCAAGAACGGCCTGCAACATAGGCACATAGGTCACGGCTAACTGCGCAACCGTTATCGCAATTACCACGGCCCAAATTACGCGCGTGCCTTTGATCGCTGACCACGTCAGCGACGCACCGTGGATGTTGCGGATGAAGAACAGGTGGAAGATTTCGAGGACCACCAGCATGTTCATCGCCATCGTCTGGGCCAGCGCTAACGGATAGCCGCGGTCGACGGCGTAGGTGAAGATCCCGAAGACAGCGGCAAGAAACAGCAGGGCGACCAGCACGACATGCCAGACGAGCGCACCCGACAGAATTGGAGTTTCGCGGGGACGAGGTGGGCGCGCCATAGTGCCAGCCTCGGTGGGCTCGAAAGCCAGCGCGACACCCAGCGTGATCCCGGTGATCAGGTTGACCCAGAGGATCTGGACAGGTGTGACCGGCAAGGCGAGGCCGAGGAGAAGAGCCACGATGATAGTCATGGACGCGCCCGCACTGGTGGGGAGCGTCCAACTGACAACTTTCTTCAGGTTGTCCCAGACAGTCCGCCCCTCGCGCACTGCCGCCACGATGGAAGCGAAGTTGTCGTCAGCCAGAACGAGGTCTGCCGCCTCCTTGGCGGCCTCCGATCCCTTCAGCCCCATGGCGATGCCGGCATCTGCCCGCTTCAGGGCGGGTGCATCGTTGACCCCATCGCCGGTCATCGCAACCGACAAGCCGTTCGCCTGAAGGGCCGTCACCAGCCGCAGTTTATGTTCGGGACTGGTGCGCGCGAAGACATCCACCGTCCGAACCTCCAGAGCGAGCTGGGCATCATCCAGCTTGTCGAGATCTGACCCGGTCAGCACGCTGTCTGGGTTTTCCAATCCGATCTGCCGTGCAATTGCCGCCGCTGTGCCGGCATGGTCGCCGGTGATCATCTTGACGCGAATTCCAGCTGAACGGCATTCGGCTACAGCGGAAATTGCCTCCGCACGAGGCGGGTCGATGAGGCCGACCAGCCCGAGAAGGGATAGACCTTCTTCCAGCGCAGCGGGATTGATGACGTCCCCCGGCTCTACTCGCTCGGCCAGAGCCAGAACCCGCAGACCTCGGCGTGCGAGCCATTCGGCCTTGTGATGCCAACGGTCAAGGTCGATGCCGCTGCACATGCGCAGGACGCGCTCCGGCGCGCCCTTGACATGGACAACTCGGCCTGACGGCCCGTCGGACAGTACAGCCATGAAGCGGTGGCGACTGTCGAAGGGAATGGCATCCAACCGCTGCCCGATATGCTCAACCCCGACCTTGCCTGCAAAGGCCAGAAGCGCTCCCTCCATGGGATCGCCTTCCACCGACCACTGGCCATCCTTTCGGTGTAGCGCCGCGTCATTGCAGGAGGCCGCAGCGAGAGCGAGGGGTGAGAGGTCGCCAGCGGGCGTGATGGCGCCGTTGGGAGCGTAGCCATCGCCGGCGATCTCGAACGCTCCGTCTGGCGTTTCTGCCGCGACCACCACCATCTCGTTGCGCGTGAGTGTTCCAGTCTTGTCGGTGCAGATCACTGAGACCGAGCCGATCGCCTCGATCGCGGGAAGGCGGCGAACGATCGCATTGCGCCGCGCCATGGCCTGAACACCGATGGCCAGAGTGATGGTCATGACAGCGGGCAGACCCTCGGGGATCGCAGCGACTGCCACGCCCACGACCGCCATGAACATCTCGGAGAACCCATGGTGCCCGACGAAATAGCCGTAGGCCAGCAGAAGAGCGGAGGCGAGCAGGATCAGCAGGGACAGCCAGCGTGCGAAGTGGTCCATCTGTGCGACGAGCGGCGTGGTCAGTTGCTCCACCTCGGCGAGAAGTCCTCCGATCCGCCCGATCTCGGTGTCGGCTCCGGTCGCCACCATCACCCCGCGAGCCGTGCCCTGGGTGATCAGCGTGCCCGACCACAGCATGCATCGTCTGTCGCCAAGGGCGGCATTGGCAGGAACTTGATCGACGCTTTTCTCTACAGGCACCGACTCGCCGGTCAGGATCGCCTCCTGTGCCGCAAGGCCTCGGGCCTCGATTACCCGAAGATCTGCGGGCACTTTGTCGCCTGCCTCCAGGAGAACGATGTCACCCGGAACCAGATCGGCTCCATCCACCGTGATCCGCCGCCCATCCCGCAGGACCGCTGCGCGGGGTGCCAGCATGCGGCGGATCGCCGCCATCGCGGATTCGGCTTTGCCCTCCTGGACGAAGCCGATCAGCGCATTGGCGATCACGACCGCGATGATGACCCCGGTATCGACCCAGTGTTGCAGAGCTGCGGTCACCACAGCAGCGCCGAGCAGCACAAAGATGAGCACGTTGTTGAACTGGGCAAGCAGACGCATCACTAGCCCGCGCCGGTGCTCCGCGGGCAGGCGGTTGGGTCCATGGGCGGCCAGCCGCCGAACAGCTTCCTGACCGGACAACCCTGCCTGGCCGACAACGAACGCCGCGAGGCTGGCTGCCGCTGGATGGGCATGAGGCTCCGTCAGGGTCATGCGATCAGCCTGCATATTCATGGTCGCTCATATCCGATGCTGGAGTTCAACTGCACGGCCGGTTGGAGTCTTGTCCCGCCGGCGGAGCGAGGGATTGCTTCTGGACTGCCCATCAACATCGAGGCGATTGCCGGCGCCGTCCTTGTTCCCCGTCAATCCTCGGGCATCGGGCACTGCTGGAGCGGCAATTGCGATGAAATGCCGCGGGCTCCGGTTGTTCCAGGTCAATATCACCGTGAATCAATCTGCCAAATTTGCATTCGCAGTTATGGCTCTGAGAGGATTTTCTGTCATGAAGACGATTTGCTACGTACCTTTGTTGACCTATCCTGATGCGACATCCGTGCATGCCGCAGACGTTGCAGTGGCCATGGCTGGTGCAATAGGAGGCGATGTAGATGCGACCATCTATGCCGTGGATCTTCCTCGTGCCGCATCTACCTTCGGCAACATGATCATCAGCGTGTCGGATATGATCCAGAAAGTCGAGAACGATAGCCGCGAGCACGCTGCGGCCCTGTCGGCCGCGGTGCGGCAGGGAGCGCTGAACCGCGGCCTCGGTGTCAGTCTGGAGACCCGCGTTGCCGCCCCAACCGAAGCGATGGCGGGAGCTGCGGCCGAGGCGCGTTATCGTGATCTTGCGATCATTCCCTGGGCCGAGGACAACCTCACGTCCCGGGAAATGGCAGAAGCCGTCATATTCGGCTCGGGGCGTCCGGTGCTGCTGGTGCCGCAAAGCCATGTGGCGGCCAAGATCGACCATATTGCTATCGCCTGGGACGGCAGCCGCGTCGCCGCCCGCGCCCTCGCCGACGCCCGGGGTACACTTCCGGGAGTGACCAGAATCACGGTCATGACCGCTGGCGACGAGAAACCTCTGGAGACCGGCATCGGGGATCAACTCGTGGACAGCCTGTCCCGCAGAGGCCTGCAAGCTCGGCACCATGTCGTCGCGGTGGGAAATCGTCCCGTGTCACTGGCCCTGCAGGAGGCATCCCTTGAGGTCGGAGCCGGAGTGATGGTGATGGGGGGATACGGTCACTCGCGGCTGAGGGACTTCGTCATGGGCGGCGCGACGAAGGGGGTCTTGGCGGCACTGTTTGTGCCCGTGCTCATGTCCCACTGACCAGCGCTTCACCGGTCAGTTCCGCAGTCGCCGGTCGCACAAGCTGAGGCCGCGTGGCGGACCGCCGGGCGATTTCTTATCGTGCCGGAGCGATGAGAGGTTGCCCCGTCCAGCGAGGTGCCCCGACCTCGCCCATGGAGATGCGATGTCTTTGCCCACGCTAGCCCCGTTCGCCGAGATCGCGCTGCTGCTCGGGATGGCCGCAGCGATCGGATTGCTCGGAATAGTGATCCGGCAGCCGCTGATCGTCAGCTTCCTGGCGGTCGGACTCCTCGCAGGGCCGTCAGCACTCGACCTGGTTCGCTCCAACGCTCAGATCGACCTTCTCGCCAAGCTCGGCATCGCCGTCCTGCTGTTTCTCGTCGGCATCAAGCTCGATGTGAAGCTGATCCGATCGCTCGGCGCGGTGTCGCTGATGAGAGGGCTCGGGCAGGTCGCTTTCACCTCCTTCTTCGGCTACCTGATCGGTCTCGCACGGGGGCTGGACCACCTGACCAGTCTCTATGTGGCTGTCGCGCTGACGTTTTCCTCGACCATCATCATCGTCAAGCTCCTCTCCGACAAGCGCGAGATCGATTACCCTACACGGGCACATCGCGCTCGGCTTCCTGATCGTCCAGGCCTCGTGGTCGCATCGCAGTAACGTCCTATGTCACCAGGGAGGCGGGCACGCTACGGGCTACCGGCGCTGAATTTTAATGTCGAGCCGCTCCAGGACGCTGGGGACCACACCGTCGAATTGCTATACGGTGGTCAAGAGGTTGGACGCACGGACATCCCCGAAATCGAGACGGAGGGTCGATATGTGAACTGAAATCGAATCGGCGCGAGTGGCGAACAATGGCTCTGCTGTTTCGACCCAAGGCGCGCCGCCTTCGGTCAAGAAGGCTCAATATAATATAAATTGTTATAGAGACGGTCCGTTACTTTGATGCAACAATAACATATGTATCATTTGCTGATATTTTTTACTTGATTCACTTCAATTGACGAAGAATTCTGACGCGTTCATCGTCGACATTATTTTTCATTTCCGCTTTTTTGTTGTCGGGGTTCACATGAGGCAGCTTCTGGTAGCGACCGATTTTTCCGCTCGATCCGATCGGGCGATTCGGCGCGCTTCGCTGATCGCGCACGAGACGGGCGCCTCACTGTCCCTAGTGCACGTCGTCGACAGCGACCGGCCAGATTACTTGGTGTCCATCGACAAGGAAGCGGCTGAGAAGGCTCTCGTGGAGTTGTCCCAAACGATCCGCGACATCGATGGCATCGCCTGCAGCCATGGGGTGAGCCTCGACAATCCTTTCGAAGGCATCGTGGCCTTCGCCAGGCTGACGCAGCCGGATCTTCTCGTGATCGGCTCGCACCGGCGCCAGATTCTGCGCGACGCATTCATGGGAACCACTGCGGAACGCGTGATCCGCTACAGCCCTATGCCAGTCCTGATGGCCAACGGCATGCCGACGGGTCCTTACAGGCATGTCATGGCAGCCACCGATCTTTCGGCGCCCTCGGCGCGGGCGGTTGGGATTATGGCGAGGCTCGAACTTGCCTCACATGCGAAGTTGTCGCTGGTTCGCACGATTGGAATCCCTGAAGTTGGCCTGATGATGCGTGCTCCTGCGTCGCTACAGGACATCGAGCGGCACATCGAGGCGCGCAAAGCTGCGGCCACCGAGGACCTGCGCGCCTTTGCCAGAACCTTGCCGCTGGCACCTCACCACGTCGAGGTCCAGGCCGAAGGGGGGACGACGGCGGCCACCATCCTCCAGGCAGCGGCAGCGAGCAATGTCGACCTGCTCGTCATCGGTACACGGGGCCAGTCCGGCCTTTCCCGGTTGCTGCTGGGCAGCGTCGCTGCAGCAGTGCTCCAGGCGGCGACGATCGATGTGCTCGTCGTGCCACCTTCTGAGCAGGGAACTGCGCCATGATGTCGGGTGGGCTCGGGCTCTCCTTGCCTGTCGAGGGCATCGTCGCGGCGGGGGCGCGCGGCCGATGCTGAGGGAGCAGTGGGGCTCCAGCGCCGGGTTCATCATCGCGACCATCGGCGCGGCGGTTGGGCTCGGCAACATCTGGCGGTTCGCCTATGTGACGGGCGAGAATGGCGGCGCGGCCTTTCTTCTGATCTACCTCGGCTTCGTTATCGCCATCGGCCTTCCCCTGATGATCGCGGAGCTGGCGCTCGGCCGACGGGCGGGCGCCGATGCGGTCGCTGCTTTCGAGACGGGCCAGGAGTCCTCGGTCTGGCGCCATGCCGGCTGGCTCGGCGTGATCGCGGCGGGCCTCATCCTGAGCTACTACGCCGTGATTGCCGGCTGGGCGCTGCGTTATGTCTTCGGAGCCGCGACGGGAGGGCTCTGGCGCTCGAGCGGCACGGGCTTCAGCGCCTATTTCGAGGCTTTCATCAGCCATTCCGTCGAGCCGATCCTCTGGCAGGCGGCGATGCTGGCGGCGGCGGCGCTCGTGGTCAGCGCGGGCATCAAGGGCGGCATCGAGCGGATCAACCGGTGGCTGATGCCCGCTCTGGCGATGATCGTGCTGCTGCTGGCCGCCTTCTCGGTAACGCTGCCGGGCGGCACGCGCGGCGTGGCGTTCATTCTCGCCCCGGACTGGAGCGCCTTTTCCCGCCCGGCGGTCTATCTCAATGCGCTCGGCCAGGCCTTCTTTTCGCTCGGCGTCGGCATGGCGGTCTTCATCACCTATGGCAGCTATCTCGACCGGCGCACCAGCATCCCGCGTGCGGCGGTGGCGGTCGCGGCCGGGGACACGATCTTCGCCATCCTGGCGGGGCTTGCCATCTTTCCTGCGGTCTTCGCCTTCGGAGGCGACCCGGCTGCGGGACCGAGGCTCGCCTTCATCACGCTGCCACAGGTCTTCGTCCAGATGCCGGGCGGCTCCGTCATCGGCCTCGTCTTCTTCCTCCTGCTGGCGGCGGCGGCGCTGACATCCATGATTTCTCTGCTCGAGGTTCCCGTGTCCGTCGTGGTCCACCGCGCCGGACGGTCGAGATCGGCTGCGGTCGCCATGGTGACCCTTGCCGTCTTTCTGGCGGGACTGCCCTCGGCGCTGAGTTACGGCGTGCTGGAGCGCTGGAAGATCGGCGGGCTGCCTCTGCTCGATCTGGTCGATCAGGCGACCTCCAACATCCTGCTGCCGCTGTGCGGACTGGCCTGCGCAGTCTTCGTTGGATGGCGTCTCGCCCCGTCAACGGCGCTCGCAGACGCCGATCTCGGCAACACGCGGGTCGGATGGGTCTGGTGGTGGCTCCTCAGGGTCGTGGTGCCTGTCACGATCGTTCTCATTCTTCTGCGGTCGCTCGCATGGCTGTGAAGGTCGATCCTGCCTTCGCGGGCCCCGGCACGATGCCCTGGCCGCGAGGCCGCAAGGGATGAGCGGGATCATCGTCATGCTCGCCGCGCTCGCGGCACTGGTCATCCTGACCTATCGCGGCGCCAGCCTGCTGCTCAGCGCCCCGGCCCTTTCCGTCCTGGCCGTGCTCGTCGCCGAAGGCGGACCGGTTCTTGCGACCTTCACCCAGGTCTTCATGCCGGCAACCGGGCGCTTCATCATTCTCTATTTCCCGCTCTTTCTGCTGGGCGCCGTCTTCGGCAAGCTGATGGAGGCCAGCGGCAGCGCAAGGGTTCTCGCCGATGCCTTGAGGGACGGCCTCGGGCCGCGACACGCAATCC